>NZ_JBSWYF010000003.1:0-451403 GCF_056160945.1 Tenacibaculum sp. AWR4_210
CCATGGTAAGCCGTTACCTTACCATCTAGCTAATAGGACGCATAGTCATCTTGTACCGATAAATCTTTAACTAAAAAATGATGCCATCTCTTAGCATTATGGAGTATTAATCTTCATTTCTAAAGGCTATCCTCCTGTACAAGGCAGATTCTATACGCGTTACGCACCCGTTCGCCGGTCGCCGTCAGATTGCAAGCAATCTACGCTGCCCCTCGACTTGCATGTGTTAAGCCTGCCGCTAGCGTTCATCCTGAGCCAGGATCAAACTCTTCATTGTATAATCTTTAATATTATCTAATGTAAAGTCTTCAAAAGAATTTTCAGTGCAATCCAAGGATTGCGTTGTGGTAATTCTACTCTTTAATTACGCTGTCAATTTCAATATTTTCAATGAACTTTGTTAACTCTCGTTAACCTCTTGTAGAAATGTTAGAATCGAACTAACTGATTTTTTTTAAACCTTTCCAAAATTTCTTAGATCGTGTTGCTCTCAAAAGCGGATGCAAAACTAGAAAATACTTTTCGATTTTGCAAAACTTTTTTTAAAGTTTTTTTTCTTCTTTTCACCAGCCAAACACTTTGTGTTCCCAGTGAGAATCGGACTGCAAAGATACTCACTTCTTTTTGACTTATACAAGTTTTTTGAAACTTATTTTTAATCTTTTCTTAACCTCTCTTTGCCACGATATTTTAATGAACTTTACTACTTTTCAAACTTGCGTTTTTCCGTTAGCGGGTGCAAATATAGAAGCTCTTTTTGAATTGGCAATGGGTTTACCTTACTATTTTTTTTGTTTTTTGATACAGAAAAATAAGGCATTAATAATCAAACGGATAACCCCTACCCTATTCATTTAAGCTACGACACCTCCACTAATAGCAATTCCCAGTGTATCACTTTTTCTTCTTCTTCCTTCTTTTCTTTTGTTTTGCAAACATTCTTTTATACTCTTCAACATCAACAGTTCCCTTTTTGTCAGCAACAATTTCTAAGTAATTCATCTTTAACTTAGGTTCTTGAAACGGTAATGCTTCGTCAATATATGCTCTTTGCAAAATATCTTCTATCAAATAATCTTCATTCACCACAGCAGGATCGTACTTTATTTTAAGAGACAGCTTAAACAAGTTTGCCGTAGTATTATACCAAAAGGCTTTCCATCCACTTCTCAAATCCTTAATATTATTGTAAGCCGTTTTCCCAGTTTGTCTGTGAATTAGTTTCAGCAGCACCCTTCCTTCTGTCCTTGTCAATTTTTTCAAAGGATCGGTCAATTCCTTCTCTAAATACTTTTGAACTCGTTTCACATAGGCCCTTTTCTTTCTTTTCGATTTAATCCTGCTCAATCGCAAATGCAAGCTATCGATTCTTTTCGACGCCAGCACAGCGTATGGGTAGGCTTTAAACACCTTCCGCTTGAACCAAAAGTAATAATGGACATCTTTTTGTCCTGTAAACTTGTGTTTTGGCAACACAGCTACTTCTTTTAATTGTATCATCAAAGAGTCTCCGTCTTTGACCAGGTAATAATCCTCTACAAAACTGGGAATACTATCTCTTATTTGCGCATCCACAACACCACAAATCAACATAAAGGACAGTAACACTAAATTTCTCATGTAATTCGAATACTATAGTAAAATATCTTTTTCTAAAATCAGGCAATAAAGTTACTGATTTTAAAATTTCCCCAATTTCTTTTTTGTTTTATTTATTAGTTACCTTTGCTTTTCTATGAAACAGTTTCGAGTTTATCAATCATTGAAACACATTAATGAAACATCCTCTAGAATTGAGGATGCTACCGTTATTGAAGCTCCTCTGCAAATCAATATTAACAAAGAAAGTTTTACCGTTGTAATGCGAACCCCAGGTAATGACGTTTCACTTATCAGGGGGTTACTCTATGCCGAAGATGTATATCGGTCCGATGCTACCTTAGCTATCGAACAAATCGAAAGCACTGAGAATCATCACGATGTATACAATGTTACTATTCCGGCCTCAAGCCTCGGTAAAGGATATTTAACCAAAAGAAGTTTACTTTCTGTTTCTTCATGTGGAATATGCGGAAAACAAGAATTAGACAACCCGATGCCGTGTGACACGCCTTTAAAGAATTCACAACCATTAGAAGCTCGCCACATTCACGAATTATATCGTGTTATGCAGGCCGAACAAAACTTATTTAACGATACGGGAGGATCACATGCATGTGCTCTTTTTTCAGGTCAGCGAGAATTCTTGATTTGCCATGAAGACATAGGTCGTCATAATGCCGTCGATAAATGCATTGGAGGACTACTTCAACAAGGTGTGTTGGCTGATGCCAAAATTATGATTGTTAGTGGACGTGTTTCTTATGAGATCGTAACCAAAGCTTTTTTTGCCAAAATTTCTATTATTATTGCCGTATCGGCATGTTCGAGTTTGGCTATCGATTTTGCCAAAGAATTTGGCATTTGCTTAATTGGTTTTTGCCGACAACCTAAAATGACTATCTACTCAAATCCTCAATACATACTACTATGAGTACACAGAAAAACACCAAGGCTCAACCGCCAGAAAAATTAACAGGTATCGAATTAACAGATATTCCTAAAAGTGCGGTAGGCACAAAGGCCATAGCCTCAGCACTGAATCACGTATTTACAGAAACCGGTGTGGCAAGAGGTATTGGGCTATTAAAAAATTTAAACCAGACCTATGGCTTTGATTGTCCTGGATGCGCTTGGCCTGATCCAGACGAAAAACGTGCATTTTTAGCAGAGTACTGTGAAAATGGTGCCAAAGCCATTGCAGAAGAAGCTACTAAAAACAAGGTTAGTCCGATGTTTTTCAGTACTCATTCCGTGGATGAGCTTGCCGAACTTTCGGACTATGAAATTGGGAAAAGCGGTAGAATTACCCATCCCATGCTGTTACAACCAGGCGCTAGTCATTACGAAGAAATTTCGTGGAACGAGGCTTTTCAGTTGATTGGCGAGGAATTAAATTCTTTGAATTCACCCGACGAAGCCATCTTTTACACTTCTGGAAGAACGAGTAACGAAGCCGCCTACTTATACCAACTTTTTGTAAGGCAATTTGGGACTAACAATTTACCAGACTGCTCGAATATGTGTCATGAGAGTAGCGGTTCTGGACTCGCAGAAACCCTTGGTATCGGAAAAGGATCTGTAACCTTAGACGATTTTAATCATGCAGACCTGGTTATCGTGATGGGACAAAACCCGGGCACCAATCACCCGAGAATGCTCTCTGCATTAAGTGAAACGAAAAAGAACGGAGGAAAAATTATTACTGTAAACCCACTCCCAGAGGTGGGACTACTCAATTATAAAGATCCACAGAATCCCCTAAAATGGATAGGAAAAGGTCAAGATTTAACTGATTTATTTCTGCAAGTTAAGATAAACGGAGATGTTGCGCTACTTAAGATTATCCTGAAGTTAATGAAGGAAAAAGAGGAAGAACAACCCAACTCCGTGTTTAATCACGAATTTATACAAGAGTACACCGATGGATTCGAGGCTTTCATTGCCGACTTAGACAATTACACCATTGATGAGCTCTTACCTCAAACTGGATTAAAACTTCCGGAGATTAAAAAAGCTACGCAGTTAATAATGAATAATGACAATATTATTATCTGTTGGGCGATGGGGCTTACTCAGCACAAAAATGCTGTGGATAATATTCGAGAGGTTGTCAATTTGTTATTAGTTAAAGGTAGCATTGGTAAAAAAGGAGCTGGTACCTGTCCGGTTAGAGGACACTCCAATGTTCAGGGTGATCGTACCATGGGAATATGGGAAAAACCCAAAGAAGTATTTTTGCAAGCCTTGGAAAAGGAGTTTGAATTTAACGCTCCAAGAAAACACGGTTATGACGTAGTACATGCCATCCAAGCGATGCACGCAGAGAAAGCCAAGGTATTTATTGGTATGGGCGGGAATTTTATTTCTGCTACTCCAGACACGGAGTACACCGCAGAGGCACTTCGCAATTGTTCGCTAACGGTCCACGTGTCAACGAAACTCAACAGAAGTCATCTTATTCACGGAAAGCGCGCACTGATACTGCCATGTTTAGGCCGATCTGAGCAAGATCACCAAGCTTCAGGACCACAATTTGTTTCCGTTGAAAACTCTATGGGTGTGGTACACCAATCATCGGGTCATTTAAGCCCTTGCTCTCCTGCCCTGCTCAGTGAGCCCGCCATCGTTGCTGGGATGGCAGCCGCCACCCTAAAAAACTCAAAGGTAAACTGGTCACATTTGGTAAGCAATTACGATTTTATTCGTGAAAAAATCGAAGCGACCATCGCAGGATTTGACAACTACAACGAGCGCGTCCGACAAAAAGGAGGTTTTTACCTTCCGAATAATGCGAGAGCCAAGGATTTTAAACCAACACATACAGGAAAAGCCAATTTTACTATAAACCAACCTTCAGACATTGCACTTCAGGAAGGGGAATTTATTTTGATGACCATTCGAACTCATGACCAATACAACACCACTATATACGGACTAAACGATCGTTATCGCGGAGTGCTTAACGAACGTCGTGTTCTATTTATGAATAGTGAGGATATGAAAGACCTAGGATTATCAAAAATGGATTTGGTTGACTTGACTAGTCATTTCGAAGGTACCAAGCGAACCGCTGCTAAGTTTTTAGTTATTCCTTACAGTATTCCGAGACAATGTACTGCCACCTATTTTCCAGAAGCCAATGTTTTAGTACCGATACGCAGCACAGCAAGGATCAGCAACACGCCTGCCTCAAAAGGAGTAGTGATTACCATAGCAAAACACAAATAAAAAAAGATTTGTATTTTAGTACGCAGAAATCAACTTATTAAATACAGGGGTTATGCCATTTATTGAAGAATCTAAGTATCAGCTCATGCAACAAGACATGGATGATACGAAGTTAAAATTAGAAGCTGCTGAGCGAGAAATCACAGAATTTGAAGAGCAATTTGCTCATCAAAAACAAAAATCGAGAACATTTATTATTCTCTTGGGAATATTCTTTGGTTTGGCCTGCGGTATTATCTTTTTAATGTTAAACGGAACAATTGGCACCTCTGGAAAATCGGAAGCAAAAGAAATAAACATCACGGCTATCAAAGCCAAAGAAGCACAACGCGTCATTGACAGTTTACGCCGCTTGGAGCGCAGTAAAAAAGCAAAAACAGTAGACAATAACAGTTTAACTGCTACCAACATTGACTCCCAATCGGATAAGGTGCGTTCAAAAACCAATGGAAAAACTATTTACTCTGTTCAAATTGGCGTTTTTTCAAAATCAAAAAATCCAATGATCTCTTCTGATCTGACGGCTGGAATCATCGCTCCTGCTGACGGATATTTTAAGTATTCTGTGGGCTTGTTTACCACCTTAAAAGAAGCAAAAAATATGCGTCGAGAGTTAGTGAAAATTGGATTTGACGATGCCTTTGTCGCTTCTTATATCAACGGAAAAAGACAAAAAATTCACCATTAAAATTTAGATTTTAACCTTAATGTTAACAAACTTTTTAAAGAGAACACTCATGCTAGGATGTATCATGAGTGTTCATTTTTTTTACGCTCAACAATTAGTACCCAGCAAAAAAGAACAAAAGGCTTTTGCCCAAATTGATTTCTTACCAATAAAAATGCCTGGTAATGAAGTAGCCATGGATTATGCTGGAATTCACTACAACGCTTTTCTGAACGATTGGAGTTATGCAGGACTCGGTTTTTACGGAGCTGTTGGAGGTATCAGAGGAGGCTTCTTTACCCTTGGAGTAAATCTAGGAGTACGTCATCATATTACGAAATCACTATTCGTAGACGGAGGAATCCACTTCGGAGGTGGTGGAGGCGCCGCAGCTCCTGACGGTGGTGGAGCCTTCATACTCCCCCATCTAAACTTGGGGTATGATTTTGGTAAGTTTTCTGCTACCGCTGGATATAGTTATGTGGATTTCTTTGACGGAGGTACTATTCAAAGCAGTCAGGTAAATGTAGCGGTGCAAATTCCCTTAAATTTCAGTCATGCTTCCCTTAAAAATCGAGAAATGCGCTTGGATGAGGCAACACTCACTGCATCTCCTTGGGGGCAGCTGGGTAAACGCGCTTCCCTCCTCGTTCACTTAAACAATTTAAGAGTAACCAAAGGAAGCTATACAGGTCGTACCATACGTCTTGCTGGTTTTGAATTCAATTCTTATTTTACCGATAACTTCTTTTATTTTATTAAAGCCGATGGAGCCTATCACGGGATACGTGCCGGTTATATGGACATCTTAGTCGGTGCAGGGTATCACCTTTCAATGAATAAAAATCGAACCAATCTCCTCGCTAAATTCGGTATAGGTGCTGGCGGTGGTGGCGGTGTCGATACCAAAGGTGGTTTTTTAATTTACCCAGACATTTCGCTTGAACAAAAATTATACGACAATCTATACCTAAGTATCAATAAGGGGTATTTGATGAGTCCTGACAGTCATTTTGTTAGTTCTTCATACGGTATTGGGATGAAGTATTACGTTGATCAAGGAGGAAGTAAATCAAATCAAATAGCCTTTTCAGAAGGTGTATTCAAAGGAATTGAGGTGATCGTAAAACACGATTATTACCCAGGAGCTCAGCGCGATCCTGGATACTCGCAAGACATGCATCAAATAGCCATGCAATTAAACTTCTTCTTTAACAAATACATTTACGGAACCGGTCAGACTGCTTTTGCTAATTTCGGTGATGCCGGAGCATACGCAGAAGGAATTGTAGGTTTAGGAGTCAAAAGTCCGATGTTGTTAAACAACCGTGCATCTTTCTTTGCACAAGTTTTAGGAGGAGCTGCTGGTGGTGGTGGCATTAGTACCGGCCAAGGTTTGATATTTAAACCTAGTGTAGGGATCAACTATGAAGTTTTCGATGCCTTAGCACTACGTGCGGGAGTTGGATATGTCAAAGCTAGAGGTGGTGCCTTAAACACTCACTTCTACAATTTTGGACTGAGTTATCGCTTTTCACTACTCAGCATGAAAAAATAGCCATTCCCAACATCATAAATCACAAAAAAACGCTCGTACTATCCAGGTCACGAGCGTTTTTCTATTTGTTTTGAACTATACTTCTATTATTTTTTCCTTTTTGCTGCTTGTACTAAAAACATAGGTATAGAGCCACATGAGTGTAAATGTCGGGATGACATCCAAGCCAGGCATGGCTTCTTCGATAAAGGAAATAGCCGCCGCTATTTTCCCTTTTCCTCCTTTGTACATCTTAGCCATTATCAAAGCCGATACCGGTGCCCAAACGATATCCGTGAACTCCGCTAGTACAGGAATCACAAAAGACAGGTATCCTATGGCATCCAGCAACAAACTGAATACCAGTTTAAGGTATTTGTTCTCTTTATTCATGTATTTTTGTTAGATTATTTACTGAGTAAGTTACAAATTTCGCGCCAAAAATAATTGTCGATTCCGACAGAATACAATAAGTTTGTTTTATAAGATATATTTTAATGAAATTCAACGATTTTTTAGATCATTTAACCCATATCAAGAACAAAGAATTAGGAGGACTTGATGCTCAGTTTAAGTTGGCTCCTGCATTGAGAAAAAAGTACTCTGAATCAATGATTCGCTCCAAGTCGCCAAGGAGAGCTGCTGTTTTAGCACTGTTTTACCCTGATGAGACGCAAACCACTCGTTTTTTACTCACGGAGCGTGCCAGTTACAAGGGAACCCATTCAGCCCAAGTGAGTTTTCCGGGTGGAAAAACAGACCTTACAGATATAGATTTACAAGCTACGGCTTTACGAGAAACTGATGAAGAAGTCGGGTTAGTACCGAGTGAAATAACTGTTTTTAGACAATTGACAGATACCTACATCCCTCCTAGCAATTTCCTAGTGGCCCCTTTTATGGGCTATTGCACCAACAAACCTAGCTTTGTTCCGAATGAAGAAGTAGCGAACATTATTGAAGTTCCACTACTAGATTTGTTAGATGAGCAATCTCTGACAAGCATGACAATGCAAACATCGTATATGGACAAAATTGAAGTACCTTGCTTTAAATTAAACGATTACATTGTTTGGGGAGCTACAGCCATGATGTTAGCAGAAATTAAAGACCTAATTAAGTAATGTCATCTTCATTTTCTTTTGTAATTTAGCATTACTAATAAAACTTAAGTTATATTATGCCCTTATTTAAAAGGAATCCTTTTGGTCATATTTTATGGATAAAAAAATGGCTCATCCGCATACTCGGTGTTATTTCACACGGACGTTACAGACGTTTTAATGAATTGCAAATCGAGGGGTCTGAAATTATCAGACAATTGCCAGAGCAGAACGTTTTATTCATCTCCAATCATCAAACCTACTTTGCTGATGTTGCGGCTATGTTTCACGTTTTTAATGCTGCTTTAAAAGGAAGAGTCGACAATATCAAAAATATTGGCTATATATGGCACCCTAAATTAAACGTTTATTATATCGCTGCTGGGGAAACAATGCGATCGGGATTGCTTCCGAAAATTTTTGCCTACACGGGTTCCGTTTCTATTGACAGAACTTGGCGTAGTGCTGGAAAGAATGTAAACAGACAAGTGAAGTTGTCAGATATTTCGAATATCGGTAAAGCGTTAAATGACGGTTGGGTAGTAACCTTTCCTCAAGGAACTACCACGGCTTTTAAACCGATTCGACGAGGAACGGCTCATATCATCAAAACCTACAAACCAGTGGTAGTACCTATTGTAATTGATGGATTCCGAAGGTCTTTTGATAAAAAAGGACTGCAAATCAAAAAGCGCAACGTATTGCAATCAATGATCATTAAAGATCCCTTAGACATCGACTATGACAACGAGAGTATTGAAAGTATCGTTGAAAAAATCGAGTACGCAATCGAGCAGCATCCATCATTTTTAAAGGTTTTAACCCCTGAGCAATTAAAAGAACAAGAAGAGCTTAACGAGAAGAGAAAATTCTGGAGCTAGTTCACCTAATAAAGAGATACAGTTATGGCGAAAGACACCATTTTAAACGAACAGTCATTAGACTTTTTAGAACGTTATTTAAACAACGCCTCTCCTACGGGATACGAATGGAGTGGTCAAGAAATATGGATGGATTATTTACGTCCTTACGTAGATGAATTCATTACCGACACTTATGGAAGTGCTGTTGGAGTGATTAATCCAGATGCTCCCTACAAAGTTGTCATTGAAGGGCATGCAGACGAGATTTCGTGGTATGTAAATTACATCACAGACAACGGATTGATATATGTAATCCGCAACGGAGGAAGTGATCATCAAATAGCACCGAGTAAAATCGTAGATATTCATACCAAGAATGGGATTGTTAAAGGAGTGTTTGGATGGCCAGCAATTCACACCCGTAACCGAGCAAAGGAGGAAGCTCCAAAACTCGACAACATCTTTATCGACTGCGGATGCTCAAGCAAGGAAGAAGTGGAAAAATTAGGGATTCACGTGGGCTGTGTTATCACATATCCCGATACCTTCCATGTATTAAATGGAGATAAATTTGTTTGCCGTGCCTTGGATAACCGTATGGGTGGATTTATGATTGCTGAAGTAGCGCGTTTACTTCACGAAAACAAAAAGGAATTACCTTTCGGGCTTTATATTACCAATTCGGTTCAAGAAGAGATTGGTTTGCGCGGTGCAGAAATGATTACAGAAAGAATTAAGCCCAATGTAGCTATCGTAACAGACGTTACCCATGACACTACTACACCGATGATCGACAAGAAAAAAGAAGGTCATTTGGAAATGGGTAAAGGTCCTGTGATTGCCTATGCCCCAGCCGTTCAACAAAAACTTCGCGATTTAATTATCGATGCAGCCGAGGCCAATGCTATTCCTTTCCAACGATCAGCACTGTCAAGAGCGACCGGAACTGACACCGATGCTTTTGCCTACAGTAATGGAGGAGTTGCCTCAGCGTTGATATCACTACCATTGCGCTATATGCACACCACTGTTGAAATGGTACACCGAGAAGACGTCGAAAACGTTATTAAAATGATTTACCAGAGTCTTTTAAAAATAGAAGCTGGTGATGATTTTTCTTATTTTAAATAGTTAACCAATGAAAATGCTATCTCAAACACCTTCTTGTGATAGCATTTTTTATTTTCATTTATTATGAATACGAACTCCTTTTTAGGCCTTCGGACCACTATCTATAAAGTTTCAGATTTAAATACGGCAAAGCAATGGTACGAAAAGGCTTTTCAGTGCTCTCCCTATTTTGATGAAGACTACTATGTAGGATTTTCCGTTGGTGGCTATGAGTTAGGATTACAACCGAACACCGGAGCCAACTCCAAAGAATCCTCACACAATGTAGTGAGCTATTGGGGCTGCGACGCTATCCATGAAAAGTACGATTATCTGTTGAGTATTGGCGCAAAGCCACATGAAGCTCCTTTTGACGTCGGAGGAGGCATAATTACCGCCACTGTGCTTGATCCTTTTAACAATATACTAGGGCTTATTTACAACCCTCATTTTAACTCAGACATAGCAAATTAATGGATGAACTCATAGATATACTGGATGAACACGGTCGATATACCGGTAAAACTTGCTTAAAATCGGAAGCACATGCCAAAGGCTTTTTTCATCCAACCATACACGTTTGGATTTATACCCAAGAAGGGCAACTGCTCCTACAAAAAAGATCCATGCAAAAAAAGGTTTTTCCTGGACTCTGGGACATCTCTGTAGCTGGACATATAGGAGCTGGCGAAGCCATTACGACGGCCGCTGTACGAGAAATAAAGGAAGAAATTGATTTTGACATACCAGAAGAGGCCCTGTTAAAGATAGGTACCAGAAAGCACGAAGTTAAGCACCCAAATGGCATCATCGACAATGAATACCACCATGTCTTTATCGTTGAATTAACCGTACCCATATCTCAATTAAACCGTCAAGTTTCAGAGGTAGATGCCATAGAATTATTTGACTTGGACCTACTTTTACATACTGCTGATCACGAAAATATACTGCTACCGCAATATCAAGAATACTATGATTATGTGCATTCTAAAATTGAAGCACAAATAAAAAAGCGATAATCGGTAAGACTATCGCTTTTTTACTATATAGATGACTAGTGTTAAGAACTTCGCGGGATTAGTATCGTGATAGTTGTCCCTTGACCTATTTCACTATCAAACAGAAGTTTTCCTAAATTCTTTTTCACTAAGGTTTGACATAACAACAATCCCAGCCCTACTCCTTCCGATCTATTAATTTTATCGATGGTAAGATCGTTTAGTGCATTTATTTTTTCTAACTGTTCAGGGGCAATCCCCATTCCAGAATCACGCACTGAAATAAACGCCGTTGACTCATCATGAATACCAGTAGCCACATGAATTTCTCCAGCACCGCCCATGTACTTTACTGCGTTGTCAAGCAGGTTTCTCAGTACTATTTTTATGGATTCTTTGTCCACTACTACTAAGGCATTTTCCAAATGCTCCTGCATGGAAATAGCATTTGCCTCTAGTAGGGACTCATAATCATAGCAGACGTGCTGCACCAACGGACGCAATGCGTACTCCTTTGTTTCAAACAGCATCTGATTACTTTGTTCCAGAGACCAATGCAATACATTATTCAACAAACGGCTCGTACTATCGGTAACAGCAATCGCTGCATCAACAGTTGTTTTAGCCGCTTCCAAATCTCCATGGGTAATAGCTGTTTGCAAGGAAACCTGCTTCGCTTTGATCGTATTTATAGGTGATCTCAAATCGTGAGAAACCACTGAAAATAAATAGTCCTTCGTTTTATTTGCGAGGTTTAACGCTTCCTTTTGCTCCGATATCAGCTCGTGTTGATGCTTCAATTTACGATACAGATACACCAAAAAGCCAATAAACACCAACAAGCCAGAAGCTCCGATGATTAAACTGGTTTGCACCACTCTGTGTCGTTTAATTTTCTCATCCTGCAAGGCTATTTCTTGTTGCTTTTGTGCTACTGCCGATTTTTTATCTTTTTCGGTAAGCTCCCATACACGATCACGATTCCAAATTGAATCTTTCCATCGAATGAGTTCTTTATAATACCTGACGCTTTCCTTGTAATTTTTTGCATTACCCTCAACAATTGCCATGTTATAAGCAGTATTTTGCTTTAACTCCAAGTCGGAGTACTTATTGGCTAACTGATAGGATTCTTTAAAAAGCTGTATTGCTTCATCATCTAAATACTGATTGTAATACAGATTTGCAAATTCCATTTTAGCCTGCAAAATTGCCGCGGTATCTGTAGGTTCAATAAGCTCTAAGCTTTTATTAAATTCAGTTTTAGCTGCCGGATATTGTTTTTGATGAAAATAGCACAATGCCAAATTGTGCAGCATGGCTCTCTTTTGGTTTGTTTTCCCTTCTGAGTACGCCTTTAACCAATAAGTTATGTTAGTTGTTGCCTCCTCGTATTTACGCAAACTAAAATTGACATTTCCTTCCAAATAGCATTTGGTATCGACATAACTAGAATTATCCTCGATTTCGCTCAGTGATTGCAGGGCTTTTTTATAAAAACCTTTCGAGTAAGCACTGTACGCAAGAATACAATTTAAATAGTTTCTTTCCTCCTTGTTTTTGGTTATGCTCAAAGCTTGGTTGGCATATGTATAGCAAGAATCAAATTGCTGAGCGACATAAAACTTATGCGCTTTACTAAAAAAAGGAGAAGTACTGGTTTTACGAATACGTTCTCCCTTTTCAAATAAGGTTAATTTCCTCTCTCCCATACCGCTTTGAGCATACCCAGCTGTGCTCATGATTATCATTAGCACAACGAGTATTTTAAATCTCAAAAGCTTTGTTTTATAAGGTTGGAGGTGGTACTTTCACAGGTGTCGTAATAGTACCTCTGTCCGTTTCCGGATCATCATTTTGCTCTCTTACATAAATCATATCAACAGGAGTAGTTCCTTCTGGCAATACGTAGCTAAATTTAATATAGTACAAATCGTAAAGCTCGCTTGTATTTTTCATATTAAATTCAATTCTAAAATCGCGACTCAAGTTTTCCTGAATTCCCCCTTCTCTGTTTTCAGTTTTTACAACAGCTACTCCGTAGTAGTTTAAATACAAAACATTTGACATCAAAGCTACTGAATTTACAACCTCAGGTCCGATAACAACAGGATTAAACTCTCCTGACGGAATATAAGCTAATGCTGTTACTGTAAAACCTGATTTCCCTTCAATTGTAGTAGCTTCAGCATTGACCAATGGCCCATCAGCTATTAAATTTTGAGGAATGTTGGTATCAAATGCTTGAAATGCGTCGAGCGTAATGTTCAACTGCTGAGTGTTTACCGCGTTTTCCATACTTTTTAGATATTTTTGGTTTAACGTTTGTCTCAAATTTACAATAAAAATTGAATTTGGTTTGCTAAGTAGTAGAGTTTAACGAAAAAAATCCAAAGTACCGAGTAAACGATACTAGCTTGGCCTTTCGGAGGCCATTATTTTTCGACAATGCTTCTAAATGTCAAATTAATACGGGGAGTCGTTACCTTTTTGGTCGGAGGTAGTCGGTGCAACCAGAAATCTTGTGTTTCATCTTTCATAACTAACAAAGATCCGTTTTGAAGTACCAAAGAAACCACTTGTTTGGTGTTTTTATGTTTAAAGGCAAATTTACGTTCCGCTCCTAGTGTTAGTGATGCAATGGCTCCATGTTTTTTTAAGTCCTTTTCGCCATCTGAATGCCAAGCCATTCCTTCCGAACCATCGTGATAGAGGTTTAGTAAACAAGAGTTGTAGGTTTCATTGGTTTCCTTTTCTACTATTTTTTTTAACTCCAACAAATCTTCTGTAAAAGGAAGTGCTGTTTTGGTTGTATTGGAGTACGAATACTCAAAAGCTTTGGAAGCATACCACGCAACTTTTCTTTTTGTCACCATCCTTTTACCAAAAATAATGGCTTCGTCATTTTTCCATTGAATTGTCTGCCACAGTTTTTGATAATAGTGTTTACAAGCCTCGTTGTCTAACACCAAACCGTAGTACAGCACTGTACCTTGTTCGGGTAACAAATTTTGAGGTTCTCTTTCAAATTGAGTAAATAAATCCATACGACTACTTTAAATCAAAGATAGCATTTCTGTTTGAGTTGCTGCTATCTATTTTGTATACAGCTACCTTAGAAATTAAAACCAGGTATGCTTGATTTCGATATGCTACTGCCTTCTTACCCACTCAAAACCACGATAAAGAACCAATCATCGACACTTATAGATGCCTCGGCTATAACTCCACAGCTCAACCGAGAAGGCGTTGTATCTTTGAAATGTCAATGAAACATAAAGTAAACGGCGCCGAACAGAAAAGCCGTCCCTAAAAAGAAACATTGATCGCTAAACAAGAGAAAACATCGAAAAAGAAAACAGGTAGCTCCTTCGTGAAACATAAAGTAAACAGTAGCACTGTCCCTAAAAAGAAACACGATTTTGAGTACAGCATTTGACTGTGGAAATGACTACGTTTTGCCTGAAATATTCCTAGTTGTCATTTCGCTCTGAATGGATATAAGAAAAGTAGCATCGACCCAACAGCATTATCCTACTCAATGTCAAGGTTGTTTGTTGTTAACACAACACCCCTTGTCTAAATATTCGCACTTTTATTCAATTACTTTACGATTTATCACTCAAACTTATCAGCTATTTCTCATACTAATCATTAATTGAAATTTCTTCAATAACGATCTCAGCCCTTCCCCTTCTGGCTACATTTTACATTCCATAATGTGCAAACCACAGCATTTTTCATAGAGAACTCCTCTTAATTTATTAGGTGTTTTTTCGGTGTCTAGCATTGACATTGTTGTTTTGTTTTTATAATTTTTGATTCATAAATCAAAAGAATCACTCAACGCTAACTACATCTACGCTTTTCAATTACTTGCTTGTCGTTGATTATTGTTATTCAAAGAATATTTCATTGTTATTACCTTAACAATAAACTATTTAAATGGGGAATGATTATTAGAACTTCAATCCCTCCAAACTAGGTTACAAAAAAAACACCTCATAAAAGGTGTTTTTTTGTTTAGTATATGATAAAAGCACAACTACTTTTTATCTTTTAATAATTTCTGAACTAGTGATTCAAGTTTTTCAATTTTCTTTGCCTGATCTTCAGGCTTTAATTGCTGTTTTATAAGCGCTATTTTGCTTTCTTTTAATTCTTGAATTTCTTTTTCTTGTTCAATAGTGTATAAAGTCAGCTCCTCTATTTTTTTAATAATTGGATTTGAAAGCTTCCGACATTCACCCCATTCTTCTTTATTTCCTTAGCTGATGCAATTTCTGGTAAATGCTTTCCTTTTTTGAACTATCTAGGAAGTTTCTGGCTTTAACACACTAAATTACCTCTAGAAAAAACCTCTAAACCCCCAATCATTACCAGTAAACAAAAGCTAATCCCACGTATTTCCGATAAACATACAAGAAGCTAGCATTATGGGTTATCTAGGAGTCATGGTAATTTGGGAGGGATGCTTATAGTCCTCAATTTTTCAGCGTAGAAAGCGCTACAGCAATTTTACCATTTTCGTTAAGTAAGGTAAAACCTTACTTTTTTTACGGTTTTTTAAAAGTTTTCTTATTTAATTTCTCCTATGTTTGAGAAACTTTAAATACTAACCATTATGTTAAAAAACATTTCAAATATTGGTACTCCTTTAAACAAATCAGA
Organism: Tenacibaculum sp. AWR4_210; assembly: GCF_056160945.1. NCBI lineage: Bacteria > Pseudomonadati > Bacteroidota > Flavobacteriia > Flavobacteriales > Flavobacteriaceae > Tenacibaculum > Tenacibaculum sp. AWR4_210. The sequence goes on from NZ_JBSWYF010000003.1 coordinate 15,783, forward strand.
ACAACAAGAGATTAAAGGAGGCTTTCGTCTTATCGTATGTCATTCTTGTGAGCCTTTACCTCCAGGATATGCTTGTATGAATGATGTTATTTGCGGAGATATATAATCCTTTTATGAATTACTCCTACTTATTAAGTAGGAGTTCATTTTACTCCTGTTATAGTACACAATTGATTTGAATCACAGATACATTCTAATACTGTTTCACTTTCTCTCTTTGCTGTTTTTCTGTGATTAGAAGCTATGCTACAAGCACATCTTTGCAACCACCTCATTTTTAGCATTATTAAAACCAGCTCAACCTCGCTAAGAATACCCTCAAACAATTATACATTTAAAGTTAATTTCAGAAAATGAAAAACTATTTCAAATAAAATCCATTATTTTCTTTAAATTTGAAAATAAACCTATATTTGCAAGGTTCAAGTTGAACACCTTTTCAATTTTAGGGTAGCATTTAGTTTTTTTGAGTCTTATCTCTTCTTACCTGTTTTATTTCATTTTACTTTATTTTTTTAAGTGTTAAACATATTTTAACCGCATTACTTATTCTGTTGTTTTTTAGAAACATTTTTATTTAAGGCTATTGGTAGTTCTTCTTTAACAATACAAATATTTACAATTTAAAATTCAACCATCATGCAAGAAGGTACTGTAAAATTTTTCAATGACTCAAAAGGATTCGGGTTTATTACATCATCTCAATCAGGAGAAGAGATCTTTGTCCACACCACTGGTTTGATTGATGAAATCAAAGAAAACGATAAAGTCCAATTTTCTACAGAACAAGGAAGAAAAGGATTAAATGCTATTAATGTAGCGTTAGCGGCCTATTAATCAAGCAAGTAACAAAAGACTATTTTCTAGTTATTTCAACTTAAAGCACTACTTATCACAACATGAGGGCTGTGAAAAAGGGATGAAAAACCTACAAACACCTGGGTATTCTTTTCTTCTATTTCGTACCCTGTACGTGTCTAAAAACAGTAGAAACTATTTCATAAGGTTCTTCAATACAAGAACACTCCCCCTAAATTATCAATATTTTTTGATTACTTCTTACTTATATTCTCAAAACATCAAGTATGAGTTAAGAAAAACTCAATCACTTTAGACCAAAAAAATGACAAATAACATAGAGTTCTAATTTCAAACTCTTTCCAATAAAAAACAACAATGAAAAAGATCAAGAATAAACCTAAAATAAAAAAATTTCAAGTATAAAAAACCCTTCGAGCCTAGTAAAAAAAGCAACCGCAATTAAAAGGGTACTTTCATTTTAGAATCTACTTTTGATACTTCATCACTTCACTCGAAACTAAAGGCTAACATTAAAGCGCAAGGTTACAAACATCTTACCGAAATTCAAGATCGATCAATTGACCACATACTAAAGAAAAAAAACCTAATTGGAATTGCCTCTACGGGAACAGGAAAAAATGGAGCCTTTTTAATTCCAATTATACAGCAAATTTTAACACATAGAAACACTTCTGCATTAGTTATAGTTCCTACGAGGGAACTGGCTCAACAAGTTCAAGATGAATTCCTTTCCTTAACAAAAGGACTTGACTTATACTCCTCTTGCTTTATAGGAGGAATCAATATTAAAAAGGATATTTCAAAAGCTAAAAAGAAAAACCATCTAATAGTCGCTACTCCAGGAAGATTAAATGATCTAATCTATCGCAATGAAATCAATATTAAACACACGAGTATTTTAGTTCTAGATGAATTTGACAGAATGTTAGACATGGGCTTCATAAATGATGTACGCAAAATTTCTTCGGAAATGTCCAACCGAAATCAAACAGTTCTTTTTTCTGCAACCGTTGCAATACAACAAGAAAAACTCATTAAAGAATTTATAGAAAATCCAATCCGAATAAATGCATCGTCGGTTCTGAATTCTAGTGATAACGTTGACCAAGAAATCATTAAGGTGACTGAATCACAAAACAAGTTTGAACTACTCTTAAAACTACTCAATAAAAACCCTCTTGAAAAAATAATTCTCTTCGCAGAAACCAAAACAACTGCTGATAAAATAAGTAAAAAACTCATAAAATCAGGTTTTCTCTCGGACGCAATACACGGTGGTAAATCACAAAATTATCGCAATAAAGTTATTTAAGTCAGGAAAAACTAACATACTGGTTGCTACAGATATTGCAGCACGAGAAATAGATATTGACAATGTATCACTTGTAATTAATTACCAAATCCCTATGAGTATGGACAGTTACATCCATCGAATTGGAAGAACAGGAAGAGCAGGAAAAACTGGGGAAGCATTTACTTTTATTAACTAATCGAAAAAACGATGTCAACAAAATCACAAATCACCTTCAATAAAAAACAAAAAGAAAAACTTAAAGCTCAAAAGAAGAAGCTGAAGTTAGAAAAACGTGAATCTAAAAAGAAACAAAACAAAACAGGATTAGAAATCAACTGGGCTATCGCTCCGAAAAACAACACGTTAACACCTATAGAAAAGGAGTTAAAAGAATCAAATAGGCTGAACCATTTAAGCAAGTCATAGCATAACGCTTTGCAATGGTTCGATATTTGGATTGAAAACGGATGCATACCTTAGTTGTTTTAGCAATAACAACCAACTCCGCCAAGACTTAACTGTAAAATTGAATGTTCAATTCTTTAGCTAAGTCTTTGGTATTTATAAAGCGCTTATTAATTAATTAATAAATAAACTAATCCTTCCTAGTTTAACTATAAACACCGAGTCCTGAAGACAAAAATAACCTCCGTACAAAATTAACAGGAACCAGCCCTCCTTATTTAGCAGAAAAAATGTTTAGTAAGTAAAATCAATAAGACTACTATTGTTTTTTATTTTTGATTACACTATTTTAATTTTGTAGAAAAGGAAAAATCAGTTGAAACCTCTTCATTTACTCTCTTAGACTTCTATGAGCGTTTTTAACTGAATGGATAAACCAATTTTAAATTAATGATTACTATAAATATTACGGCAAAAGATACCAAAGGAACTGTTCATCAAATTCAAGACACCATTGGTGGTACTATTACCGAAAACTGGGGCGAGTATGTTTTACATGTCAACAATGAAATTGCTTTTGGTACTATTTCCTTTATCATGTTCGAATGGGGAGGTAGTCTTTTAGAATATAATATTACTTTTTTTGAGGATATCAAATTGGTCATGGACACCTCTGAATTCAACCCTATACATTTCACGTATACAACGGAAGGTCACTGTTTTCACAAATTTGAATTAGAAGACAAAAAAAGAAAGCTGGAGCAATTTCAGTCCGTTATCATAACAAGTAAAGACGGAGGCTATAATTATGGGTATTTTGACAAGAATGTAAAAATACACATCAACGTCATTCAGGTGAGCAGAGTAAAATTTATAAAAAAGAGACTCAATGACGCATCTGTATTAAACCAAAAGTTGTACGAAGTATTCCATGATCAACATCATGAAAGAGTATTTGCTTATTACGGAACCTATAATTTAAAATTAGCCAATCTCATTAAACAGTTAAACGCCATTAAACAAAAAGGGATTATTCGTATTATGATGAAAGAAGGTATCGTTTATCAAATTTTATCAGCTCACATGGTACAACACAATAGAGATGTAAATAAGAAAAAAGAACCCACAACTTCCCTTCTAAAAAAAGAAATAAAACTCGTCCGAAAAATTGCCAATAAGATATCAAAAAATGTATCTGAAGATTATAATGTTGAGGACATAGCTAATGAGTTAGGGATTCCCCAAGCAAAGTTACAAGAGGGATTTAAACTGTTATTTTCCAGAACCGTAATAGAATACATTAGGCATGTCCGTTTAGAAAAAGCTAGAGAACTATTGAATAGCACAGATTATAATATTTCTCAAGTAGTATATTCTATTGGCTTTAGTAGCCGAAGTTATTTTTCTAAAATTTTTAAAAGAAAATACGGTATTAGTCCAAGTGAGTTTTTAAAAAATAAACAAGAATCGAAGATAAAACTCAGTTAATTTTCTAAAAAATATCACCAGAAAATAATAAACGGCCTTTTCGACCGTATCTTAAAAATACATGCCTTCATTTAGGAAGCTATTTTCTGTATATCGAACTTTGTCTCATAGGGTTTTGAAATCAAATAATCAATTTCTTCTTTGGTGGACTCCGTATTCAGCCAAATTCTTTTAAATACATCAGGAATCTGCAATGGCATTGTTTCGTGCAAATTATTTATAGAATTTAGTTGTTCACTGGGATTGACACTAATAATTGAACATGTGTAAAAACCATCACGAGTATAGTTGTATACACCCGCGAGATAAAAAGGTTTCCTATCTGGTTTTTCTACTAAGTACTTCTCTACTGTATTTGCACGTAGCTCATAGGTATAAAAACCTGTTACGACCACCAAACACCTTCTTTTAAGCAAGGCATCTCTATACAAAACACTGTTATTAATCTCATTAGCCCTAACATAGAGAGTGGATTTTAAACGTTGAAATTTACGCCAAGACTCCTCATACATTTGCGGTAAAGCTCCCCAAATTCCAAAAGAAATTTCCAGTGGAGTTTCCATTAGTAGGATATTAATGTTTTGCTCTTTTAAGCCATCAATTTTCCGTCTTGGCCTATAAAGTTTTGGGTATCTCAGTTTTGATCGCGTGAAATCTTCTATTAAAGACTTACTTGCCAGATTTGATAATTTATACATTTTAAAAACTATTATTATTTAGGCAATACAAAATTAGCCTCTCGAATTAAAACATTTTAACGCTACAAGGATACATATTAACTCATATCATATAACCTTACACAGTTCCTTTTACATCTATACATTAAAAAATTGGTCAAATACACTCTTGACCCTAACTATAGATTAGTTGTACTATTAACACAAAAAAAGCCAAACACCGGGTTATAATTCAACAAATTAACATTTTTAGACAGTCTTTTTATTAAATGAGCAAAGGTCTACACTAAATGAGTCAAAACACCATCTAGAATCTCTCTAATTTTGTAATGAGTTTATACTTAAGCTCAACTCTATCAGATGTTAATAAAGTACGCATCTTAATAAAGAAGTTACTTGTAACTAAAACATAAACCTCATGAAAAATTTAATTATTGGTTTGGCTATTTTAATTCCAACCGCATTAATATCACAAGAAAATGCATCTAACAACGAGTACATCGAAACTACGTCCATTGAAAAAATCACTGCGCTGGAAGACGGAAAAATTACCACTAAAAAAGTGAAAATTGTCACTCGAGAGGAAGAAGCCGTGCTGTTTGATCCTCACCAAAAAAATGAATTAAACCAAGACCGGATTGCATCTCCTATTGAAATTACCAAAGTGCTGATGACGGATAAAGATGAGGACAGCTATTACGATACGGTAGATAAGCTTGATATCGTTCTTGCTAAAGAAAAAACTGCACTTGATGGAGAGCCTATAGACTCGATTAATCATCAAGCAGTTCAAACCATTGAAACCAATCGTCTTAATCTTACCGGTGAAGGATACTTTAACGAACAAGGAGACTATCTCTTGATCTATTTTGATTCCGACGACCAGGAACAGAAAGTTCTTAAATTAAGTGATGTTTTCTAATCCTCGGTTACACTCCACTTCCAAAAACAACAAGCAAATAGCCTTTTTTGAAACCATTGAATTCAACAAAATTAACGCTATAGGCACATAGGAAATGAGCTAATAACTCTAGGAAAAGAGCAAAGGTAAGCACCTATATACAGGTACTTTTGCCTTGCAACAAATTATTAACTTTTAATAAAGCAAATTATGACATACTTAAATATAAACGAAGAAAACACCTTATTAGTAGCGAAAGAATTAAACCAATTATTAGCGGATTACCACGTTTACTATCAAAAATTGAGAAATTTCCATTGGAATATTGTCGGTAAAAACTTCTTTGAATTGCACGAAAAGTTCGAACAAATGTATACCGATGCCAGAACCAAAATCGATGAGATCGCAGAAAGAATCTTAACCTTACAGTATCACCCTGTGAGCCGATATAGTAGGTATTTAAAAATATCATCTATCACGGAGGAAACTCCTTTCCAAACCGATACTGATATGGTAAAAATTTTATTAGACGACCATAAAACACTGTTAAAACAAATGCACAGCGTTGTAAAAAAAGCCAATGAAGTGGAAGACGAAGGGACCTTAGATCTTATAGGAAAATACATTGGTGAATTAGAAAAAAACAGCTGGATGTTAAACGCCTGGAATACAAACACAGAAGCTCAATTAAAGGAAGACATCATTCTGTCCTAACGAGAATAACAGCTAAAAATATGCATAGCGTAGGTTTAGCAATACCTTCATAAGGTCAAGCTATTCTTGTCAAATTCGTTTAAGAGCAGGAAATAAATTTTCAATTAAACTACTTACAACACAAGCTGCCTTTTATGAAGAGCAGCATACGAAAGTAAAAATCACCAATTAAACACCACAGGCATCAAACACATGAATTTTAAAGACACACTAAATAAGTTACATCAAGCTTTACTCAACCATTGAAATGAACTTATCGAACAAGTTCCCAAATTAATAACAGCAATTATAATTCTTAGTATAGGTTTTTTACTAGCTAACTTCATCTCGTCTCTTTTCAAAAAGACAATTTCAATCAGAACACAAGACCCTTTAATTATTAATTTTTTAACTAAAACGGTCAAACTATCATTAATTACGATTCTAATACTATTTGCTTTGAAAATTGCAGGTTTGGGCTCAATTGCTACCGGATTAATTACTGCGGCAGGTGCCTCTGCTGTAATTATTGGATTCGCTTTTAAAAACATTGGTGAGAACTTTATTTCTGGAGTAATACTATCATTCAACAAGCCCTTTTACATTAATGATACCGTAATGATTGGAGATATTTTTGGTAAAGTCAAAAACATTGAATTTAGATATACTAAGTTAAAAACTTTTGACGGTCGAGATGTTTACATTCCCAATAGCGATATTATCAAAAATGCTGTTTACAATTACACTGAAGACGGTTTTTTCAGATCGGATTTTATCGTAGGAATAGACTATAATGACGACATAGACATCGCAAAAAAACTCATTATTAATGCAGTGACAAACACAAAAGGTGTCGTCAACACGAACAGTCATCAATGTTTTGTAACAGTCGACGCATTAGGAGTTAGTACTGTTGATTTAAAAGTACTATTCTGGACTAAAACAAAAGAATACAAACGTGCGGCTTCCGAAATTAAGAGTGATGTTATTAAAAACGTGAAAAACACATTGACTAACAGCGGAATTTCTATGCCTGCCGATATTAAAGAAATTAAATTCTATGATTCGAATAAAAACATTGCTGACACTTTAAGAAAGGTATAGTATACAGCTTTTGTAAAAATACCTCTACTCACAATTAATTAGAATTATATGATACGCTTTCAAACAAATAATAAACCTATAACTAAAGTAGTCACTAAACTAGAGTCTTGGTGGGAAAACTTCGTAAACAACATTCCGAATATAACGGTAGCAGTACTCGTACTTGTACTTTCTTTTTATGTAGCTCAAAAAATCAGTTCGTGGTTGTACAAACTGATTATCAAAAAAATACAAAAAGCAGCGATTAGTAATGTTATTTCGAAAGCTACAGCTGTATTTATAATAGTTTTAGGTTTGATTTTAGCTTTAAGTGTCTTGAACTTAAACGAAGCACTAGCCTCTTTATTGACCGGTGCTGGTATTGCTGGTGCCGTGGTTGGTTTGGCTTTACAAGGTACATTGTCTAATACTCTTTCAGGAATAATCCTGTCTTTTAAAAGCAAAATTGGTATTGGCGACTGGATAGAAACCAACGGTTATTCAGGTGAAGTAATGGATATTAATTTAAAGGAGGTTACCTTAAAAAGTGTTGACAATCATACCGTAATCATTCCTAATAAGATGATTATTGAAAACCCTCTAAAAAATCTTTCTTTAACGAACAACATGAGGGTATTTATAAACTGTGGAGTTGCTTATGATTCCAATCTTGAAAAAGTAGAAAACCTGACTAAAAATACGATCCGGACCACTGTCGAGCAAATAGACTCAAAAAAGAATATTGAATTCTATTATACAGAATTTGGGGCGAGCTCTATTAATTTTGTATGCCGATTTTGGATTCGTGGGGGAAGCATACTAGACAGAAAAAAAGCAAAAAGTATTGCCATAAAGAATATCAAAAAGGTGTTTTCAGAAGAAAACATTTCCATACCATTCCCTATAACTACTATTCACTTAAAACAGCCTGGTTTTGCAAAAACCACTATTTCAAAACTGTAAAAAACATTTCAGAATATGAAACTTATATACATAAAAAGAAAAACACAAACAGAAAATAGGTTTTCCCCCGGCATGGGAAGGCTGATCACGAAAGTTACCTATATAAGAAAATACTTTCTAGGCCTTCCTTTTAAAACACTACATAAGTACAGAGAAACCTATTATGGTAAAGTAAAGGATTGCGATGAATGCAATTTATACGCATAATAGTTATGGCCCCCGGATTACTTATGTTAATGGTTGTAAGAAGCTTCTTACAACCATTTCTTTTTTCTAAAATACAATACAAGCGCTGCGAATATCAACAGCATAGCTCCTAGCACACAATAGTAACCGTATTTAGTTTTAAGCTCAGGCATATTTTCAAAATTCATTCCGTAAACACCTACTATAAATGTCAGTGGGATAAAAATTGTAGAAATGATGGTCAATACCTTCATAATACTATTCATTTTATTACTTACCGTTGTCATATACATATCCATAAGTCCCCAAATCATTTCTCTTGTAACATCGATATTCTCACTTATAAGTACGATCTGATCTTGCAAATCCCTGTAATAATTAATCGTTTTTTCATTAATGATTTCCGATTCTGACTTGACGATTCGTCCGATAACTTCCCTAGAAGGAAAAATATTCTTTCTAACTCTTAATATTTCATTCTTCAGTAATTGGATATCTTTAGTAACCGTATCACTAACATTTTCAGTGAATAGTAAATTTTCTAAAAGCTCTACCTTATCCCCTATAGCGTCTATTACAACAAAATAATTATCGATAATAGCATCCATCAAAGCAAAACCTAGGTAGTCAGCTCCAGAATTTCTAATTCTAGACTTTTCCTTTCGTAATCGCGTTCTAACACTTTCAAAGACATCTTTTTCAGATTCTTGAAACGTCACCACATAATCGTCTCCTATTACCATAGAAACATGTTCACTGACCATGGTTTTTTGATCATTTAAATACAGCATTTTCATGACGATGAATAGGTAAGAATCATACTCATCAATTTTAGGCCTCTGGCCCGTATCCACAATATCTTCTAAAATTAACGGATGCAACTCGAAGAAGTTCCCCAGCTTCACAATACTTTCGGTATTACTAAGTCCATTTACATTAATCCACGTAATGGCTCCGTCTTCTATACTTTTAATTGCTTCATCAACGAGTTTTGTAGTTACAGTACTGCAGCTAGCGCTTGCGTAATTAATTATATCGATACTTACCTTTAGATCTTCTTTACTTCCTTGATAAATAACTTCTCCTGGAGCTTTTCCAATACTTTTACTTCCTTTCCTTCTAGATATTTTACGCATACTTACTATATAATTGGGTTATCATACACCGTTACCATCGGCTACAAACTAATCATCTGATTCATAAACACATTACCACACTATCCTGGATAATCATGTAAACAAGTTATCAAGAGCACGTTTAATGCTCGAAATTAGAGTGCACAAATAGGCAATCCATATTTCAAATTGGTCTTGGATACCCTTGTTCAGATTCTCCGAAACTAGGATAACAAAGATACCGCCATATAACTTTTCAGTTTACTGCCTCCGTACTTTTGGAGATTTAAACTACTCGTTACCAAACACATTACTACAGCCGCTTTTGGTTGCATACAACGAATACCTAATACAATCAGACTAGGCACAGCTCAGAATACAATTTTTAGAGCAAATTCCAATTAAACGGCTATATCTTCGGTTTCAATTTTATTATTAAGAACAGGGACTTTCGAAACTAAAGCGAGTCCAAAGGTCAACACTCCTAATCTACCTATAAACATTAAAAACGAAATGACAATTTTACTTACAGGGGTTAATTCAGGAGTAATTCCTGTCGACAGACCGACAGTACTCAACGCAGAACTACATTCAAAAACTATTTGTGCCAAACTAAAATTCGCTCCATCAAAAATCAAAACTATCCAAACCCCTAAGATAAGAATGACAGTATAAAAAATACTCGAAGCCACTGCTAAATATATTTTTGTATCTGGTATTTGTTTGGATAAAAAACGAATCCTTTTTTGTCTTTTTAAGATTGCAACCAGAACAGCATACAGCGCAGTAACTGATGTTGTTTTAATCCCGCCTCCTGTTCCCGCTGGCGATGCTCCGATTACCATTACAATTATCAAAATAAATACCGAAGTAGATTTTAAACTACTTAAATCATAAGTATTAAAACCAACCGTGGTATGAGCTGAAACCACTTGAAAAAAAGAAAGTTCTATTCCATCGGAACCTTGGGCGAAGAAATTCACATCGGATACAAACATCATCAATGTTGGAAAAATTATAAAAGTAATGGTCGCAACCAGGATGATTTTTGAGGTTAATGTCACCTTACTTCTTTTTCTCCACAATTTCAACCAAAAATCAGACAGTACTATAAATCCTATTGACCCGAATAATGACAAAACCACTATAGTATTCGTAATGAGACTATTTGTATTAAAATCAACCAGAGAATTGTTAAAAAGGCTAAAACCCGCAGTACAAAAAGCCGACACGCTATGAAAAACTGCATTCCACAAAGGATTTGCAACACCTGCATCTTTAAATCCAACATACAAAAATACAGCGCCGATTATCTCTATTAAAAGAGTAAAAACAAATACTGAATAAATAAAAGCTACTTGTGGGTACTTTTGAGGTAAACTGAACTCTAAATTTAATAACTTCTTTGAAATCAAAGGTAAGTAACTATGTTTTCTTAGTAAGATAAAGGAACAAAGTGCCATATAGCCAACACCTCCTAATTGAATAAAAAAGAGACTAATCAATTTTCCAATAAAGGAATAGGTTTCATTAAAGTTACCAGGGGCTAACCCAGTTGTACTTACTATTGAAACTGAAAAGAAAATATGGTCTATCAGAGAAACATCTTGCTGTCTTGAAAAAGGAAGCAATAATATAAAAAAGCACAATAGCGTCAATAAGAAATAACCACCTATCAAAAACAGCACGAATTTTTTTTCATTCCTTAATAAAGCTCTTATGTATGTAGATATTCTCATTTTTTTAGGGTATAATACAAAGATAAAAATACAGATGAAAGTACTCGAATTGTTTTAGGTATGGCTGAAAATTCCGCCAGGCGAAAAAATGCAGCGCTCAAACTCGGCAATATATTTTAGAGCTAACGAAAATTAAGATTTATTATAATCACAAAAGCTTTAAATAAAAACACCCTTCTTTTTCAATAAACAGCCTAGATTAACGTAAACTTTAGCCCCCCGGAAAAGGAGATTCCCTGCTCCAAATCTAGGGCAATATAACCAACTCATTACTACTCGTAAACCATGCTGTTATGTTTTCTAGTTTTCATGTAACGCACATTAAACTAGTATACTGCCCTCTGCACAGACCTCTGTCACTTGTCCAAACACCTATATCACATACAAGCAGTCCTCCTGTTTTTTTGTGTCAATGGAACATTAAGTACACAGCATTATAGGAATTAAGAAGTCAGAATAACGCATTTCTTCATACCTTAAAAATACGACGCACTAGTTTATAATAAACTAAAAACAATTGTAATTTTGAGAAAATTCTAAAATTAAACAGTTCTAAACCGGGCAAGCCTACAAACGTTGTGGAAATTTCCTTTTAACTAATAAAGATACTTAAACATGGAGGCCTATACGACATAGTAAGAATGGTAAAATCAGTAAGCAATATTTATATGCTTATGTGAGCACAATTACTTTAGTTTTCAACAAATTGAATTCTAATTCTCGATCTGTCTTCTATATGATACAGTTCCATTTCTTTTGTAATGTTTTTCACAATTTCATCAGGAGACACTCCCATACTTTTCGCGTAAAAATCATTTCCAGAAGTATAAAAATTCAAATAGTCGGTATCCTTCAATTTTTTAAAAGTATCCCAAGCTGCTATTGTCAGTGTTTTTTTGTTATTAAAGAAATGAAAGGCAAAAAATTCTCTTTCATCTTTCATATCAATTCCATATTGAGTAAACTCTTTTGCCGTACCAACTTGAAAAAGAATTTGGTCATCAATCCATAGATTAATAGCTATATACTTTATATTTCTTTTTCTAGAATCAATTATTCCATTTAAAATAAAATCTGATAAACTGTCTTTTTTAGTTATCAGCTTTCTTAGTATGCGTAACATTTCTGATTTTTGTGCTAGCTTGTTATATCCAATCAAATATAGAGGTAATCTGGCATCTATTAAAGATATTCAAACAAAACAGTTAGGTGCGTCCGAAAAATGTATCCTAACAAAATGATGTCAGATAACAATTCTGCTCTTGAAACATCGGAGAACCTACTCTTTTATCATGTCTTGTTTTTTCTATTTTAGCTAAAAAATTCCACTATGTTAATACTTGCTATAATTGCCCTAATTTTGACTGCTCTATGTATACGTCCAAATAGGAAATCTCATAAAACTGAATCAAATTATTTCAAGAGAAAATTCAAAAAGTAACTACTATTATTCAACTTTTTGATTAGTTATCCAATGCTATACATTGACATTCAAAACCAGTTAACACTGTCATAACTTTATTGCTTTACTTTAACATGAAGGCTTCACGTCCTTTTGGTTGGTTTTCGCTTCATCAGGATGCTACTATTTGTCTTATTGGATTGTGTATCGTACATCGCATGTATTACAATTTGAGCTAAAGTCATGAGGTTTTCACTAGTTCTCTTCATTGTAACTAATTTTTATATACTTAACTTATTAAATCTCGAACATAAAAAAACACCTCATCAGAGGTGTTTTATGGTAAGAAAATGTTGTTTTATTAACGTTATAACTCACCTAAATTTTAATGTAGATTAGGTTCTGTTGTAAAACGATTTTTTATAACACGCAGTATTACATAATAAGCATAGGCGAAGAGAATATAGATTAAAATTCTCAATGCTATATGTTTAAACATATAAAACGCTGTAAACTTATCTAAAACACTACTTTTATACTCAGGATCCAATGATTCCCAGTGCTTTCTACTGTCATAAGCTAAAAATCCACTATAACGTTCCCAAGTAAAGGCTAATAAGAACACCAAGATCAATCTCGGCAGTATGTTTCTTTTAATTTTGTTCAGGCGTAGTAATTGTGTCAGTACTACATGAATTAGAGGAATCATCCAATAACCTAACCAATGCTCCCCAAACAAATTATGAATTTCTTCAGCGCTATTTGGCAAGTCAGTTATTGTTAACAGTAAAATTGATTTTGTAATTAAGATTCCAACAAAAAAAAGTCCAGAATGAATCAAGAAATCCGTGCATACGTCATCAAATTGATGTCTACTCTTGTTTCTTATAAATATAGAAGCAAAAAAGAATATCACGGTGTAATAAAAATATGATAGAAAAATATCAGATTCAATTACTTTTAAAATGAGGTTTAAATTTTCAATCATCTACTGTATTTCATAGCGTTTTGTACAATTGTTGTTTAAGAAATACGTTACGAATTTCGTTTAAAAATTAGAGCTAGTAGTTACCTGGTGTGGATGTAACAACTTCAGATCTACTGACATTGTCGTTCTATATGGTTTCCCACTAACTTCTTACTCAGTCCCTATTCCATTTTTAAAAAGTTGAAACCAATTTTTAATATCCTTTACTCCACACAATTCACTTTTTTCAAAATCTCACCTGCAAATTCAATCGGTGTAATTCCTTTAGCCGTAACTAAATTATTGTCAGTTACGGCAAATTCATCTTTATAGTATTCCTTTCCATTATATTATTTGTAAAATATGTATTACTAATGACGACTTGCATAAGTAGTAGTAGTGGGTAGCGATTTCGGCTCATGAACTTTCTAGTTTTACACTAAATTTTGTTTTCTTCTTTTGCTTTATCACTAAAACCACTATTACTTACATCTATTGTGTTACTTGTTATTCTGCTTTTAATTTAAATAAATCAAAAGCATTTGCCTTAGGCTTATACCCCACTTTTTCAATCGTTTCAGTAATGTCTAATCTTTTATATCGATTATTGGAGATTGCATTTAGTATTTCGTATTTCAAGTTTTCTGTTTGAATACATTTATCCAACAATTGATTACAATCATCTGGATGCAAAAATGCGCTCAAATCTCTAGCATTCATTTCTGAAAAGTCACTTGGAAATTCATAGGCTCCAATCCTTAGGCATATTACAGAAATATTCTCTTGAAATGCATAGTAAGCTCCCAAAGCCTCACCGAAACATTTTGAAACTCCGTAGAAATTTTTCGGTCTCACTGGCATATTTTTATTAATCTGAATATCTTCTGAATATCCTTCTATCGTTTGAGCACTACTAGCAAAAATTACTCTCCTGCAATTTGCCAGGGTGGCGGCTTCAAATATGTTTTTTGAGCCAATCATATTTGCATTTAGTACCTCATCAAAACTAGAATCCGGACTGGCGATCCCTGCTAAATGTATGATAGTATCAATTCCAACACATAACGCCTTACATGCCTCTAAATCTGTCAAGTCTGCTTTTACGATTTTAACATTTTTAGGATAAACATCAGCTTTCAATACAATATCTGCAACCGTAATATCATACTTATCCCAAAAATTTTTGATGAAATATTGAGCGATTTTACCAAATCCTCCTGTAATTAATATTCTTTTTTTCATATGCTTGTCCTAATTGGTTACTAATTATCTGTATATAAAAAAATTACGTCAACAACTTCCTACCTAACTTAAAGAACGACCTAATTATAGGTCATAATCTTTCTAGCTAAATTAGAAAAAATAATATACAGTACAGTTTTTTAAACTTCCATTTACTTTAGCCCTGGACATAAAAAACACCTCTTCATAGATGTTTTTAGCAAGTTATTTATTCTAGTATTTAAGCTAATTAATCAGACGCAAAAACGAGATAAAATACATACAGAAAAAAAACTTATTTCCCCTATTTGAAACTATCCTTTTAACCATAGGTGGAAGCTCCGTCAATAATACTTTCCTTTCGTTGAAGTTTATCTCGTTGTTTTTTTGTCATGACTCTATAATCCATAGTAATTAACTTTTTAATAATAAAGAACCACATAAAAGGAATTATCCAAATCATAATAGAATTCAAGACCTTTTGACGTTTATCAAGTACTTTATTAGTATAAATAATTAGTTGGAATTTCAGTGTAAAAGACAGATAGATGAAAATAGCAATCGTAATTTTTGTCTTAGAGTTCACAGCAAAATATTAATTTTAAGAAGCTTATATATAAGGCTTTTCTTGTGTTCAAAATTTCTATCAAAAATAAACAATAATATATATTAATCTCACTTCATTGATGTCAATAACTTTTCAGTTTTTTGGATCTGAAAAACTTACAGGTATAAAATGTTTCTAATTGGTTTATCGATTTACTCGATAAGCCTTTTAATACTATCTCCATTTTAAGTTCATCCAACAGTGTAGTCTATTCTTTAGAGGAAATTGATTGGATATCTAAAATTTCTTTTGATGTTAGGCTACGAGACTTTAATTCTTCAATTAAACTTTCAGAAGATGCTTCGTGTAAATGTTCTTCTATATCAACATTTACATCTACTTCAATTTTTGCCATATTCTACTGTTTTTAGGTTTGATTATATTTGTGCATGTTTGATTATTTCCTTTATATATTTCTTTGTCTCTTAATACTTCGTGGTATAGGAAAATTCCTTTACGTAATAATATATGGTAGTGAAGAAGATGTAAAAAAATATGTTGATGATTGGGATGATGATTCAGGTGTCATTTAACTAATCTTATTTTATAATTCGTTTACTAAATCTTGGACATAAAAAAACACCTTAATTAAGGTGCTTTGTGGTAAGATGATATGTTTTACTAATGGTTAGTATATGGTGCGTATCCCGAAGGGTATGCACTATAAACCTTGTTAGCTTGCGTTTTCTTTTTCCTCTTTATCTAATTCAATAATCATATTGTCAAAATTGGAATACTTTGGTTCAAACTCATCAAAAACTTCGTGATCCCACAGAACAATAGGATAGTCGCCGTTTTGATTTTCAACAGTTGTATCAAAACACAATAATCCCCAATCACTCCAGTTTGCAAACGGTATTCTTCCTGTATCAATTAAAAACTCTCTTGGATATCCGTCAAATATCATTTCGGAAAGTGAAGCTCTCCAAATTCTGGCAGGATGCTCGCAAAATGAGCATTCTCCAATTTGAAGTTCATAGAAATGCTTATACTTTAGGAATTTCGTGTAAGATTCAGGTAGATTGTGACCAAGTCTCGATTCAAATTCTTTTATTTCCTCATCAGTGACTGTGCTCTGAATTGGATACCAAATTCTCCATTCTTCATTTTTATCTTGATTTGGGTCAGACATTTCCGATACTATCTGTTCTGGAAGTTTATTTAACTCAATTGATATAAGTTCGTCAAGATATTTGTCTATTATTTTTTCCATTTTATTCAATGCAAGCTAACTAGTGGATATGCGCAATTACTCATATTTCTCTTTCAAATATAATTATTTTCTTACCACAATTATGTCAAAGAACTTTTCCGTTTTTAAGGTAACGGAGAACCTACTCTTATTTTATAATTCGATTACTAAACTCTTGGACATAAAAAAACACCTTAATTAAGGTGCTTTGTGGTAAGATGATATGTTTTACTCACGTTTTGGCTAAGCTGCGTTTTAATGCAGTTTAGGTGTTGTTGTAGCCAGTATTTTAGTCCCACCACAACCAAATACCGTTCATTTCCTTAATCATAAGTTTTAAATTTTCTACTTCGCCAACACCTTGGTCAACAGAGTCAGGGCAGAATTCATAAACTTCGTTAGCAAAAGCGTCCAAATCATTTGGCAATTTTTTAAATTTCAGTTCAAGCCAATCTCTTCCGCAACCAATCAAAGTCAGTCCAAATTTATCATTCCATTCCGATATTTTTTTTACGATGTCCTCATTTTCGTAGTCGTGGTTAATTCCGTCAGTTCTTCTATATCGTAAAATATCAAGGTCATTTGTTCCTTTTATAACTCCTATACTTTTTGAATCTTCTTCTCCCGTAAAAGCAAAAATTAAATATCCTTTTGCTCTAAATTTTTCTTTTAATTTTTTAACAATCGAATTCGCTTTTTCTTCTGAAGTGTTTGAGTGAATTCCATTAAAAAATTCATCCAATACATCCGCTGTTTCTTGGTCAATTGCAGGCAACTGAATTAATTCATTTTTTGTTTCGTTTTTTAATTCATTCATAAGTTCGATATTGAAATCCAACTTATTCACTAATTCAGTTTCTTTCGGTGTTAAGTTTTTTGCTCCACACCCAAAGAATGATAAAATTCCCATAAGCATTAATATTTTTTTCATTCAGTTGAGTTTTTCTCGTATTGGCTACAACTTGTTTATATACGCATAAAATACATCGTTATACATCCAAATTGGTGTTTAAAAGATGTATTTAGGTGCTATTATACAAATATAAAAAACCTTACCACAATTATGTCAAAGAACTTTTCCGTTTTTTTAGGTATCGGAGAACCTACAATTAGTTTAATATTTGATTATCTAAAAAGTTCTCAAAATCATTACCAAATAAATGATAGATACTATCAAACTCCTTTGATTTTTCATTCCAAATAGAAGGACAACTTTGTGTTTCAGTATATAGACCATTGTCATACTCAAACTCTCCATCTATTAATTCAATTACATCACCAGCTTTCAGATTACCAAACCTTAAAGATTTAGTGTATTTGATGCCAATTTTAATTTTGGTACCAACTTCCAATTTTTCTTTTAATTGATCTATCGTTGTGTTTTTCATCTTAATTACTCTTTTGCTTTATTTTGTTTTTGCTAATTTTGAAACTCAAACAAACAATTCACTATGAAAAAAAATTTTAGGTTCTTAATGATGCTTTTATTATTAGTTTCTTTAATACTTGTTTTAACTTATTCTACTACATTTATCTTTTTAGCTTGCTCTATAGTAATAGCATTAGGAATGACATACATAAATGAAGAAAACTAAACCTACTGTTTTTAGGTTTGATTATTTACTTTATATATTTCTTGCTCTCTTAATACTTCGTGGTATAGGAAAATTCCTTTACGTAATAATATATGGTAGTGAAGAAGATGTAAAAAAATATGTTGATGATTGGGATGATGATTCAGGTGTCATTTAACTACAATTAAAATGACACAACCCAGTGCTGGTTAAACAAAATCTTAAACACAAAAAAACACCTTTATCAAGGTGCCTTGTGGTAAGTGCCATCTTACTTTTCTTTGACGACCAAAACATATCTTCTAACAGTCCGTTAAAAGGCAGGTTACTTGTCCCTTATGAAGAACTGACTTTCGCAATTCTAATGGAATTCAGAATCGATCGAATCCGTAGTAATTACAAATATATGGTATCACATCAGTTTTAGTTTTTAGAATAACTTTGTGTATGTAACTCTACAATTTCAACTGAGATATTTTCTATGTTATATTTTGATAGCACACATTTTAAGATCCTTTCACTCAAATCTTTTTTTTGAATGTCTGTTCTGCCCTCAAGTATTTTGACTGTTATATGAATAAAGGATTTTTCAACTCCACCAACCAAATAAACATCAATCGGTAATGCTCTTGTTTTAATTGTTTTTTTATCAAATAATCCAGAGTTTTCTATCTCTGTGTTTACTATCCTAACTGTGTCAAGAATCTCTTTTGCGTTTTCAATATCACTAGAATATTCAATTATACAGTGCGGCATATTATTTTCATTTAAATTTGTTGCTAATGTAATGTATCTGCACAAAGATATCTCCTAGCTCATACATGATCCCAGTTACCTACATCTTTTTAGTTTTTTAGGTATCGGGAAAAACTACAAACGTGCTTTATTTTATTTTTACTATTATTACCCCGAACACCACTATGAACAACTTTCTTTGGAATATATATGGTCGTCTCTTACCAATGGAAATTAGTTGTTTTCATTTTTATAATACCACAAAAACCTATCTCTTAATCTTATTCGCGTATCTTTGCTTTTATGGATAAGGAAATCAAAAAAATAATTGCAATTTCATTAGTATTAATACTAGTATCAATTGTGTTCACTGTTTCTGTGATCTTTTACTTGTTCCCCTTTTTTTGGTATCCCTAGTTAAGCTACCTATTTTTTTCGTTTTTATTAGTAAGCTCCTCCTGAAGAAACCAACATCAACAGTCTTCCTTTGTCACTCACCGAAAGCTAATTGCCACTCATCCAAATACTGATAAAACAACCGAACTGTCATCGTATCTTTGAAGTGTCAATGAAACATAAAGTAAACAGCGCCGAACAGATAAGCCGTCCCTAAAAAGAAACATTGAACCACAAAAAAAACCTTTATTCACAAGGAAAAATTTATTTAGTTGCCACCACAGTTGCCATTATTTAGATATTTGTACAATTTTTACGTAGTAATCATTTTCGAACAAAGAAAGTAAAATATTTTCATAGAAAGCTCTATCTACAACCTAAATGGTATTCATTAGGAATGAGTAGTAGTTTCGAACACCAGAAATTAAACCTTTTGGGTTAGAAATCATAGCTAGATTACTAAGAACTCTAGCAAGGTTCAATCCAAATCTCGCATAATTTTGCATCATGTACGCAAAATATTTTTCCATACTCATAAAAACTCAGGGTGTACCACATTTAGATGGTGACCAATGGCGAAGACTCCAAAATATCGGCGCTGTAGAGTATCATATTCAAAGAATAAATGATATGGGGGTGAAACACTCTCTATTCAAAGAGGTCATGAAAGAACAGTCCAAACTAGATAGACTAACGAAGAAACTCCCTCCGGAAGAATTAATACGTGAGATGATCGAGCTTTCTAGATAAAAATTTCATAAAAATAATGAATTGACCAAAAGGTATTTTAAAGAAAGTACTATTGATAGCATAAAGCGACTCCTTTAAATAGCTGGTAAAGTTTCTTGATAGTATTATAATCCGAAAATAGAAAAGTACCCGTTTTTAATTAAAAAAGTACATTTTTTTGAAAAAAAATAGTTGTTGTATAGTTTTTCTAATTGGCATAATCACATGTTTATAATGACATTTAAACACTGTTTAAAGAATTGTTAAGACTCAGGGATAACCCTGAGTTTTTTTATGGTAAAAGTAGGTGTATTCAAATCCGAAATGTATTCTTAAATTTGAATATCAGTGATTTGAGTCAAGATATTTTATTTATAAGATTACGTAATCACGTAATAATCTATAAAAAGTTGTTCCTATCATTGTAAAAATTAGCCAAAACAAAATATTATGAAAAAATTATTTTTATGTCTCGCAATTGTATTTTTCGCTAGTTGTTCGGATAATGATCAAGTTAAAGACAATTTAGACTTGAGTAATTTAGATTTATCCGAGGTCAACTTTGGATTCGACAAAGACATCGTAGTGGATTTAAATGTAAACGATAGCGATGCAATTGCAAAGCTAAGTAATCAACTAATCGATGAAGCTGACCAACTGATCGATAACAACCCAAAAAAGGTTGTTGTTTTCAATCTTACTTTGGATAACACTACCAAAAAAGTCACAATTTCAGATGTTACGACACATGACTTTACAAAAGTGAAACGTGGTGATCCGATTGAAGATTTGATCGGTTCTTGTCCTGATGGATGGACTCATGAAGGGAACTGTAGCAGTGCGAGTTGTGTAAAACAGAAAGTTGCAGCGGTATTGTTAAAAGTCAAAGGGTCTGGAGATTGTCAAAGAGTCGAGGTCTCGAGAGGAATGTTTAGTGCAACCGTATGCTCACAAAGTTGTGATTAATCATAAAAAGAACTTATTTATATGTAAAAAGAGGGGTATATCCCTCTTTTTTTTGAATACAATTAACCTTAATATGAATAGTCTGAGTAGAAAGTCAGAACAACCGCTTCTTGAACCCTATCGATGCTCTTTTTTGAGTATCGAAACCAAGTTCTATAATATCGCCTTGTTTGTTTTGAACTCCTACGTTTACTTCAAACGAGGCCTTATCAAATTGTGTTGACGTGGTGACTTTACCCCCTAAGAATACACCAAACTTTGGAGTTACCGTTTTTGTAACTGTCTTCTTATAAAACGAGACCTTTCTGGGTGCCAGAACATAGTTGAATTTAATTTGCTCAAGAGAACCTTTTGTTTCTGCTTTCACAGTCGCCGTAAGAACGGAATCTTTAAAAATCTCTTCATACTTACGAATTTTAGAAGCGAATAGTAACTCTCGTAATATTGTAACACTATCGGCTTTTTCACCATACTTTTTTTCAAGTTCTTTAATAATCTCTTTGTACTTCTCATCATTTGAGATAACCTTGTATTGAGTTATTACTTTTTCTCTAGGTTCATGAATAGTAAAACTATTCTGAGCCCCTGGTAATTCTTTATAGACAATAATGCTGTCGACTCTAACTTTTGCAGACTTGCCAGAAAAAGAGTTTCCCCCTCCTCCGAAAAAAATCAGAAGGAGGAGAAAAACTATTACCCCGATATAAATTAAATCCTTATTCATTACTGATCAATTATCATTAACTCAAATTCAACCGGTGCAACCTCTAATAACTGCTTCATGGCATTCTTACTGTTAATAACATCACGATAACCATCTTTATCAATATCCTTGAATCCCGTTCCGAGCAATATACATCCTCGGGTATCTCGATAAAAATTACCAAAGTGTATCAAAATGTAATCTCTTCCCTCGACTCCTAATAAAATATAGTGCTCACCATACTTCCTAGAAGTTCTTCGTTTACACAGGTATTTTCCAGCATTAATCCTACTAATAGAACGGGCATTCCCCCTATCTGGAAGTTCTAGTGTTTTCAAAGACAAAACTACCTCCCCATCATTAATAAACACAACCTCACCTAAGGTTTGCTTCTCTTCTTCTTTTAACCTACTCAGTGTCGCTATCATCATCATTCAATTCTTTTCTTTGTTTCTCGGTTTTGAGCTCCTCCTGCTCGACTTGCTCTTGCCCTTTTTGAACGGCTTGAATATTAAGCCTATGCTGTTTCCATTCCTTGCTTACAGCTCCTAGAACTCTCACCACTCCATAAATAGAGCCAATGACCACCGTAACTTTACTTGGAGGTTTGCTAAGCAAGGAATGAAAGAAATCTTCACTTGTAAAACTACCCTCAAGCAATACAAGGGAGCTCAACCCGAAGGAATAGCCAAAGACCCAATTCAAAACTATTATGGCTTTGTCGGTAACTATCGTTAATATCGATGTCATAATTTTTCGGGGGTTTATAGTTTAAGATTTCTTTTCACTGACAGTTAATGGCTCTAAATGAATCATCGATTGCTTAACATGAACGGCCTCGTCTAAGCTAAATACACCAGCTCTCTGTGCTTTTTCCGCTACACTAAACAAAATTCTTAAAGATTCCTGTTGATCCTTGTTTAACTCTACTACATTCGTTTTTTTATTAACTTCCGTCTTCATTTATCTTGATTATTAAATTTTCGTTGCGTTTATCTTTAGCCATTCACTTGAAGATATCCTTATGTACATTGCTTCAGAACCCGGATTTTTATTGACTAAAATTGTCTTAATAGGATTTTTTGAAGAAGGATAATGTACGTTTAACGCAGCGCTATTTAAAGCACCGCCTAACGTAACAACATGAATATTTGGGATGTTTCCAACGTAAGCAAAACCACTATCATTGTTGAGTTGGCTTGTTTTTGTTGGAATTTTAGAGAGTATCCAATCTTTCCTTACCACTTTATTTCCGGGACCATTGTCCATTTGTGCCATTGATTCTAGAATCAAGATTGGATTCCTTGCCTGAATGGTGTCTTCAAAGAATACTGGTGCCTCGAATTTTACTTCCTCGGAAACGGAACCTGCTTGGAATTTCAAATACCTATCATCATGATGGTGATTCAATAACGAATACCTACCATCAATATTTACTGAGCTCGTTTTCGAATCATTTAAAACAGCCGTAAAAGTACCGTTGGCAGTATTGAAATTTAAACCATTTAGAAATACATCAGCGGTATCCCCTAAATCAGTAAAAGGCGCAGTCAAAGTTGTTCCGTCAATCTTGGTTAAGGTTAGTATCTTATTCCTATCTCCTGTAATCGCAATAGATAAAATATCTCTATTGAGAGAGCTCTGAAGGTTCGTGATTTTACTAATAGGCAATTCCGGAATAAAACCTAGACCAATCTTCACGTTTGAATCAAGTCCTAAATAGCCATTCGCAACATTTTTCTCGGATTTTAGTTGTAACCCGTTTAGCGAAGACTGTAAATTTGTAATCTTACTTATTGGCAACTCAGGAATAAAAACTTCATTAATTTTTTTATTGGCACCTAGCCCTAAATATCCATTAGCGATATTCCGTTCTGAACGTAATTGGAACTTGCTTAAATCTGGACTTTGCAACGGAAATTTAACTGCTTTTTTCTTCTTTGGAGAGTATACTGGAATCAACATTCCATCCTCATACCCATCATTGTCCTCTAACAAATTAATAGGCTTTGACTTTTTACTTTGATTTTGTAAATAGTCATGTATTTCTTTTATCTTTTCTTCAACTCCTTTCGACATAACTCACTGCATTACACAAATATAACCAATTATTTAAAACTGATCTAAATAACGGATTTAATTTATTATCATTCAACATTTTCTTAACTTTATACTATGTTATTTTGGTTGGTCTTAGCGTACTTATTTATCCGTGGCGGAATGTTTATTTCTAAAGCTTTCGTCAACAATTTCCCTGTTGATTCATACAGAGAAAGTGAATCCAACATCACAATAAATAACTACCATCTTCATATTACTGAGAATCAATTACAGGAATTCACTAATAAGAAATAAACCCATCTGACTCGCCAAGGATCAAACTTGGAATATCAATAGCATAACTACTGTCCGGTTTCACAAAAGAATTCACATTATAGCCACTGCCAGCCTTTATCAATTTGGCTTTCAATGTGTATAGATTACTGACTCCTTGCCTTTCCGATTCTGGTTTTTCGGCAACCTTATAACTAACACCGTTAATAATTAAATTACTATGGTATGTAGCTAATTCCACTTTCTTTTTCAATTCTTTTGTTAAAGGCAAAAACTCAAAAGTATCTCCCTCATAATACTCAGCACTAATTAAACTCACTTGACTATCTCCTTTGTGGATTTCCGATTCTGAAATTGAAGTATCAATGATGTTGGCGACGGGAATTCTCAACACATGGTTTATCCCAGTCTCATAGAATACATCATCATTTTTATCATTAAAATATCGTATTTCAACACATTCAGCATGTACTTTCTTAATCTCTAATAACTCAGATACCCATTCCTTCTTTGGCAATTTGGGGTCCTCAAGAACAACCTTTACTCTCAAGTTTTTGTTTTCATAATCGGAACAATCTAACTTAAACTCATAGAGATTAAATGGCCTTAAATCGTAAATACTTTTCACCTTTGTTACTATGGGAGAACCTTTGTAATTGTAGTCTACTTCAACCACTTCTGCCCTTTTAATTTCATCAAAAAGAACACTCTTTATTTCCAATGCTCCAACCTTATCCAACTGAATAACGCTTCCAACTCGATACCAAGATGGACGAGAACCATTAAGCTCGTAACTTCCTATTGCAGTGCCACTATCATATCCGTATTTACTTCCCGAAGTAAAATATATACCGGCCTTTCCATTTGGCCTCTGGTACACAACACAATCTCTATAATCCTTGAGACCTAAATACTCTCTTGGCTTGGTAACTAACAAGGGCTGTTCACCTGCAGAACTCAACACAAAAGCCTTAACAGTATCATAATTGGTCCTAAGCTGTGTCGTTAGAACGTCATTGGTTTGAAATCGCTGAATTTCATAATGTGATATTGCATCATTACTTTCGTTAGATAGTGTATTTTCATCAGTCTTGAAGACCTTAATTCCGTCCCAGACCTCTCTTTGCGCGTATCGTATAGAATTTGCTTTAGGAATATGATAGTACGGTGATTTACTCACCAACTCCTTTACTTCAAACTGTTTGGTAACTTGGCATCCGAACTGATCTCTTACATACCCCCAATATTTGCCATCGGCAACATTGTCAAAAACGTTATTGGAAGAGAAATCGACACCGTTAATTGAATATTCTAGAACTAGACCTGTAGTCCCGTTTAAAGAACTATAATTTACTGTTACAGATTTACCTAAAACTGAAACACCTAAGTTCATTTCAAGCAATCTAGGTGGTGTTTTAATAACTGTACTTACAATCTGGTTTAGCGCAGTACTCCTCGCTGTAAAAGTGAATGTTTCACCACGCAAAAAACTAAAAACAACAGGGGTAACTGAATTGTCCTTTACAAATGGGGATGTTATTTTATCTACCAGATGACTCGTTGAAATAGTTACGTTCACTTCTGAGCACACATTACTACCTCGGGAAA
Source organism: Tenacibaculum sp. AWR4_210 (assembly GCF_056160945.1). Lineage (NCBI taxonomy): Bacteria > Pseudomonadati > Bacteroidota > Flavobacteriia > Flavobacteriales > Flavobacteriaceae > Tenacibaculum > Tenacibaculum sp. AWR4_210. The sequence goes on from NZ_JBSWYF010000003.1 coordinate 41,583, forward strand.
TAGTGGCACTATTAAGGACTAGAGTAGGAATATTACTATTCTGATTAGTCTTCTTAAAAACGACTCCTGGATTCATGCTACTCTCATTCTTGAATATCAAATTGTCAACATTAGATTGAATAATAACCTTTCCGGGCTCCACAGATTCAGTAAGAACCTCCAAAACATCAAGCCCCTTAATCCCCTGAGCATAATTCAATGCGTCATAATTTGGGCGCTTAAACGGCTGAAAACTTTCATGAATAACATCGTTCGGAGTTCCTAACTGGTTATGATGCGGATCTATCCATGTTACTGAAAAGTCCTTTATTTTACCATCTAATTCAGTTTGAAACTCAATTCTATCATTTAGGTTCATTTTGGGTAATGTTACCTCCAATATACTTCTTGCCATTCTCCTACATTTATTTATTTGCTAACAACACCTTCCAAGTGCCTTTTCCTGATTCCTTGACCTCGAACATATACCCATAGCGGTAGATGTCTTCAGCAACTTTAAATTTTACTATTCCATAAAACACATATCTCTCCTCTCCATCTATCACTACTTTACTTCGAAGTTTTTTACTCAATGAGAAATCTACCTTGTGAGTGAACTTAGCCCAATAGGGTTGAAATTTAGCACGTCCATAACTCTTTACTTGCTTAGCTCCTCCCTCATGTAATAAAGAGCTACCTTTCTCTTGGGACTTCAAATTAACATTGCAATTCGCGCTAGTATAACGAATATAGCTCTCCGGATAACTGAATAAACTACTCGCTAAGAAAAGACTTCTTCTATCCCTCATTCGCCCTGGTGTAAACCTTAAATTCGTCGCTGTATTCGGATCATAAACCCCCTCTGGTTCTAACTCAAAATCATCCTGCCATTTTCTTTCCAAAAGAATATAATCTGAACCTTTTTTTGTGTCTAAGAAAAATGAATCTAGATCATACTGAGTATCTGCCTGTGGATGAGTTTTCTTATGTTTTCTTCTGGCAAACTCAACAGCTGAAGAATCAGCACGAACTTTAGACAACAATGTGTAATCCTTTTCGATATTATCCAGCTCATTTGTATACGAAACTTTTCCGTTGTACTCACCGATTCCCGTAGCTTCTTCATAACCATCCCCTCCCTTTTCGTATCCAAATGTGTAGCCTGAGTACACAAAATCAATGGCTGGAGAAATTTCCAAATCTTCAACAATGTTCGGTAATTCAACAGTAACACTTGACATGTAAAAAAAATCTAGCCCCTCAATACGAACTCGCTCTTTGAAACCTATCTTTTCTATCATAGTCCCAATACCACACGTAGCGTTCAAACTTGTTTTTAAATCCTTAAAAGATATCGACGCTCGCTTATCGTCTTTTGCCGAATTAAACCCTCGAATTGCAAGGCCATTCGTTACCGCTACACCTCCAAATATGCCGTCTTTTTTATATCCATACTCTTTTCTACCAAACAATTCAGAATAAAATATTTTAGGTTTACCGGTGATGATTTCAATTTGTTTTTCCAAAACATCATGTATATAGATACACGGAGCTTTAGTCGTCTCTACTACGGAATCCTCTGAAATAATAACTGAACCATCAGCATTATAAAAGTCATGTTGGAAGAACCCAGGATCGTCACGGAAAAGCCCGCCTCCTCCGAAGACTCCTCCTGTTACACAAATTAATGCCATACTATCGCCTTTTTCTAACAAAAGACTCTCGTTAAGCGAGAATGACACCTTCCTTTTATTATGATTTAATGGAGCGGGGTCAACATATAACTCAATATCCCTTTTAGTGTTAAACTCTAAACCTCCTTTATAGATTCTAAATATGATCTTTAAATACTCTGCGCCTTTGGGGTCATCTATTAATACAGGGTTAATCCAGCAGGACATATCTATGATTACTTTCAATTTCTTTTTCCTATCACTATTAAGATAGAAAATTTGACTTGAATCTGGTTTATTAGTTGATTTATCAAACTCACTTACACTAGGGGTAACAATATGCTCTTTATCTGAATTACTCTCTATTTTAAACGGAAAATGAGCTATTGCCATTCTTGTATTTCCTCGAGTCTTGATACGAGTTTTTGTTACTGAACTTCCAGCTTTAATTGTACTCTTCAAAAATATTTTCCTTCCCTCTAAAGCGATAGTTTGCTTCAAAACAGGATTAATATTATTTCCGTACAAGTCAATTACTCTGTTGTATTCTAAATTCTGCCCTCCTTTTGACTTTACCACTTTTGCAATTCCCCCCTCTTCAATTTTTACTGATAAAATCCCCTTCTTATCCTTAAATTTAATCAAGTCTAAAAAGTAGACATCTTGGTAAAAGTCAAAGGAATTTGTAGGATTTTCTTTAACTATTGTGTAACGTATTTTAGCTTTTTCTCCGTATAATTTAATCGTCTGAAGAATATACTCTCGTCCAACTCCAAAAAACCTTACATCTTTGGCATTCTTAGATATAAATTCGTTGTCATCTTTACTCCTGGTAATTTGCTTGTCAGCACTTTTCCAACCTTTAGGCTCTTCAATTAATTTCGGTTTCGAATCCCCTTCATACTGCAAATAATGTTGCTCTATATCTCTATTCAATGTTATCAAGCTCATAACTAAAACTTTGTGTATTCTTGTGGTATTTCGACGTTAATATTGTTAACAGTTTTGGCGCCGAGCAGACTTGAATTGATAGCCCCAACTATATCTCTTTTTAAATTATGATTATTGTTTTCAATAGCCTTAGCTATAACAGTTTCATTCATCTTTTGAACTGTAACCATCTCTTGGTAATTCCTTGCTTTTCTTGCCTGATTATTTAAGCCAGAAATTGTCATTTTGTCAAAAATATTCTGATAATAAGCAACCTTACTTCCTTTTGAATAGTACGTGTCTACATCCTTATGAACAACATCATCGGCTTCCAAATATGTCAAAGTCGGAATGTTGGGAGTTAAATATGCCCTTCCATCTTTCTTTTCAATTACCTCATGAACAAAACCATCTCCTACCTCGGCAATTTCATTTTTACCCTTGCCACGACCTGTTTTGTACTTTGGTATTGGTTGAGCTAGAATTGTCGCCATTTGTGCCGCCCCCATAGCCCCAACAATCCAAGCCAATGGGATACCAAAAAACCCAGCTTCCCCTATTGTTTTGGTAATGGCTTGAGCTGTATTTATACTAGCTTGAGCAAATGCACTTGCTTTATTGAAAATCGCTTTCTTTCTTTGCTCAGACCTTTTCTTTTTCTCTAACTTATCCCTCTCTAAATCCCTTTTCTTTTCAATATTTTCACGCTTTTGGCCTGTGACATATTCATTCTCCAGAATCTTATTGTACTTGGTGTCATGAGCGGAAATCTCATCATCAATTTTCTGAATATTTGAATCAAATAAAGCCCCGGAAAGGTCACTTAGTACTGAATTTAGCTGTGAGGAAATCTGAGCTATTTTATTAACCTTCTCCTTGGTCTTTTGTATCTCAGTTTTATTCTTTTCCAAGAAATCTGTTAGAGATAAATCTGAAATCTGCCTCTTTAGTTCCGCAAGCTTTGCCTCATTTTTGGCTCTTTCGACAGCACTAAGCTTATCAGAAGTTAAAAGTTTTTCAATAGCTCCTACTTGCGTATTTAAGGCATCTAGTGCGTACTTTTTCTTTATTTCCGCTATCCTTCGTTCACGTTCCTCGACAGCATTCTCGTGATTAGCATAAACCCCTTCCTTCTTCTCAAAAGCTTTATTTACGTTTTCAAGCTCATTCTGGAGTTCCTTTTCTTTCTCGAACTTTTTCTTTTCTGCTAGATCAACAATTCTTTTGAACTCAATTTCGTCCTCCTTATCCTCCTTATTCTTAGTAATAGCCTTCTTCTTAGCTTCGTACTGCTTAATTACAAGCAACTCTTCATTTCCTAATTTGTCAAGGAACGCCTTTTTCTCTTCGCCATCTTTTAAATACTGAACGACCTCTTCTCTAATAAACCCCTTTCTAATGGCTAGTTTATTAACAGCCGTCTCAAATGCGAGTTCTTCTTCTAACTTACTTGACTTCTTCAACGCTAAGAGTCGCTCCTTTTCCGACTTCTTGGTGTTTTCGATAATTTCCTTTTGAAAGGAAATATCCTGAGCTATTAAAAACTTCTTCAAGTTGAAAGTCCCATTCAATCGTTTCACCCTCTCAGATTCCAACTTCCTTTCCAAATCACCGGTCTTCTTAATAGCTTTGGTTACACCTGTAATTTGCTTTAATTCTCTTTTATAAGCAGCTATTTTTTTACGAGTCTCCTTGATTTCATCAGCTTTCTTTTTAGTTAGATTTTCATATCCATTTTTTGTTAGACTTTTTAATCTCGCTTCCTGCTCTTTTATTTGAGCTGTTAATTTTCGAACAATAAGAACTTCATCAGCTTTACTTTTCGCCTCTTTAATACTAGCTGTTTTTTGCTTTTGCCTTGCGTTTTTAACACCTGTTATCGATGCTATTAAATCTTCATTTTTCTCAATACTTATAGTTGTTTCAGCAATTTCTTTCTTTATACTTTCTTCTTTTTCCCCAAAGGCCAACTCTTGCCTCTTAGTTAATTTAGTTTCTGCTATCCTGATTTTGTTCATTTTACTCATCGTAGTAGTCACTTTATACAACTCACCGTTTACCTTTTTATAAGCACTACCTAAACTCCTGACACTAACCACATTCCCATTTTCCTTAGACAGCTCATTAAAGGCCGATAGTTCTTTTTTTAGATTCTTCAACGAGTTTTGCAATTCATCATTCTGTATTTTTGCCTTCAGAGTAGTATTTGAGTTTTGAAGCTTAATGAACTCTCTAACCTTTTTACCGTTAATCTCTACGGAATCCCCTAAATCATTGATTCCAGAAACTACGCCAGGTATATCTGTTGCAAGCTTGTTTACTATTTTATTGAATTCTTTTTGCTCCTGGACATTTAGATTCGTTTTTGATTTTAGCACATCATATCGGTCTATCATTTCTTCCAACTCATTGTTTGCCTTACTGGTTTTCTCTGCTTGTTCTAAAAACTCATCATTCCCCTTATTTAATTCTTGTGCAACCTGTGCTGAACTTCTACTTAACTTTTCGAACAACGCAACTAACCCTGTGATGGCAAACAAAGCAATTCCCAAGGCATTCGCTCTTAAAACTTTATTTAGCTTTCCAAAGGCTAATGCCGTTTTACTAACCCCTTTTGCAGAAGCCAAAGACGCAGTCCTTGACAATATGAATTGATGATTCATTAAACTCGTTTGGACCCGAGATAAATAAACCATTAATCTGTATGCTATATACGCAGAGGTAACAACCTTTAAAGAGTTTAGAATTTGAGAAAGGTTACTTGAAAGGTACTTTATTGCATTAGACAGTTTTCCAGAATAATTCGATGATTCGTTCAACTGAAGAATATATCCCTCCCATGCTGATTTCAACAACTGTAGTGAGCCATCAAGAGTATTCAATTCCTTTTCAGCCATGGTTTTTGCAGTACCACCAGCATTTTGTAATTCAACATCTAATTCTTTAGCCTTTTCTATATTTTTCGCCAATACTGAGGCGGAAACAGCAGCTTTTTTTCCAAATTGATCATTGGCTTCTGTTAATCGGTCTTGACTCTTCTTAATTTCTTCAATGATTTCAGAATATTTTAAACCTTTTCCAGCACTATCTATAAAAATATTTCTAAGTGAAGTTGAAGAGGAAGATACATCAATACCTGCATCAGATAATTTTCCCATCAAAGCGACTAGTCTTGTGAATCGAATTCCTGCTTCATTAGCCGCTCCTGCAACAATTGGAATCCCTGTTTTAAGCTTTTCGAAATTCAATGCACTTTTAGCCGTTGCTAAAGACATGATATCTAAAACCTTCGGCGCATCTGTAGTGCTTAATTCATCAAATGTCTTTATAACTGCACCTGTTAACTCTGCGGTTTCATCTAACTTGGCATTCATCGCTATCGAGCCCTCTATAGATGGTTCTGTTAAAGCTATAATTTCCTTTTGCTTAAAACCTAATCGAGCATAAGCTATCTGTAATTGAGTAACTTCATTTGCTGTTTTGACGGTCTCGCTCCCTAATCTTACAGCATCGTCTGTCAACGCCTTTATTTCTTTACGTTCGACCTGCAGAACAGAAGCCAAGGTTGCATTTGCCTTTTCAAAATCTTTGACTATCCTAAGGGCATCTTTCATCACTTGAACATAGAGAAAAGCACCTCCAACCAGACCTAAAGCAGAAGCCATATTTTTTGCTGCAGCACTTGCCGATTGCATGGCCTTTCCGTAGTTACCTACATTCCTTTGAAATTGTCCGACATTCGCGTCAACTCGCTTCAATGCTGAATCTAATTTGACTATTTGATCACGTAGCCTTTTGGCATTTTTAGACGTCTCTCCTTCAACTAAAGCAACATCCTTGTATCTTCTTCTTAGTTTTGTTAATCGGACAGATAACTTATCATATTCAGAAGACAACTTTGAAGACAAAACAGCTGATTCCCGCTTACCCCTATTTAATAATCTTTGTTCGTAGCGCTCCTTTTCTGTAAGCCTAATTCCTGATCTTTGGACCTGTTGCTTCTTCTTAGATAGATCAATTTGCTTCCTTTCCGTGTCTATTTTTGATTGCTCTAGTTTATGCAGAGCTGTTTTGGCTAGAGTTACCTTCTTGGATAACTCCGCTTCTTTTTTCAAAGTATTGAGTAAATCTTTTCGGTTTGGTGCATTTTTCAATTTCTTAGCCACCTCCAACTGAGCTAAAGCCGATTCCTTCATCGCTTCAAAAACCTTTTTAGTTCTCTCAATCTCCTCGATACCCGGCTTTAAACTTTCGGCTATTCTTTCTCCAATTGTGAAAATACGCTCATCAATTGTTTCTTTAAATTCTATCTTCCCCTTTGCCATTCTCCAACATCTTCATCTTCTGATTACCCAACTTCAACAACGCACAATACTGCATCATGGTAATAGTATTCGTATCTATAAATCCTGCACCGGTAATTATTCCATAACTCAGTATAACTTCATCTATATTACCTTTTTCTAATCCTTCCGGTTCCTCCTGAGAAACCAATAACTCTAATTCGTTCTGGTATTTTTTCAACCTAACTAACTCAGACTCGTTGTTCGATAATATTCGCTTTAAATCGATATTATAATCTCCTGCAGAAAAACTATAACCTTCTGCCTCTAACGCTTCAATAAGTTCACTATCTTTTCTTGAGAGGTCCATAAAAAGAGTATCGAGCACTAGGTCAATTGCTTCCTTTTTTCTGATGGTAGATTCAATGTTTCGAATCAATTCGAAAACCCTCTTCTTCTGGTTATTTTGAGTTAATTCTTCAAACTCATGCTCAATATTCTCAAACCTTTTCTGTAAAGTTTCTGAATCTAAATCATTTTCATCAGTAATGAGTTCATACTTCCCAGATTCTGAAATCTGAAAATAAAGCTTAATCGGTATTGTATCTGCTGTATATATCACCCTATCAATTTCTCTCTAAAATACCTTGTAAAAAAAGGCAGTAGTCTAGTTTCTACCACCTTTTGTATGTCTTTTTCTTGAAGACCAAAAATGTTTTCTGACATCAAATTTTGAAGAACCTCCTTTCTTTTTGAATCTTTGGTGTCGAAAAACACACTATCTTTTTCTACCTTGGCAAATAATCCGTCTAAAAAATCCCCGGAATCCAATAAGTCGAAAGGTTCTCCCCTCTTCTTTTTACCATCTGTCAATATTTCTGTCATGGGTGAGTAAAAACCAATTGGATTTCCAAAAACATCTTCACTTTCATCATGTAGAGTAGCTCTGTTGTAAGCCGCCAATTCCTCCTCTAAAGACCTAATGAATTTGTACAGATCATTTCTAATTTTCTTCCGAGTGAGCTTCTTTGCTCTTTGTTGAAACTCAAATATATTTGCCATTGCAGACGCAACCTTAATTAGTTAGTGGCAACCTCAATTTTCAACAGGTCTACTACTTCAAACATAATATTTGGCTTTATATCCACACCTAACATTCCCACAGTAAAACCACTAGCGAAACCTGTTCCTTTGATTTCGTATGTTCCGTTTGAAGGCTCAAAGGTTATCCCGGTTGGACGAACATTCTTTCCAGAAGTATTGTTAAGGAATATTTTCTTTGTGTCTAAATCTTTAACCAAAGCTCCTTCCGAGTAGGCTTTAAAAACGATTGAAGTGGCACTAGCATGAATTTGCTTTAATTCAACATCGAAGATTCCTTCTAAATCTTCTTTGGTTAGATTGCTTTTAGTTACAACCGCTCTCTCTACATCCGTTTTTGAATCAAAAACAATTTCCCCTTTTACGTATGGAACTTTCTCTTTGGTAGCACGTAAACGAGTCACATTGATTGAAGTAATTTTTCTTCCTCGTACCTTTACTCCATCTGTATCGTAGACACCTGAATAATCGCCATCCTGGTTATATTCAAACAACTCGTTATACTCACTCTCCTCATAGGATTGCAACGCATTGAATGCAGGAATTGAAATGTAACATTCGAAAGTGATTTTTTCGACTCCATTTTCAATTACTTTCGAAAATGAACCGCTTTCAAATTTCTTGTCTTCAGTACTTGCATCGGCCAACTCGTGCACTTCAAATAACGGAACTAAGCTTTTAGCTCCAATTGCTTCTCGAAATTTATCTCTATTCTCAAAGTCTGCCACTGATGCAAAAGCAAATCCATTTGACAACACAGGAATTCTTAACTTACTTTCAAGGGCTTGTCTCTTAAAACCCGTATTCTTGTACTTTTTTTTATCTTTTTCGTACAAATTGATATATGTACCCATAATTTTAATTTTTGAAATAATGATTATTGTGAATTGAGTAATTCAAATCAAAGGTGAAGCTCATAAAATGATAAGGTTGCATGTCTATCAAGGATGTTTCGTACCCTTTTAACACACTTTGTCCCTTTACAACTCTCAAATCTTCTAATCCTTTACATTTTAAAAGTTCCAAAACTTTAATTCTAGCCTCTTCGTCCAAACGATGTTTTCTTTCCTTGTAAACCTTTTCTAAATTCAATAAAAAGACGACAGTGACCTCAGTTACTAATTGACTAAATCTTTCAATCGTTTTTTCGGAATCTATGAAAAAGAATCTTCCATTTGATTTTGAATCATTAATCACTAGTGCATCCATATAGTCCCTTTCTTCGGAAAAGAGCATTAATCTATTACCTATTGATTCCGCTCTTCCAAATGCCTCTACTTTCCATTCTTTAATACCAGAATACAGGTAGTTCTGAATTTCTTGGATTCTTAAGTCTATACCGACAGGATTATCCAATTCATGCAAGTTCTGGTTAACTACCATCTATCTACTCCATTTATTTTAGGTTTAAGCAACACCTTTGGGAAAAGAATAGCTTTAAGCGCTTTTACAGACTGTAAATACTGATACTTTAACCCAACAGATGTAATCTTTCCATTGTCATTCTTAGTGCCTTCTAGCTCAATTTTAAGCTTCTGGTAGGATTTCTCCTTTTGCTTTACATTGATATTTACTCGTTGGGTGGTAACTGACAACTGAAGTACCTGGACCGCCATTGCCAGCATTAATGATTTGTCAAAACCTGACTGATACTTAGTAATCATATCATCATATTTTTTGCTGTAATCAGCCTTCAAGTTACTATCAAAGACATCCTCTAATACTCGATTAACGGCCTTCAACACCATTCTTCTCAAATACAGGTTAAATTCTACTTTGGTAATTTCTGGAATTGGCTGACTGTAAAAAATATCTTCAAGAGTAACCAATTCATGCCCGTCCTGATAAGCTTTTTCGTTCTCTTTGGCTTGTAAATCTGACTCAAGAATGGTAGCAAGCTCCCCGAAAGGAGCGCGCCACTTTATTCTTCGAACTAAAAGGTTTATGGAATCACTTGTGTACATAAAAACTCTTATGCTCCTAGTTTTTTACGCAACTCTGCTTCCTGTTCATCAGATAATTCGTTTATCTTCTTGATTAGCGTCTCATCTTTGATGTTAGACTTTACAGTTACGCCAAGTTCCTTAACAGCGTTGACAACTGAGGTTTTCACTAATTCTTTGTCCCAAATGGTAATCTTTGTGTCACCTTCCACCTCTCCGGAAGTAACCTCTTGAGCCTCTTCTGTATTTATATAAAAGAATGAATCAACATTCTGAAGAACAGGAATTACCAATGCTTGACCTGCAGTCTTCTCGCTGACTGGATCAGTAGTTCCTGATTTACTAATTAAAATATATTTGTTAGGCTTAGCATAGGATACTCCTTGTTGAGGAAAAGCTTCCTCCGCCAATGTACTATAAACCAAAGAACCTACTTTAATTCCTTTGGTCATAACTATCATGTTTGGAGTCCACCCCTGCGTAGTTGTGTTTTTACCATCCTTTTGATGAACAAATGTACGATCCACAACCCTTAATTCTAATTTCAACTTTTTCTTTATTACCACAGCTAAATGCTCTTCATCCAAAACTGGAATGCTATTGCCTACAAAATTCATATTAAAAGCATGTTGCTCTCTAATCTGCTTGTTTTGACACATTAATTCAACGGTATCTGAATTCATCCAAATATGAGTAGGTATTTCTCCTTTTGCTTTGGCTCCCTTCAATACTCTTCGTAAATCATCAATTGGCCTTGCCTCTTCAGAACTCCATTTAATAGAAGATCCAAATTGATTTGATCGGGGAATATTATAATCAATTCTAATACCATGTCCCACATTGGTTTCATCCTTGATCAAGGTATAACCTGAAGATAAACCTAATAAAAACGCCTCTTCAATAGTTTCTTTAATACCAAAAATACAGGACTCAACATCAGCGAATAGTTTTGTTGCTAACTGTTTTATCATCCCGGGCATACTCTTTAATATCCTGAGATTATTCATCTGCTTTTCATTCAAAACAAATTTCAAACCTATTTTAGGAATATCTCCAGTGGCGTTTTGAATCGCTCCTCTTGATTTCAATGGTAATGGAGAATCAAATGAAACTACATCGGCCGTCACGCGACTATAATTACCCGAGATTGAATCATAGGTCATATCAACAGAATAATCCTCTGTGAGCATTTGTTCATGAAGATATTTTGGCTCCTCTTTTGACCCATTTACCTTTTCATAATATGCTTTTGATACTTTTTTAAAGTACTTCTTAATAACATCTTTAAAATGTGATACACTTGTCATTAGTCAATCTGATTTTGGATACCTAATTTTTGAAGAACCGCCAATGACTCTGCATTGAACTTATATTTCAAGGTATTGTTATTAATAATTCCTAGAGTCATTACACCAACCGATGGTTTGGCTTTACTTGTAGTTGAAACTACAACTCCCACTAGTTTTTCATGTAATGATCCATCTACTGGTTGAGGCTTAAACACTCCTCTTTCCTTTATTACTCCATGGCCTGCATAGATATAATTATCTGGAAAACCTGTCGTATCTAATACAGTTCCTCCTTCCTTACCATGGATATACTTTTTGATAGCAATACTATCATTGCCTCCACGGAACATTTCTTTCTTTGTGCTTAGATCTAATTCCATTCTAATTTTAATTTTAATTTATAATATCCAAAATATCATCATCCGAAACCTCCACATCTCCAATTGGATTGGGAAGACCTTTATCTCCGATCTCCTTACTTACAATATCTTGACGAAATTTTGTAGTCTCTTCTAGCGCAGATTTAATTTGCTCCTCAATAGAGGTCTCTGAATCGACATCAATCAGTCGATTAAACCACTTTTCGTCTTTAAATTCAGTTGGAATCTCAGAATCTTTCCAAAGCTTTTTTGCCTCAGACAACTTTGAATCAACCAATGTTTTGGACTCTACAGCTTCAACTTTGGCAATGATCGTTTTAGCCCACTCAGGTACAACGTCGTCATCCTCTTCATTCGGCTTTTGCTCCTTTTTAGTGTTTTTCTTGTAAGTTTCAATCCCCTTTGTCATTCTGCGGTCAAAATCACTTTTGGCTTCGGGATTGTCCTTTAGAAAATCATCTAATGTCTTAGGCTTTTCGGTTTTGTGAAGTTTTTCTAGCTTAGCTACAACACCTTCAATATCACTTTCCTCTTCAATCGAAATGAAATTTACTAGCTCCTTGGTTAGACCTTTCGCTGAAAGTGCTAGCTCAAGTTTCTTTCTTAATTCTTCATTCATGATAATGTTAAATATTTAGATAATAATTATTTAGTACTAAATTACTCCTGCTTTACCTAACGGAGAAGCTTTTTGCATAACTATTCCGATAGGGTGAGTAAAATTTTGCTTTAATAGTTCGTAGATGCGTTTTTCACTAATAAACAGATGGTAGTTTGATAATTCCTTGACTGCTTGTGAAATTTTTATCTCTGGATCATTCTTTGGTAACCAGACTTCTAGAAAGTACCTGATATACTCAATTCTAGCCCCTAACAACTTAACATCTCTCTTCATACCCTGCGTCTTAAATTCTTTTTTGGCTGATATAGCCCTAACGAAATAATCTTTATTCCCCTTCATCCGGTTTCTTTTCAACTTTAACTGAACTCTTTTCTGCTTCAATCTTTTTCATTTCCTCATCGGTATTAGCTTTCCCAAGGAGTTCAATTGCGGTTTCTCGAGACATAATATTCCCTGTTACTGCCGTTGTAAGTGTAGTAACTAATCCAGCTAAATCGCTTGGAAGTATGCTTGAAAACTGAACATCGTAGTGAAGCCCCTCAGAGGCTTTTTTTAAGCTCATATCAACCTTAGTGGTAATTCCAGAAATAATAACATTGATAATTCTTTGAATATCTGTCCTGTTGTCGCCTTCATTCATTTTAGCCTTAAGAATAGATCCTAAGAACATTAACTCCAATGCTACTCCCGATACATTACCAATCCCTTTAAGGTTGTTGAAACTCAGGTTTGGAGTATCTGAAAGCGAGTAAATAAGGTTTTCTAAAGTTTTTTGCTCGAGCTCAACCGATTTGGGCGCATTGTCATGGGTCAAGAACTTTGCATCTCCAAACATTGGTTTGTCATCTTCATCGTACCCTAATGGAGCATTAAGCATTTTACCGTCAGAATCTCTATCCGGCATCCCTTGAACCTCTCCTTTGGTAAACAACAATGGAGAACCAGAATAGTTATTTGAAGCTCCTAATTTTGAAACAGAAGTTTCATACCTATCAATTAATTCCTTCACATCATCATATTCAGGTTGACTTTGACTAAAATAGATTACAGGAATTTTAGAAAAACTATGAGAGTCTCTTGACTCCAAAGTCCATGAGTTCGTTTTTTTGTACTTGTAAACTTTAGTTTCATCAAAAGCCCACAAGTTTTCTACATCTTTACCGTTTATCTTGGTTTTGAAGGACCAAACAAACAATACCATATCTCCAAACTCATCGAACACAGGCCAAAAGGAACCTGACTCATAGCTAAGCACCTTACATTTAATCTTATTCTCAGCGCCAGAAATTTTCTTAACATGAAAAACCAATGCGGATTGCGTCTCGCTCCTTTGATATTCCTTTATTTTCTGTAATTTAGAATCCAGACGGCATTCTTTCCATACATCTTCTACGGCTTCCGTCAATGCATTAACTTCTGAAGGCTTTAATACTACTGGATTTCCGAATTCAAAAGCAACACTCGTTCGAACAATTTTTTTATTGAACGAGATAGGGGTTCGAATCGCTTTAACTGTTCTGTCATTTCCATTCTCATCTTTAACTGTCTTGTCTTTTTGTGTAAAGCCAATTTGAGTATCTCGAATAGTTCTGTCTTTTTTGAAGTATTCTTTGTGTAAGTTTTCTAAAAACTCTTTATCCTTTTTCGCACTTGAAATCTTCGTTAATAAATCATCAGTTAAGCTCCCTGATTTAATTTTGTCTAATAGTTTCATCATCATTAAATATTAATTCCTAACTCGCCTAAACTTCTAGCTTTTGTTCTTCTGGTCTTCTTCTTCTTTCTTCCGGTGTATTTGTTGTATTGTTCTTTGTAGTATTCACATAAGAAATAGTCATCGGTATCGGTTAAGTGCCCGTATTTCTCGTAAGTTATTTTTGTAACTGGGTGTTTCGTTTTTTCCTTATGCTTTGTTCCGTCAGAGGCTTCCTTAACACTCTCGTAATCATCTATAGTCTTTGGGCATTTAGACGAGACGTAATACGATACTCCCGGTATATTGAATGCGAAAATGTCATTGATAAATTCCCCGCGATCATGTGGATTTGGGTTTTTGGTAGGTAACCTCCTAGTATACGAGTAATCATGGTCCTCCAAATAGTCCTCAACAATAGTGAAGAAATTCTGACCTTTCTCTAACTTGGCATCAGCCTTTAATGAAGTCCTGTCTCCGTAGATAAATATCTTCTTGTTATGATCTCTGTATTTCTTTACAAAAGCCTTAAGGGCGTGTCTTAAAGTGTTTCTTGGATGCTCAAGGCAGATTTCGTCGATTTTCCATGTGGCTAAACCTTCGCCTTGATATACTGAGAGTGATACATAAGGGTTCGTATTTTCATCAAAGGAAATATGTAATGGCAATTCTAAACTATATTCATTATCCTGAACATTATTCTCCGCTTTGAAAGATTTGTAGAACTCTCCACCACGATTAAGCTTACCCCAATTACCTAAAGCATAAATTGAAAAGAAGTTGTAATCAGTCTTCTTGTCTAGCTCGAAATCGGCTATAGTTTGTATGTCCTCAAATCCAAACTTCCCACATGGTGAACCAACAACCCAGAAGTTATTTAAATATGTGGATTTAATTACAACGAAGTTCGGAGGATAAACCTTTCCTTTTACCTTTACTTCCCCTCCTTCCCACTTCTCAGTTACATGAGTGTACTTTTCATCAATGTTAAGTCTTAAAACTCCATTGTGGTCCACTAGAGAATTAGAAAGCTCATTTCTCTCTTCGTTGTCGAATACTTTCTTCTTTATCCAATGCTCCTTGTCAATTGGATTAAACATGCAGATAATCTGCTGTCCTGCCATTCCTCTTAATCGCTTCCTTATCTGCTTAAAGTCCGCAAAATCGAATTCTGAGACTTCTTCCAATACAACTCTCTTAAAAGATGAGATTCCTTTAATCTTTTCGGGATCATCCAGACCTTTAAATACTATTTGTGCACCATTGATACACTTTATCTTCTTCGCTTGAATTATAAAGAAATGCTCAAGGTTCAAAGAATATATGATGTTCTTGAAATCCTTGTAAATAGTTTCGTCTATTGTCGCGGACACCTTCCGAAAAACTAAAGTATCTGACCCCTCAATTAAGGAAGCAATTATGATAATGGCTTGAGCTACTGAATACGACTTTGCAGAACTAGAGCCTCCATAACACCAAATAAATCTTCGATGTATGTTTCTCAACTCTTTCTCCAAATGATGAAAGTTTGGATTAAATAACTTCCAATTGAACTTCAACTTTACTCTCGGCATCCCCTATCTCTCCTCTATACTTCTTCTTCCTACTCCTCTTCTTCTCCTCCTACGTAAAAAGTGGTAACATCTGCCTTTACCTCTTTCTTATCTGTCATTCCGTTCAGCCTTTGAGTAATACTTGGATTATAGACATTGAGCAACCCTCCAACAACCTGGTCCTCGCGTATTTCATTTTTTATACGCAAACAGACTGGAATGAAGTCCTTGTATAATCCATCTTGATTTTTGAAATATTGAACAATACACCCGTACGGCTCATAACAAAAAGTTTTGAAGCCTTCCATTATCTTTGGCACCTTCAACTCTACATCTCTTCTAGTCCCTTCCTTTCCTGCAAAGTAAACCTTTATCCATTCCTTGGATTGTCTCCTTAAGTCTTCTTTGTATTGCTCAAAAGCTCTGTACAAATCCTCCGGTCTTTTGAATATCCGTGTAGGGTGAATGTTTCCATTCTTCTCTCCTTTCGCCATCTTCCTTCTTTCTCCTTTTAAATAGTTCTACATCGATACTTTCAATTGCTTATCCTCGGATGCCTGAAGAACGGCTGCACCAATTAAACTGTAATCAGTTGTCTCCCTCATTTCACCCTCGATATTGACAAACACTTTACATTCTTGAATAAGTATATTGTTCATAGTATATCAATACTTGAATTTGTTAATGAATAAAAATCTGTAAGTAAAAAATCGGTGCTCTAGAGCGAGCTAAAAATCTATGTGCCTAAAGGGATTAGGGCTTAAATCGCTAGTAACAAATATACGAAAACAAAGACAAATTGACAAATTGACAAATTAATTTCCGGAGTCTTAATATAACACAAAAAATACTATTACATTGATTTACCAAAAAAGAAAATTATTTTTTTAACTTTAAGACTTTAATCTTATATTTATGAACCTGCTTAAGTCTTAGTCTATGGATTTCCAAAACATCAATATACTATGGAAATCAATAATTCGATCAACCTGATTAAGGCTCTCAAAATTAAAGGAGAGATTCATACGTCTCTCCTTTTCAATTGTTTATTTTACCATTTCTCACCGGCTTTGTAGGTAAAACAAAAAAACTGTTTAAAACCAATGATAAAAAATACGATTTAGGTGTTTTTCCTTTATCTAGTATTAATATAAAAACCTATCTTTCACAAAAGAATTATAATAGCCAACTATATCAATGCTCATCTATTCATATGGAACTCAAAAATGATATAGTTGGTTTCAAAATCACTCCAAAACCAAATTGGTTCACTCAAGTTTTAAACGCATTTCCTCTCTAAATAAATAATTTATATCAAAAAGAGGTGAGACAATTTTATCAAAAAAATTATCTCACCTTCCACTAAAAACAGACCTGAATGATTCTAAGTTAATAAAAACAACACTATTTCCGCATTTTTTTCGACCATTGGCTATTTAGTAAAGTTAATATGACATTAACCTAAGTTGAACTCCGGTTAACTTCTTCAATCTTTTTAATTACAAAAAAAATTGAATTATTTGTAAGGATAACCTCGAATGACGACTAATAAGTTTTCTTTGCAACAATTTCAGTTTAGTTCAAAGAAGTTTAAGGGGATAAAAGACTGTCACAAGTGACAGTCTTGTTTTTTAAGAGTAAAAACAACTTTAAAAATAGATGACCTTAGTAATAACAACATTACTTTCTCATATATGTATTAACCATAACTTTACACGTAATAGATAATTCATTCATAGCTTTACAAAAATTTAAGTATCAACAATACTTAATTAAAACCCTTCAAGTTACTGCACCATTATTGGTGCAGTTTTATTCATTATATTTACTGTATGAGAATTTTTATTATAGAAAAAAATAAGCTAGGTGACTTTGAACAGGCGATTAAACAATATTCAAAATTTAGTGAAGTTTCATTTAAAATTAGTAATCATGGTCCCAAACGATTAAAAGTTAAAATAACTAATTCCATGGCATCAACACAGCAATCGGTAGATGAGTTTATTAAATATCTTCAAGAAAATTACAACTTTCAATACTTATAATCAATTTATCAACTAAGCAATATTACTATTCTAAAATAAATAAAACTAATCATCTTAGCTTCAAATTTCATTATAATGAAGCCCAGTTTAAACTTAATTTAACATAAAAAAAAATATTTGTTCTATCTTTAAGGAAGAAATTAAGATTATAAATTAAAAGTTCAAAAGAAATCGTCCCTTCTCAATTTAATTTATAACTCTAATAAAGTTAGTAAATATTTATTTCGGCTAGTTATATCTTTTTTTGATTAGATCTAAAAAAACTTAGTGTACTATGATATAACTAGCCTTTTAATTTAGATTTCATAGATATTTGTTTTTATTTTCCTAAAAGAGTATTTTATAAGAGTCGTGACAAATACAATTTTAAGGATCCCCATCTAATTTAGTTTCAATCCTAAGAAATAACAAGAACAAATTGTACGTTTAATATTGGAACGCCTTATACATTACATTTCAAAAGAGTTATAATGAAGAACTTTATATGTCTACTTTTGTCATAAGGATTAAGTTAAGGTTATTTTTCTATCTTTATTCTAAATAATTTTTACGAAGGTCTACAAATACGTTAACAATTTTTTAAGTAGTAAACTTAGAAAACAAATACCAGCTTTATTCATATTTCGAGCATTCAACTAACGATAAATTTATATTTTCTTTATACTTTTAATTTTTTAATGTGTAAATTTTATCTGAGAACATCCTTAATCTCATCTATTTTGACAAACATTGCCTTCGCAAATGGGCATAGAGGAAGGATTTTAATATTTTTTTCTCTAGCCATATCAACTATTTTATAGAGTAGCTTCTTTCCAACACCTAATCCTTTAAAATCCTTGTTTACTTCTGTGTGATCAATTATAATGAAATCACCGTTAGTAATGGAATATGTCATTGTACCTGCTTTCTTACCATTATCACTAGCCAAAGCGATACCTTTACTAACTTGCTCTTTAATTGTTATTTTCATTTTTTAAAATTTTATTTCAGTTGTTAATACAAAATGATACAAATTATCATTTAAATTAATATCCTGAAGAAAAGCACCAGGAAATATGACATTCGATTCTAGTTCGAAAGACAAAAAATCACCCATATTATATTCTATTATCACTCCAAACTGGTTCCCTATAAACCTGCTCTCATTTAAAGATGGATAATCTAATGTTAGAGATGGACCATACACCCCATCAAATTTAGAATACCTCCAAAACGCAACGTAATCAAACTCCAAACTAAATTTACCAATTTTGGTGTTAAAATAAGGATGAATATCTATAAGATTCGAAGGTCCAAAACGAGCTACGCGTCCAAAATAAGCCCCCCTAGGATACAAACCGTCGAACGTATTTAGTATTTTATCATTACTCCCTCCACTTATTAATTCCGTTTTAACTCCTAACTCCCCAAATAAAAATTGTCTTTCAATATTAAAAGAAACTGTCCAAGCACTTATATTTTGGTTTTCAAACTTTCCGAATTGATAAACAAATTCATTATTATATGTAAAACCGTTCTTCCAGTTACCAAAATGTCTTAAACCTAGAGAAAATCGTTCATCATCTCCAAAGCCTGAACTCCAGGTTTTGTTTTCTTCAATTTTATACAAAAAATAGAGATCGGTATTAGTGTTCTTTGACCAATTTTGAGTCCAATACAGCGCACTTAAACTCTCTTTTAATTGCAAATATTTATTATCAAAAACACCAATTTCTGGCCTTACCGGAAATGAGTAAAACGAAAATATCTTCGTTCTATCATCTTCAAAGGACACCTTTAACATATCAAATGATAATCTAACATTTGGTCCTTCTCTAACATCTACTAACCTACCACTTCCTAGCCTCATGTTTTGTCTTCCAATTAAAACACTCCAATTCTTATTTATTATATATCTGATAAACAATTGATTGATATTTAATTCGTCTTTATCCACAGGAGTTATAATCTTCTTACTATGAATTAAACTGGAATTTAGCTCTCCAAAAAACTCCAATTTATTTCCAATTTTCATATGACTATGTAACATCAAACGATGTAAATACCATGCATCCGTTTCTTGCCTTGTGGTGCCATTAAATTGTTCGTTAATGAAAGTTTCTATTTGAAAACGATAACTTCCACCAAACCTTAAACTTATATTTTCAGAAATCTTAATATTCCTTATATTATCGTAAAAAGAACCAGTTTTTTCTACTTTTATTTGATCATTCTGCCTCAATAAGCCATAAGAGATATTATCTACATCATTCTGTGCAAAGGAAAGATTGTAAAAACTAGTTAAAACTATAATTACCCGCAATTTCTTCATTTCCTAAAATTTTCTAATTAAAAGTACCCCCATAATTAAAAAAGCAACACCAAGTAAACGTTTCCAATTTATATGTTTTACCGGTAGATCAAACAAGCCGAAATGATCAAAAGCAATTGATAAAGCCATTTGTCCCGCGACAACTAATGAAAATGTAAGTGCAGTTCCCAATTTCGGAGCCAAGATAATCACCACAGCAACATAGAACGCCCCTAATAATCCAGCAAACCAAACCCATGGAGAAACAGTTTTCACATTTATCAAAAACGAAAAATCAAACTTTAAAATAAAGAGGTAAATAAACAACCCAATCGTTCCTATTAAAAACGATGCAAAAGCCGCGAAAATTGGTTGATGTACAGATTTTCCTAGTTGAATGTTTAATCCAGCTTGTAAAGGTAAAACTGCCCCTGCTATTATAGCTAAAGCAATAAATATTAATTGTTGTTTCATGATTTAAAAAGCTTAAAATCTAAATTATATTTTCCAGGCTCTAAATAAAGGATAAAGCCAAAAATGATAGAATACTTTAAAAGAATATCTTGATATACTCGTCCATCATTAAAATGGAATAATACTAATCCTTCTAATGTTATACTTAAAATAGCTTGTATCGCAAGTCTAGTAAAAATGCCTATCGATAAAAAAACTCAACATACATTAACAAAAGCAGTAACAACAGTACTTGCGCTTCCTATTATTCCTAAAGAATCAGTTTTTTTCACTGTTTTACTAAAATCTAATAATTTCGGCAGTCCCTGAACTCTGAAAAGCGCAAACGCAACCGAAGCCAAACGAAATTTAACATATTGAGCCCTCATATTTTACTCGTTTTAATAAAAAGGACTAATACCAAAAATATCAGTCCTTTTTGATTAAATTACTTACTGCTTTACAAACTGAAGGTCTATCAATAATTTAATTTTATCACCAACAACAATACTTCCAGCTTCTGTAACTGCACTCCATGTTAATCCAAAGTCTTTACGATTAATTGTTCCAATAATTTCAAAACCTGCCTTTGTTTGTCCATAAGGATCAACAGCAACACCATTAAAATCTACATCCAAACTAATTGGTTTCATGACATCTTTAATTGTTAAATTTCCATTTAATCTATTTCCATCAAAAGAAGTTGATTCAAATTTCATTTCTGGATACTTATCTGCATTAAAAAAGTCTTCCGACTTTAAATGAGCGTCTCGATCTCCATTTTTCGTGTTTATAGAATCTATTTTAGCTGTAAAACCAAAATTTGCGTCCTTAAAATTATCTTCTTCTGTAGCAACCGAGGCGTCGAAATTTTCGAAATATCCTGTTACGGTTGAAATCATCATATGCTTTACTTTAAACGCTACTTCAGAATGAGCTGTATCTACGTTCCATGTTGTTTTTACTCTTGTTTCCATTTGTATATTCCTATTTAAAATTTTATAATTTATTTTTTTGATAACCTCCAAAGTATTTTACTGGCGACCAGCTTGGAATAGGTTCAGGTATTTTCGGACTTAAATTTGAAAACTCCTCTTTGCCATAAACCACTTTTCCTCCGACCACTGTTAATACAGAGGTTAACTCTTTGATTTGCTTTTCAGGTACTGTGAAATAATCATTTGAAAGGATTGCAAAATCAGCATACATTCCATTTTCTAAAGTTCCTTTTACATTTTCTTCATTTGAAACCCAAGCGCTCCCTTTGGTATATAAATACAAAGCTTCTTCTCTAGTAAGTTTATTTTCTTCTGAAGCTAATTGAAAATCTCCAACAGTTTTTCCTGTAACTAACCAGTATAAAGCTGGCCAGGGATTATAACTTGCTACCCGAGTTCCATCCGTTCCTGCACCAACAGGAATTCCAATTTCCATCATTTTCTTAACCGGTGGAGCTGATTTTGCTTTTTCAGCTCCATATCTCTCCACAAAATACTCACCTGCATACGCCATTCTAGCTTGAATTGCGATTCCTCCATTTAGTGCTTTGATTCGAATTAAATCTTCGTCCTTGACTGTTTCTGCATGATCAAACAACCAACGTTTTGTTGCTAATTTCCCATTTGTTTCTTGATTTACTTCCTCAAAAACATCTAACATTAGAGAAATTGTTTCTCCATAAGTTGCATGAATTCTAAATGGCCAATCATTATCAACATGCAAACGAACAATACGTTTTAAGTCTTTTCGCCAAGTTGGCCTATCTCTATCCAATAATGGTTGTTCTGCCAAAAAATTCTCAAAATCTCCTGCACTCCATGCTAAAAACTCTCCTCCTCCTTCTAATTCATAACCATGATCTAAATGAATTTCACCGTTATGACCAACTTCATTACTCTCCATCCATTCTGTAAACTCCTCATATTCTTCTCCTTTATTTTGAGGAAATAAAAAATATGATAAACGAATTGGCATTTCGCCAGCATCAGCCAATGCTTTTGTTCCTGAATAATCTTTTGGGAATTTATGTCCACCGCCTCCGGCATCAATTCCACTGGTTAATCCGAAACTATTGAGTTCATGATAAAACTGTTTTGTTCCATTTTCCATTTCTTCTTGAGTTAAAGAAGGAAGACTTCCGATACGTGCATATAAAATAGTTGGATTTGGATCGGCAATTAAAACACCTGTTAGCTTTCCATCCGGACCTTTTTGAAATTCAGAACCTTTAGGAGCTTTTGTATTTTCATCAATTCCGAGAGCATCTAAACCTGCTTGATTCAAATACCCCTGACTGTATAAAAGCAAAACATAAGTAGGAACATTTCCAGTTGCTTGGTTTAACTCTTCCATAGTGAATAATCGTTTTTCCTCAAACTGAAAAGGACTCCAACCTCCAATAACTCTTACCCATTGACCTTTAGGAGTTCTTCTTGCTTGTTCTTTCAACATTTCCAAAGCTCTCTTCAATGTTTTAACTCCATCCCAACGAACTTCTGAATTAAAAAAACGCCCTCCACGAGTTAAGTGTAAATGAGAATCATTTAAACCTGGAATAATTGTTCTTCCGTTTGCATTAAGAATTTGTGTATCTTGATGTTTAAGTTTTTGAATTTCTTCATTCGATCCAGTTGCCAGAACTTTTCCTTCCTTCACTGCAATCGCTTCTGCCATTGTTCCGTTCGTATCCATAACTGCTACCTTAGCATTGGTAACTATTAAATCTGCAACTTCAGAAGATTCTTTAGTTTTTCCCTTTTTCGAATCATTATCACAAGAGGTAAATAAAAGAAGTAAAAGTAAGAACGAAATAATGTGTTTTATAGTTTTCTGTTCCATTGTATTTATAAATTGTTTTTTCTTATCATCTAAATGATGTAGATAAACATTCTTTAATTGAATGTTTAATTGTTAGTATAGTAATCAGGATTGTAAATCATAGTTACCTTCTACTAGAGAATGACACTTACAGAACCTAATATCATCGATTCTATAAAGGTTTTATAGATTGGGGTTTTCATTAAAGGCTTGCCATCTTTCTTAGAATACCATTCAATATTAATGAATGCAGTTGGGGCACACCTCTCTTCCAACACTGATAATCATCTACTTTTGCTAAATATATACCTCCATAATCCAAAAAAACATTGATTAGATGATTCCACGTATTTTTGTCATCTTGTTTTTGGATATCGGTGTCGATTTTAATTTTGAATAAAAAGGCATCATCGAATAAGTGTCATTATACTAAATAATAGTAAAACCAAGTCCCTATAAGGTATATAGGGACAATCGGAAAATTATCTTTTCGCTTCTTCTTTAGACCATTTCTGCATAGTCTTGATGTAATCAATACCTAAGCCATAAGCTCCTCCATATCTTTTAGCTAAAGCATTTACGGCTTGATAGTCTTCAGAGCGAGCCCAGTCTCTGTAATTTTCAAGTAGGTATTGCATTGAAGTCATTGGAATTACGCCTGCTTGAATCATACGAGTCATTGCCATATCATGAGCTTCTTGAGAAACCGCTCCAGAAGCATCAGAGATCACATAAACTTGGTAACCATCTTCTAGAGCAGACAAGGCTGCTAGTGTCGTACATACTTCTGTCCATAATCCAGCAATTACAAGTCTTTTCTTGCCTGTTTTCTTAACGGCTTTAACAAAATTGGTATCTTCCCAAGAGTTCATTGTAGAACGGTCAATATAGCTCTTTTCGTTAGGATAGTACTCCCTAATTTCCGGGAATACAGGACCAGAGAACGTACGCTCACCAACTGTTGTAATTATGGTCGGAATTTTAAAAAGTTTTGAAGTTCCTGCAAGCAAACCAACGTTATTTCTTAATTCTTCAACTGGCTGAGACTCTACAGCAAAAGCCATCTGGCCTTCATGATCAATTAAAATAAGGGCGTGATTCCCAGGGTTTAAAATTTGTTTGGCTGCATTTGCTGGATTGTTTACTGGGTTAGGGTTGTACTGTTTCCATTGTGCAAATGATAACGTACTTACTAAAATTGCGGCGATAGTTAATCTAATTGTTTTCATATTTAATTGATTTTTGTCTATAAAGACTGTTATTATTTTTTTATAAATGTTAATATTTACTAGTTCATTGGTACTTCCATCAATAGGATTTCAGCATTTGAGTCAGCATGGATATCTAAGCTATCAACATCCCATATTCCAAATCCATCACGGGTATTTAATCCTTGATTGTTTATCGTTACATCTCCTTTTAAAACAAAAGCGTACACTCCATTTCTATCTGAATTTTTAAGAGTATAATCAATTGACTTTCCTTGATCTAATTTTGTCATATGAAACCATGCGTCTTGATGTAGCCAAACTCCAGCATCATCAGGGTCTGGAGAAACAACTTGTTGTAATTGGTTTTCTCGATCAGCTATATTTAAAGTGATTTGATCATATCTTGGTTCAACAGATTTCTCTTTTGGAAACACCCAGATTTGTAGAAATTTTACCTGCTTATCTTTATTCTTATTATACTCAGAATGTGTAACTCCCGTTCCTGCACTCATTACTTGAATATCACCAGACTTAATTACTGCGGTATTTCCCATACTATCTTTATGTTCTAAATCCCCTTCCATTGGAATAGAAATGATTTCCATATCTCTATGAGGATGCGTTCCAAATCCCATTCCTGGTGCAACAATATCATCATTCAATACGCGAAGCATTCCAAAATGCATTCTTTCTGGATTATGATAATTGGCAAAACTAAATGTATGTTTTGATTGTAACCATCCGTGGTTAGCATTACCCCTTGTATCAGCTTTGTGAATTACTGTATTCATTGTTTTATTTTCTTTATTAGGTAAATGATTGTATCCTATTTTCTCTGACTCTTTTGTATTGCTGTTAGCTAATGCTGAAACTCCGACTAAAGATGCCGTGCTGCCAGCTAGTGCTTTCTTTAAAAATTCTTTACGTTTCATTTTTTCTATTTTCCATATCTATAAGCTATTCTTGTGCCACAAACGTAAATACCTGATTAACAAGCTTTTAATACTGATACGCGACATTTAAAATTTCCTTATTATTAGAATTACCTAATATTTAAGAAAAATCAACTACTTTTAAGGAAGTTATTTTTATTGAACATGACAGATTTTAAAGAAGACTTAGTTAAAGAATGGTTAGTTGATAATTTGCCTTACGAGGTTATGTGGATGAATGAAAAAGGTAATATTGTATATGCAAACTCAAAGTTTAATCAGCGTCTAGGCTATACAAAATCAGAGATTCTGAAACTTTCAATTTTTGATATTAACCCTACTACAACCGAAGCAAGTTGGAAAAAACATTGGAAATTAGTAGAAGAAAATAAAGAACATAATTTTAAGGCTATTCACAAAAACAAGAATGGAAAATTCTATGATGTTGAAGTTTCTACTCAATTTTTCTCAAATAACAGAAAGAAATTAATCTGTGCCATCGTGAATGATATTACCGAATCTAGTTTCTATAAAAAACTCCTAGATAATGCAGAAAAAATGGCGAACGTTGGTGGATGGAAGTTAAATTTACAAGATGGGTCTTTAATTACAACGTCGGTAGCTTTAACAACATTTAAAACTGAAGACAAAGATTGTCTATTTCCAGCACGTGTTATTCATTTCTTTAAAGATTCAGAAAAATACAAAGAATTATTACGTAATGTAATTCGAAATGGTGTTGAATTTGATCAAGTTTTGGAAACTAAAGAGAGTCCGTCTAGGTATATCCGATGCAGTGCAAAACCAGTCTTAAAAGGGAACAAAATTTATAAGGTTATTGGTATTTACCAAGACGTCACCGATCAGCGAATAAAGGAGAAAAGATTACAGTTTTTCAAAGAAATTATAAATAATGCTGAGGACCTGGTATATGTATATAATAAAAATGGAGACTTAATTCACTACAGTAACTCCGTTTTACATCAATTAGGATTTTCTAAAAAACAGTTAGACAACTTTACAATTTTTGACTTAGATATTACCGTAAATAAAAATTGGTGGAAAGAACATTTTGACGAGATTATCGAAAAAGGGTCACTTCACTTTGAATGGCTTATAACAAGAAAAGATGGAACTAAATTCCCGGTGGAAATTACGGCGAATCACATTCATTATAATAACGAAGAATATAATTGTGCCATTGTTCGTGATATAAGCGAAAGAAAAGCAAGAGATCTGAAACTTTATGAAGCAATCGAGGAAATTAAGTCTTTAAAAAATCGATTAGAATCAGAAAACGAATATTTACAAGAAGAAATTAATAAAAATTTTAATTTTGATAATATTATCTGTAAAAGTGAATCTTATGAAGAAATATTGAAACAAGTCTATAAAGTGGCTACAACTGAAACAACCGTTCTAATTACTGGAGAATCGGGAACAGGAAAAGAATTGCTTGCTAGTGCCGTACATAATAATAGTCTACGAAAAGAACGCCCATTAATTAAAATCAACTGTGCAACACTTCCTAAAGAATTAATTGAAAGTGAATTATTCGGGCATAAAAAAGGAGCGTTTACAGGTGCTATTTCAGATAAGATTGGTAAATTCACTTTAGCTGATGGAGGAACTATTTTTCTTGATGAAATAGGCGAAATGCCGATAGATTTACAACCCAAATTACTTCGTGTATTACAGGAAGGAGAATTCGATCAGTTAGGAGGAAGTAAAACTCAATCTGTAAATGTTCGAGTAATTGCTGCAACTAATAGAAACTTAGAAGAAATGACAAAGAATGGAACCTTTAGAGAAGACTTATACTATAGACTAAATGTTTTCCCAATTCATAATATTCCTCTACGAGCAAGAAAAGAAGATATCCCACTCTTAGCTCAATTCTTTCTCGATAAGTATAGTGCTAAAACAGGAAAAACATTTAAAAGATTATC
This sequence comes from Tenacibaculum sp. AWR4_210, assembly GCF_056160945.1. Lineage (NCBI taxonomy): Bacteria > Pseudomonadati > Bacteroidota > Flavobacteriia > Flavobacteriales > Flavobacteriaceae > Tenacibaculum > Tenacibaculum sp. AWR4_210. The sequence continues at coordinate 68,726 of NZ_JBSWYF010000003.1, forward strand.
AAAAAAAACAATTACAGCATTAACTAATTACAATTTCCCAGGAAATATTAGAGAATTAGAAAATTTGATTGAAAGGGCTGTTATAATTGAAAATGGTACAACTCTAAACCCTGGAACCTGGTTACCAAAAGAATCTATTGAGATTAAAAATGATTCATTTAAATCTTTTGAATCTATGCAGAAAGATTACATTGTAAAAGTACTAGAATACACCAAATGGCGTGTTAGTGGAACTAAAGGAGCTGCTACTATATTAAACATGAATCCAAAGACATTATTTGCAAAAATGAAAAAACTAGGAATTGAAAAAGAAATTAAATTGAAAAACTAGCATTACAAGATTGATCATTTAACATTACGAAGCTTCTTTCTTATACTAATCATAACTATTACTTCACATATAATCGTTGATTAATTCATTAATTTAAGAAGCATTTTAATTCAAGGTAAATAATTACCCTATAATCAACTCTACCATGATTGGTGCAATAATATTAACAAAATTTAAAGTATAAGTATTATTATGAACATAGAATTAACTATCTGACTTTGAACAAGCACTTAAGATATCTAACGGCTAGTGAAATTCACTAAAAATCATTCACCATGGTGCAAGAAGATCAAACGTGAAAATAACTAACTCAACAACGACACAAGAACCTGTTAACCTTCTTCAAAAAAATTATAATTTTCAATACTTTTAATCAACTTAGCAACTTAGATTAGTAATATTACTGTCCTAAACTTAAGGGAATGATTAATACAATTATGACATCTAAATCTACTCAAAAATAATATCGTTTACTTTTATTAAAAATCTTCTAAAAATATTTATTACAAAATAACTTGTTATGGCTACTCCTATGAAAAGTATCCCATTAGCTCCAATAGAATCATGTAGAAAAGTTAAAATCCTATATAATTTTCCTTTTTCATAAAAACCAGTCATAAAAAATTTAAAATATGCTAGTATCGTTATTAAAATCACTCCTAAAACCCAAAAACCATTATTATTGTAGAATATTTTTTTTAAAGTTCCCTCTCTCTTAATACTTCTTTTTAACGATGTATTAGCAGCGATAAATTCACCTATTTTATGCGCTAAAGCTCTACTCTCAAAAACAAAATAAACCACTTCGGTCTCTTTTCCATTATAACATAATTTAATCTTATTGGAACCTTCATTCATTTCTACCTTTTTAATTGAAGAATAGTTAACCTTAGCATCATTGTTTAAATATTTATCTGTATCTGTATTTATTCTTGCTTTAAGTGAAATTTCATCTGTAAACTTTTCTGAACTAAACCATAAAGAATTATCTTCCAGTAACAGGGTTTTAGTAAATGTACCTCTTAAACTAATTATTTTATTCATCATACAACATCTTTTTTTAGACTAAAAAATTTATCCAAATTATTAGATGCTTTAAAATGTAAAATGTTACAATCTCCTCTAATACTTTTAAAACTTACCATGATCATGTCAATGAACGTTTTCCGTTTTTAAGGTGTCGGAGAACCTACTCTTATTTTATAATTCGATTACTAAACTCTTGGACATAAAAAAACACCTTAATTAAGGTGCTTTGTGGTAAGATGATATGTTCTACTAACTTGTTTGTATAAGATTTTTTGCGTTGATTAAGCGACTAATTTAGTAAATACAAACTGAATAGAAAATCCGCGAGGATTTTCGTAAGTAAGCTTGTACCAGCAATTAATTTTATACGGTGTTTTATACAGTTAATTTCTTTATATTCTTCTTTTTATACAAAAATAGTAATTCCATATATTAAGGAAGAAAATAGTAAAATACATATTTGATATTTATGCATTTTCCAAGTTAAATTACCTAAAACAGCTGAGGCTATTCTCAATTGCTCAAATTTTGAACTTACATTATTTGAATCTAAATCTTTTTGAGAAATTAAATTAAGGTCTTTAAATACAGTCTTATAAAATATTTTCCACGAGTTTTCTTTAGAGATATCTATGATGTGGTCTTTACTTAATCCAGATGTTTTATTATGTTTTTTATAGTGTTTTTTTCTTATAAATGATAGATGTCTAGTTATTCTAAAATCAAATAATCTACTTAAAATTGAAATAAAACCAAAAAGAACAGAAATAAAAATGAAGAAAAGGCATATTAAATATAGCGTCAAAACAAAACTAAATTCACCATTAGAACTATATTTTGGAAATTTTTCTTTATTGGTTATTAAATAGGTTAAAAATGATATTCCGACAGTAGTGAACAAATTGATAGAGTAGCCTAATTGAGAAATTGCTTTTTCAGACCACCTAATCAATCTTTCGGAATATTCATTTGATTTTAGTTTCCATGTTTAATCTAAGTTTTTACTTAATTTAAAAAGAGTATTGTTTGAAGTTAAAAGAAGAATCTGTTTATTGTTGATAGTATCTATAGATTTAATAGTATAATTTAAATCATAATTTGATTTTTTTTCACATTCCATAACACCTTTTAAACAAGTGAAAATACTTTTTCCTTTAATGAAGTATTTAAAAGTAGAATAGTCTCCGTTAATAATATTATTACAAGTTATATGATATAATTCATTTTCTCCAAATATGTAAACATTTTTCGATTCTTCTTTTGGTTCAACAACATTATACAAACCTAAAACTGTTTTTTTAATTTTTGGCTCTGAAGACTTGTTTTCACAAGAAATAAAGACTATTAATATTAAAAGTAACTTTCTCAAAATTGTTTCGTTTTTTAATTGTATACAACGTATTTGTGTATGATTTTTTGCGGGAAAGGACGCGAGTTCTTTTCCGTTGTTGCGGAAAGATAATTAATAAGATTGAATTTCCTCTCCGGAAATTCAATCTTATTAATTATACACTTTGTTGTAAGCTGGTTTTTAGTTATAGTTTGATGCTAGTAAAATAAGAACGGCTATAAAACATAGGAAACAACTATAAATTGAAATAGTGCAAATCCATCGGTATGTTCTTAAATAAATTATATCATTTTTAGCTTGAAACTTTCTTTCAATTAGTTTGTCACTAAAACCAAAAGTATCTTTGAATACACTTTTTACATATTTAATTCCATATTCATAATTATTTTTCGCCCATTCTCCAATTCTTTTATGTTCACTCTTCAAATAATCTAAATAATACTTTTTTGACTCAGGGTTTTCTGCACTATTGTAAAGTTGAACAACATCAGAGTAGTCAAAATCAAAGTCCGATTTTATTATTTGATATATTTCATGAATGTCATTTATCTCTGTCAAGTCAGGCACTTTAGTTGGCATTATTTTCTCCATTGAAAAAGCTTCTTCTAAAATGAACATTCTATTTTGGTATTTTGTCATAAATAAAAGAGCAAAAATTCGGTATATAATTCCGCTTATAACTGTAATAATTAATAGTAATAAAGCCGTTTTCAAAATTCCTTTATCATATGTCTTATTTAAGTCCGTAATTTTAGAAACAATAAGAGTTAATGCCGTAACTGAAAACCCTACAATCCATACTAAAATTTTATCATTTTGGTTGAAGTTTAAAACAAAATTCTTTTCTGTCTTTTCTAGATTACCATACACTTTTCTCAATATTGTATCAAATGGTTTTTCCATAATTTTATTTTTAGACTTGCTTACAACGGCTTTGTATATGAAAAGTAGCAGTTTTAAAAGCTATACTTTTCAGATAGATGAAAGATAATAAAAAAGTGTAAACATAATGCTTACACTAATTCTGCTATTTTTTATATACGTTGTTAGGCACTGGGTTTTATTTTCAATTAATTTAAATTCCGATATTGACTTGGGTTTAAACCTACTTTGGATTTAAATAGTTTGTTAAATCCTTGAGGATGTTCATATCCTAAACTATAAGCAATCTGACTTACATTTTCACTTGTCCCTAATAATTTGGTTTTTGCTTTGTTAACAACATAATCTTGAATATAATCTTTTGCACTTTTACCTGTTTCTGACTTAATAAGGTCTCCCAAGTAATTAACTGAAAAATTCAGTTGTTCAGCGCACTCCTTGACAGTTAGAACGCCATTTACAATTGGTTTATCTGAATTGTAGTATTCATTCAAAATTTTGTTGTAGTCAACTAAAATATCTTTGTTTAGGTTTGTTCTTGTGAAAAATTGTCTGTCATAAAAACGTTTACTGTATTTTAATAACAAATCAATATTTGATACAATAAGTTCTTGACTATGCTTGTCTATATTTTGATTGTATTCTTCTTTAATTTTATATGTTAAATTAGTAATCGATTTTCTCTCTTTTTCTGATAAATGTAGTGCTTCGTTTAAATCGTAATTGAAAAATGAATAACTTTCTATTGATTTTCCTAATTCTGATTTTCTTATCAGATCGGGATGAAAAAGCAAGGTCCAACCTGAACTGCCTTTGATTTCTTCGTGAGATTCTACTTGAACAGTTTGATTTGGCTTTATGAACGTTAACGTGCCGTCGTCAAAATCATATGAGTTTCTGCCATAATTCATCGAGCCAGAAAAGCCTTGTTTTAAACTAATTTGATAGAAGTCAAAAATGTATTTTGCGTTCCCATAATTAAAATTTGTAATCTTATCATCTATTTGGATTACTGAAACCAAAGGATGATTTGGTTTTTCTAGCTCTAAAAAATGATGTACTTCGCTTATGGTTTTTATCCTTATAATTTCACTCATTTTTTATTCTAAAGTTTGTTCTACTCGTTTTTTTAAAGCAACATTTAATCGTTCATATGCCTTTTCGACAGGTTTTGGATTCCAGAAATTAACTCCAATTCCTTTATAATCTTCGTGAATTGTAACCTCTGTTCCGCCATTTTGTGGTTCTAAAATGTATTTATGGTTGTAGGTTAAAACCAAAGGTATTCCGCCTGACTGATTTAGTAATTTATTTGTAATGATTTGCTTTACAGTTGACGGAATTTCACTAATATTATTCTCATCTTGCGTAAATTGATAAGTAACTTTATTACCAACTTTAATCTCACCATTAACCAGTTTCATTGTAGGATTCCATTGGTCATAAGCGTTCATGTCTGTTAATACTTTCCAAACTTTTTCAGGTGTAGCATTAATTGAAATTTCGTGATGAACAGATTTTTTACCTAAAAAGTAGAGTATCAAAACTACTGCAACAAGAATAGCCACAATTAAAAACCATTTTGAAGTCAAAAAATTCATTCTATAAATATTTATTGTACCAATCTAAAATTGGTTTTGAGTTTTTACCTAACCAAGCATAAGAAGCTCCTCGCTTTTTTTCTAAATCTAACCAAAGTATTTCTTTTTCTACGTTTAGGTCATTGAAATACTGTTTTACCATTTCCATATTGGTCAATGGGTCATTAGTGTTTTGGATTACCATTGTTGGAACAGATATGTCTTTAACATAAGGCAAAAAAGCTTCACCTGTCAGATCTACATTACGTTTTTCTTTATTGTATTTGTTTCCTGATTTAATCAAGAAGTTAGGTAACCCCATAGCTTTAACAAAGTAGTCATAAGTTAATGGTTGTACAGAAATCATTGCTTTTAAATTCTTAAACTTTTTCATTTCTTCTTCCATTCCAAACGCAAAAGTTGTTGCACCTTGCCCCATACAAATTGAAAGTAATCCGATTGAAGCGTTTTTGTATTCTTCGTGTTCTGAAACAAATTTGATTGAAGCAACAATATCCTTTCGTTCTTTTAATCCCCAAGAAACCCAATCGGTTTGTTCGCTGTTTCCGTGATTTCTCATATCGAACATAAGCATAGAAAATCCGTTTTCAACTAAATATTTGGCTTGGTCGAGAAAGTGAATGTCGCTTGTCCAAAGTGCGTTTTTCATCATTCCTTTACCTTCTTGTGTAAATCCGCAACGCGAACATTGAACTCCAAAATGTGATTGAATAATTACTTTTTCGTTTCCGCCTTTAATTAACCAACCTGATAAAGTAACTCCATCAGAGGTTTTATAATTAACATCTACGTATTCAAGTCCGTATTTTTCTGGTGTTTCAAACACAGGTGATTTCCCAGGTTTAATCATTAAATCTGAAATTTGTTTTCCGAACATTTTAATAGTTTTATAAATTATAATGCAAAGTTATAGTCATCATATTTGTTCGATTTATCCAAATTCCGTATTTGCTTATCCGTTTTCCTGTTCCAACCTTGTGCCTAACGGTCTTGTGTATGAAACGTAGCGTGTAAAAAGACACTAACTTTTCGGGTTAACACAGAGCCGAATTTTTATATTTTGTTTTTAATTTTTCTCTTTTTAAAAGCCAAATTAAAAATTTGGCGGACTTTCTAAATATACATAAACCTTTCGGTTTAGCATTTATTAGCTATGTTTTATACACCGTGTTGTAAAACGTTTTTTTAATTCTTTTTTGGAAACATAATGTTCAATTCATTTAGTGAACAAGGTTTATTTCCAACATTTTTTCCAACAGCAAATTTCTCAAATTTCAGTTCCTTACTGTCAATAAGATTCTGTAAATAGTCAGTTTCTAAGCCTAACTGTTTTAATTTGTCTTTTCCCGTTTTGACATCCTCAATATTGTCTATAAAATAGTTGGCATATATCTGTACTCTAATTAGCCTTTCTTTTTCGTATATGTTCTGACTTTCTGATAATATTGATTTAGAAAATTCAATAGCTTCCTCAAAATCTCCATTAAACAACAATGTTGAAGCAATGTCAGCTTTTAAAACAAACGAATTAGGATAGTTCTCTAAAATTCTTTTTTCTACATCTAAAGCTCCTTTAAAGTCTCCCATAAACATAAGTCCTTGAGATTTTAAATAGAGTGCTTTATAATTCAGCGGATCTCTTTTTAAGCATTCTTCAAGCAAATTCATAATTTCAAAAAGATTTGGATTAGAAATTGTTCTTGAATGTGCTAAACGGAAATATAATTCTGCATTATTCGGATTTTCGCTTATCAAGGTCTCCAACAACTTATTTGCGTTCTGATAATCGTTTAGTTCTTGATAATTAGTTACCTGTTTCAATTGAGAATTTATATCAATACTTTGATACTTATTTTCATTTTGCCCTTTACATGAACACAGTAAAAAAGATAGAATTATAAATGCTATTTGTTTTCTCATTGATTTTCTTAAATGTTTTACAACTTATTTATATACGCATAAAATACATCGTTATACATCCAAATTGGTGTTTAAAAGATGTATTTAAGTGCTATTATACAAATATAAAAAACCTTACCACAATTATGTCAAAGAACTTTTCCGTTTTTAAGGTGTCGGAGAACCTACTCTTATTTTATAATTCGTTTACTAAATCTTGGACATAAAAAAACACCTCAATAAAGGGTGCTTGTGGTAAGTTGATATGTTTTCTAACGTTTTGGCTAAGCTGCGTTTTAATGCAGTTTAGGTGGTGTTAGCAAATGTTTTCTTTTTTTGATCTTCCAACCAATTACAATAAAGTGATTCCAAATTCCTTTTTTTAATTCTACTTCAATTAAATAGTTTTTTGAATCATCTTTTAGCAAATCAATAATTTCTTTGTTTACTTTAAAACTTTCTTTAACCCCTTCATATTCACACCATATTTTGTTTCCTCCTGTGAGAATTTGGGTTCTGCCTCCTTTTTCTTCATTATAAGAGTCAATTTCAAAATCAACAATTTTAAATTCTGTTTTTTCTATTTCATTTTTATTAATAATTTGGAAAGCAAAATCAGCAATTGTGTGAAATGATAAGAAAGAAAACATTGTAGCAATTACTAAAACAAATCCGAAATACATTAGTTTATTAATTAAAGTGTCATTAACTCTAAAAACATAAATAAGATTTTTTCGTTGATAAATACCCAGAGTGGCTATTCCTAAAATTATAGGCACCCAAAGAATGAATATATCATATCTAATATCACCTCCAATTAATTTTTCATCAAATAAAAGATGTTTAATAATTGTTATAACTGCAAAGAAAACAAAAAAATTATAGTGTAAATCGTCCTTTTTCTTATCAATTTCAATAAATTCTTTTTCGGTCATTTATTAATATTTGCTAACTAGTGGATATACGTAATTGCGCATATTTCGCTTTCAAATGTAATTATTTAAATAGTTGAAAAAAAAATTATCCTTTGAAAACACAGGCTACCATTGATAAATGTAATATTAATCGGTTTTTTATTTCTTGCGTTTTAGTTGAAAAAATTAAGCGTTTATATACGTATATAAACGTTTATTGGACGGATAATTATATCTTTCTTACCACAATTATGTCAAAGAACTTTTCCGTTTTTTTAGGTATCGGAGAACCTACTCTTTTGCTTTATTTTGTTTTTGCTAATTTTGAAACTCAAACAAACAATTCACTATGAAAAAAAATTTTAGGTTCTTAATGATGCTTTTATTATTAGTTTCTTTAATCCTTGTTTTAACTTATTCTACTATATTTATCTCTTTAGCTTGCTCTATAGTAATAGCATTAGGAATGACATACATAAATGAAGAAAACTAAACCTACAATTATTTTAGTTTTTGTACTTTCTTCATAATTTCAGATACTTCTGCCTCTGAAAGATGCCCTATTACATCATCTGTAATAGGTGTATCATATGTTAAACCACCTTTATGCAATACAGCTAACTCCCATAGGTTAGGGTAACCGTAACTTCCTTTGAACCTTACAACGGAAACCCCGTAGTCATTTTTGAAATTCATCACAGCTTGAACTCCATTTCCAATGTGATGTGGTTTAAATTCTAAATCGTTAAATGTTTTCATATTCGTTTAATTACAGTTATTTTTACTTACTTTTGATCCATGAATTTGATAATTATTTTGGCTAATAAGCCACCTGTTTTTGTATTTAGTTTTATTGCTATATCCCTTTGTTACCTTGCAATTTACTTAGCTAAAAAAAGGAGAAAATAACTACAGATATGTTAGAATGTATATTTTGTACATAACACCATCTTTCAACGTTGTAGATGGTTTAATCCACCATTCGCATTCTCCATACAATTGTAATACCCTTTGAATTTTATTGATCTGTTTTAAATAAAATTCATCTTTATCGATGTAAATGACATCTCCTTCAATACGAAGAAGCATTTCTCCTTCATCTACAATCTTACCGAGCTTCTCAATTAAATCTGAGTAAGTCATTTTTGTTTTCATAATTTGCTTGAATGAGGCGTAAGGAGGGTGTCATAAAACCCCTTACGCGGTTAAATGTAATTTGTAATTGTTTTGTGAATTTTGTTTTATTTATCGCACTTTCCGACGTGTGCGTTTAGAGCATTTTTGGTCTTGAATTGACGTTCGCATTTGGGACATTGCAAGCTCATGAGTTCGCTAATCTCTCGCTCCTTTTCGGTGATCTCCCGCTCTATTTCGCTTCGCCTTCGCTCTTTTTCGCTAATGACTCGCTCAAGTTCGGTAATGGTTCGCTCATGGGAAGCTTTCTCTTTGCTATATCTGGTTACAAATACGCTAATGAGGTTGAAACCTACATAGGCCATGAAGCAACTTAGAAAAACTATCACAAAGATTTCACTCGGGCTTTCCTTTTCAAATACACCAAATACTAAGAGAAGAACTACGGCATCCATGGTCGCTATTACGTAAGGAACCCATTTGTTTATTTCGTTGACTGAAACGATAAGTAAACCTGTACTTAATGCTGAACCAATGATGAATGATGTCGGAAATCTTAAATATTCATGTGCTATTACGCTTTGAAGAACATCGGAAAACAAGAACCCTAATTTTACAGCATAGCCGAAAATGTAAGCCAACACGGATATCGAAACAGTTCTTAAACTGGTCATTTTATCCTCTAGGGTTAATCTTTGATTTGATTTTATGATTTTCATTTTTCTTTGTTTTTCTTCTTGAACTTCTTTAGGTCTGATTTGATTCTTTTAGCGTAATACAGGTACTTTTCTCTGATATCCTCATTAATTCCTTTGGAGTTGAAATACATGGTTGAATAAGTGTACTTGGAACCGTTATTGTTGACTTGGATTTGCATTCCATTCCCGCTTACAACGGGAAAGATTTTCACACCATTTTTCAAACATAAACTCATCGCTTCCGATATATTCTCAAATAGCTTCATAATCAAAAGGCGTCTTTGGGGTCAATACCTGGGATGAACTGAGGACTTTCTTCTGGTGGAATTTCTCGGACAGTTTCCCTCTCCTGCTCTCTTTCAACATCTGATTGGAGATCAGAAAATAAAGTGTACTCTCCTTCAAATTTCATTCGGACTCTGCTTAAACTTCCGTTACGATTTTTCGCTATAATACATTCAGCTTGTCCCGCGCATGGTCCATAATCATCGTCGTCGTCCCATTCTGTCAATCCGTAATACTCTGGGCGGTAAAGAAAACCCACTACATCAGCATCCTGTTCGATAGCCCCAGATTCACGTAAATCTGAGAGTAAAGGGCGCTTACTTCCGCCACGAGTTTCAACCGATCGCGACAACTGAGAAAGCGCTATTACGGGAAGTTCCAATTCCTTGGCCACTTTCTTTAACCCTCTGGAAATTTTAGAAATCTCTTGCTCTCGGTTTCCGCTTCCCTTTGAGGACATCAACTGCAGGTAATCGACAAAAATTATCTTAACTCCCTTTTTGTTTTTTAGCCTTTTTGCTTTGATTTGAAATTGCTCAATTGATAGATCGGCAGTATCATCGATTTCAATTGGCAAACCTTCAAGAACTCTTTGATACTGGACGAAAATAGCATCGTCCTCAGGCGAGAGTCCGTCTTTATTGAATTTCTTGATTGGAATTTTTGTTTCCATTGAAGCGACTCTAGAAACCAAAGTTTCCTTACTCATTTCCAAGCAAAAAAAAGCGGTTGGAATATTATTCTTAGCAGTTTGAAGGGCAGATTTTAAAGCAAAAGCCGTTTTACCCATCCCGGGACGAGCCGCCAAAATAATAAGCTCTCCATTTCTCCATCCTCCCGATACCGAAGTCAACAACACAATTGGAGTTGGAAGACCTGGAGTTATCTCATTGCGGTATATTTTCAAAGCCTTATCTCTAACTTCTTCCAATACACTTCCAAAACTCACCTCTCTCGGTTTAATGGTTGAGTCACTTAGGGTATTCAGCTTATTGTAAGCCTTGTCAATGAGCTCTAAGGCATCAACTCCTTCTTCGTAAGCCTTTCTGTTTAAATCATTCGAAACTGCTATAATTTCCCTTTGAATGAACTTCTGCAAAAGAATTTTTGAATGAAAATCGACATGGGCCCCAGTGGCTACTTTTTGAGTTAATTCGATAATTTTCAAATCACCTCCCGCCTTTTCATGATCTCCTTTAGCCTTCAAATATTGGCTTATTGTAAGCATATCAACTCTCTCTGATTCGATATAAACCTCACGAATAGCATTGAAAATCAACTGGTGTTCCCGCTTGTAAAAAACCTTGGTTGTCAAAACCTCAATTGTCTCCTCAATTGCCGAGCGATCTACTAGCATTGCTCCTAATACCGCCTCCTCAAGCTCTAATGCCTGTGGCAATAAAATCACTGTTTCTGGTTGTTCCTGACTCATCGTGTTAACGGTATTCTTTGGTTAATATTCATGACTTTTGCTTCTGATTGCTGCTCAAAACGCTTACGCGCCCAGCTTCTAAAATGGGTTTGAAAATCCTCCTTTTTCTTTGAGAAATGCCCGCGCTGTTCAAGCTCCGAAACGAATTCCGTTAATTTGGTTTTCAATTCGCTTAAATCCCGAATTTTGTTTTGCTTGTTGGAAATTACCGCATTGCAAAGTCTCTCGTTCTGGAGATATTCGGTTTTTAAGGTTTCAATTGGAAAAAGAGAATCTGAAATCGAAGTCGATGTCGACGACGAATCTTTGACTTCTTCTTCATCTTCTTTAGTTTTATTTCTTTTTATTTCCTTTTGTTTTATTGTATTACTATCGTTATACGTTAGTATTAAATCCGTATTACCATCGTGTTTAATAGGTTTTTCATCAGTATCCTTTTTTTGTTTTTCCCATCGCTTTTTTACTGCCTGTCGTGCTTTCTCTGATTTACTCTGAACAATCTTCATATTGCGTTGCATTCTCTCGGAATAGAAGTGCTTACCGTCTTCGGTAAAAACAAATAGCCCAAAATCTTCAACAACAGATTTAACTAAGTCTGCACTCACACGAAAATCAAAGGCTAAAACATTATAATCTTTGATGCTCATATTTTCTTTGCATTCTCTTAATCGTTCCAAAATCATAAAATACACTCCATACCCTTCAGTCTTATGCCTCATTCGAATGGCGAGAATCTTCTCATCGTTTCGAGCATTGCTATCATGACTGAAATAATACGCTTCTTTTGTATTTGATTTCATCATTCATCTTTGAATTAAACTTGACAGTTGCGTACGATGTGCTGTCGCCGTTTAAGTTGTTACTTATTTCAAATTCTAACCGCTCTAACTCCCTTTTTAATAAGGGAATTTTGACTTCTTCAATACTTGCACTATCAACTACCTGAGAAATGAATAATTCTAAGTTTTTTTGATACTCCTGGAGCATCGTCATTTCTTCTATAGTTGTTGATAATGTCATACCCTTTCAGCCTTCTGAGCTACAATATTGTTGTAACAGTTAGAATGTTTGTCTTGCTTAAAATCTGAGTAGCAATTTGCTTTAATCTCGTCTCCGAAACGCAATGCCTTTGCCACGTCAGCCATGTGTTTTCTAAATTCTAGTACGAACTTCTTGTTCTCTGATTCATTTACCGTCCCATTGATCAAGGTTACGTCCAATACTACTAGAGCTTTTTTAAAAGGAGCTTTGCTCTTATCTATCACCTCACTTACAATTCCTACTACTTCCATTTACTCTTTTTAAAAAATGCCCTGATATCGCTCAGGGCGGGCGAGAAACAACTAACTAAAAACAAAACTTAAAATTTGTGGATAGGCAGGACTCGAACCTGCATTTGTCATAGACCAATTATGATTGTCCGTCACGATCGGAACCAATTCCACTAGTTAGAGTGGAGCGTCTACCAATTCCGCCACTATCCTTGTAAATACCCAAAACCTCATTAACTCCTTCTCTCGTAAACTCCTCTCCGTTTTGAATACCTCTTATTATTCTCCTTGCCTTCGAAATAGCCTCTTTAAGCTCTTCTTTTGACAATTTGATGATCTTATATCTACTTGATAAAGTTTCGACGTAATCAGTATAATTTTGACCGTATCGAGTAATTAAACCGTTGTAATACCCTTCTGGATTCCCTCCCAAATCAACATTGCACTCTTTGCATTGCTTATGAATGTTGTCAAGATGGAATCTCAATGTTGAATTACTCCCAACGCTTTTTTTATGCCCTCCATGAGCCTCTCTTGTGAACTTCCCTGTATTACCATGTCCACAACTTATACACCCATGCTTTTCATCTAATAATCGAGCGATACCGTTAACCAATATCTGGAGCTCTTTTTCAAATGCAGACTTTGTCTTTACTTTATTCTCTTTGATCTCGCGAGTCTTATTCGCTACTTTCCTTTTCTGTAAATCCCTCTTACCTTCTTCAGTAGATAAATTCCATTTGACAATACATGAAGCACAAAGCCCGTATCTTCGATACATTACAACTTCACCACACCCTTCAAAATCTTTGGCGTTGTTGATCCCTTTACATGCTTTAGGCTTTGTGCTAATCATCTTATGCTACTTTTTGAATAGATTTTAATTCAACTAACTTCTTTTGATTCTCTGGAATACTCATTAAAACAGTATTCATGTACTCTCTGGCTAACTTTACCATTTCCTTTAATTGGCTATTTCTTACAGAGCAATAAGAATGATGAAATACTTTTACTCTCATTTCTTCGGGAATCTCAACGAATACACCTTTAAACCAATCCAATTGCACTTGTAATGAAGACTCTTGACAAAAGGCCTCTAAGCCCTTCTCTGTGAAGATGTGGTTACATACCGTTTCAACTACTAAATCTCTTCCAATATCGTCCTTGATATTTCCTTCTTGGTCATACACGTTATGTTTCCAATCAAGGCGCTTTAACTCATCGTTTAACAATCTTGTTGGGGTGTCAACCAAAACGTAAACCAACTCAGCTTCCTTTAATTCCCATAAATCCATGTAACAATCCAATTGCCATTCATAGGCCTTATTCTTAATTGCTGTATCTGTCAAAGGAAAACTCTCGTAAGACCAAGAAGTCTTCATATCGCGAATTTTAGACTGGGCATTATCACACTCCCCATTGAAAAAATCGTTTTGTTTACGAACCTTGTTTTTGATTAAGAGCTTGTCAATTACATTTGAATAAGTAGTAAATGACTTATCCTCCTTTTGAATACCCTTATCCAGGTACTTTGCTTTAATCTTTGAGCTTCTCTTTGTTAAATGCTCGTACACTAGTTGCTCAAGATATTTTTTTGCTCCATCGGTTAAAGTGCATTTTGCGTTCTTTTTCTCGATGAGAGAACCTAAGGTTCCAAGCTGAGTAACCGTCAAAGGTTTCGCTCCTGGATTATTGTATCTTTCAAGAAGTGAGTCATGGGTTGCCTGCTGTCTAGGAGTCAAAGGTTTTGGAACACCTCCCATGATATTAACTACTGAGTGTGGACGGAATTTATAATTTTCGAACATAATTACTGCTGTGTTTCTTGGTTAAAAAGAATTCTGTTTTCTGCCTCGGTGATCTGGGCATCAAATAACCCTAATTGCTCTTTGTCAAGTGAGTTTTTAACTTCTTCAAGCTTCTCCATTGAATTGGCTCGCTGGATAAATCCTTCTATCCTGCTATTTTCCTCCTCAACACTTTCCGCTTCAATATCAATAGTTTCTGGAGCATCTATGTATTCAAATTTATCTTCTCCTCTAATAACTGCTTGGTCATACTTAACAGCTTCCTGCATCTGAATACTTAAAGGAGCGAATTTTGATAGAAGTTGCTTGATAACGGTTTTAGCCGCCATCGCTTCAAACATTTGCTTCCAATTTGAATAGCTCTTATCATAAGACTTTGAGTACTTCTGCCCGTGTTTCTTCAAATCTTCAACACTCATGTACAAGGCCTTTTCAAAACCGTTATTTAACCTTATGTAAGAAACATAACCGCCAATCTTTAAATTTTTTCTTTTTGAATCTTCAATCCATTCAAACTCCATTGCTCCAACTAATCTATCTATGCTTTTAAGTTCTCCTTCTCTTACATCTGACACATTAATTGTTCTGTATTGACCACTTCTTAATGCTAATTGAATGAATCCTTTATATCCTAATTGGAATTGCGCTTCTAGAGTATTGGTTTTGTTATTTCGATAAGGCAATACATATGCGAATCCAAGATTGTTATCCAAAGGCAAACCAAGTGAAGTTGCCTTAATAGCGGAATACATTACCGTGTTGGGAGCGCAATCTTGAAGAGAAGCGTTATTACTCACTAGAGAAACACAGTTAGTTACAAAGGTTTCCTTTCTGCTTCCTAAAACCTGCGATAAATAGTCGCTTGTTTTGTCGTTTGTCAAATAGCGATTAAATGCTACAAGACCGTTCGGTTTTTTTTCCATAATTTTGTCTTTTAAGTTAGTTTGACTTCAATTTAATTTCTAATGATTTGGAGTTAAAACCCCCGTTTTGGCGAACGGGGATTTTTTTATTTCGGAATCCCGAAACCTACATGAACCCTCCTGTTTGTTTTTAAACAATCCGAAAAGATTGAATAATAATAAGTGCACCTCTTTTTAGCTTTTTCATAAGCTCCGAGTTCTGTTTCAACATCAGTTCCAATTATTAACTCAGTGATTTTGTCCTTAATTCTTTGCGATACATCAACTCCATTTTCATTGAAGTAACTTGAGTACTCATTCATTATTTTTTAGGGTTGTGATTAGACTGAGAGGCTTTGTTTCCTATCTCTAAATTCCTCTAAATCGAATCGGGTTACTTGATAATCTCTTTTATTCTTTCTAGATGCCTGTAATTTGATCCTACCTTGATTAATTCCTCTAGTAATCCAATTAATAACTGTTGGAACCGATACTTTCATTATCCTGGATACTTCTTTGGCTGAAAGAATTTCTTTCTTTTTTTTGTTTTCATTTTCAACCTCCTGAGCTTTTCTGTACTCTTCAATAGCTGTTTTGCTCGCAAACTCAGCTACCTGTCGCGTATAAGCTTCAAAAATGTCTCTCGAGATAATAATAGTATCTTGTTTAATCTCTGTATACATGGCTCTTGATTAATTTTTGTTAAAGGGAGGCGATCATTGGGAACGCCTCCCAGAACATGAGAAAAACACGAATTACAAACAACAAACTACTCTTACCTTGAATGGTCCCCTAAACTCAGTAAGAGCTCAACAACAAATCCGTTTCTCTTTAATTTTTTCTTTAATGGAGGAAGTAGTAAACCTCCCTTATCTTTTTTGCGTGTCTTTTAAAAAAATCACTACTTTTTGAAGTTCTATTCTGCTAATATTCCGTTTTGAATCTTGATATACTTTTGCATGAACTCTATTACCTTGTCTTCCTTGTCCTCTGGCACTGACCAGAATCCCGCTCCACAAAACCAATGAGTTCTTAGTGTATTCGGTTTACGATTGAAATACTTTGATGCTTTCAACATGAAATCCGTTTTGTTTTCAATCTCTAACCACAATCGTTTTATGTTTTCTATTTTCTCCATTAAGCTACTTTGGCCAAATCAGCCTTTAATAATTGAACACCTAGTTTCTCCTCCATTTCGATTAAAGCGCTTCTTAAAGCTGTCTTGTAATCAGTCTTATCTTCGTAGTAGTACTCAACTACTGTGTAATCACTCTGTGAAAACCATCCGTCTAAAATGAATTCCTGCAATAGCAATTTCAACTTCTTTTCTCCCGTAAAAGAATGGGTAGATAATTGAGAAGTAATTCGATACCTATTTCCGTTTGGTAAAATCCCTGTGAAGTTGTTGGCTTTAAGTTTCATTTGTATAATGTTTTAAGTTAGTTTCAGTTCCTTAGATTAAGATGCTAGCAAGTTGACTATCTCCATTTCATCATTCCTCAACACTTCAAGCCTCTTATCAAGTTTCAGTTTCAATTCTGAATAAAATTGATAAGTCTTGCTAACATCTGATCTTTCATAATCACTGAGCCTCAACGCCTTCAAATTCCTTGCTATCCTAACCAACTTTAATGGATACTTAGCTTCTCTCTCAGTTAAATACTCTACATCAACAGCAACCGACAAAAACATGAAATCAGAAGATTTGAAATTGAAGCGGTAAAGATTTGTAGTGTCAACATTCTTTACGGCCTCGATTAATTCATCTAAAGACTGTACAAACGAAGTTTCTCCGGCAATCGTAATTTTTAAACCTTGACTTGCAACTCTCATGTTTAACTTTTTGAGCTCCTCTAGTTTTGAAATAATTGCAATTGCCTTCATAATTTTTTATATCTTTGTTGTTGTTGATGATACAAATATATAACTTTTGTTATATGTAAACAATAATTTATTATACTTTTTTTTATATTTTTTATGTCTGAAGTTGGTCAAAGGTTAAAAACCCTTATAAAATCAAGCGGTTACACAAATAAGAAATTCGCTGAATTGGCGGAAGTTGCACCTAACTATATAAGTATCCTTATAAGAAAAGGGGAAATATCAGATAAATTTAAATATAGTATAACTAAAATTATACCTAACGCCAACATAGATTGGTTGGAAACAGGTGAAGGATCTCCTTTACTTGAAGAAAATGAAGGTCAAACGTTATTTGAGCAAGGAAATAGCACAAACACAATCAAAGTAGGAAACATAGAAGTAAACGTCGATGAGTTTGCTTTGGCAGCAGCTCAAAACATGGACTTATTAAAGGAAAAGCCTGTATTCTACAACACTTTCGTTATCGAAGCGATCAAATTAATTAAAGAAGCTCAAAAAGGAGATGGAACTATCGACGTCTCCAAACTTGTAGGAAGAAGGTAAGTTGAGTTTGCTAACCTTTATAAACACGCCTCCAGAAATTGCTAATTTTGAAGAGACAAACCCCTATTGATTTTTGAATAAGACATACATCGTCGTACTGTTGCTCTAATTTTAAATTTTTGACATAAAAAACACCTCGAAACAGGTGTCTTGTGGTAAGATGATATATTTTACTAACGGTTCGGCTAAGCTGCGTTTTAATGCAGTTTAGGTGGTGTTGTAGTGCGTTTTGTTATTCAATTCTAGCTTCAATTATTTCTTTTTCAAGTCCTAATAATGTCATTTCAAATAAAAATTTGTGAACTTTGAAAAATAAATCCCATTGATTTTCAGTCCAAATTTTTTGTTGTTTAAAGTAAGCTCCGTGAGCTAGAGAATTTCTCAAATCCGATACATTACTCTTATTTCCACCGATACTTTCAATAAGCTCTTTTAGGTTGTTTTTAAATGATACATAAACAGGTTCTTTTCTCTCATATACTTTTGTTCCAAGATTTTTTAAACTTTCAGCTAATCTATTTTTACTATTAATGTTTTCAATCCAATGTTGTTCAATGAAAGACCATAAAGCTAATTCACTTATAAAAGTACTTGATTTTTTAATTTCTCTTAAATATTCGAAAATAGCCAAATATTCAGTTAAGTTTTTTCGGTAAATACTTTCAGTAATGTTTATGATTCTTAAAAGTTTCTCGTTTGTTATATTCTCACCACCAATTGATTCGTAATATTTAGGAGTCGCAGGTTGTTTCGTTGTATTTCCATTTTCATGTGTTACAATAATTCCCGTTTGAGAGAGGAGAGAATTGCAGAATGTTTCTGAAACAGATTTTAAAATTCTTGCAATTTTAATACTATTTTCAATATCAAATTCTGAATCATTAAAAATCCATAAACAATGGTCATAAAGACTTACATGACCATGTGAAATTTGATAAAACTTATCTCCTAGATCTTTTAATGGAGATATGCCATCAATTACTTCTTTGGATGTATAAAAATTCCAATTTCCGTGATTTCTAATGCTCAGGTCATTTTTTAGAGGATTTAAAATCCAATAAGGAGAATATTTATTCATATCATTTTTTCGGGAATGCACTACAACGGACTTGTGTATGAAACGTAGCGTGTAAAAAGACGCTAACTTTTCGGATAAACACAGAGCCGAATTTTTATATTTTCTTTTTAACTTATCAATCTTAAAAGCCAAATTTAAAAATTTGGCGGTCTTCGCAAATAAGCACAAACCTTTCGTTTTAGGACATATTAGCTATGTATTATACACGTTGTTGCCACACGTTTTTTTATTCCTCTTCTTCTAACCGTTTTAATTTTTCTTCTGTAAGTAGTTTCTTTTTAAAAACTGCTTTTTCGTTTTCTTTTAAATTGTCCAATTCGTTTTTAAAAAATTCGGCTCTTTTTACTCGAAAAGCTAACCTGAACATATGTAAATCTTCTTCGAATGGTCTTGGCATTGTTGCTAAAAGTGTATTTTGAGTCCTTTCTTTATTATAAGCTATTGATTCGTTCCATATTGCTTCAATATTTTCAACAAGCTTATTATTTATATGAGCTTTAAACTCTTCTTGTATCCCGTCGATATATTCTATTTCCGTCACTAATAATGAACCACATACAATTGAAAATAATTTATGGAATGAATATTTCAATACATCTTCGCTTGAATAGGTTTCAGGTGTATCTTCAGGTTTATGTTTTAGCAGATATTTGTTTAATTCGGGATTTATTTCATCGAGTGATTCAAAAGATGTAGCATTGTGATTATGGGCGAACTGATTTCTAATTTCCATTAGTTTTATCAGATGTTTATATTCTGTATTATCTATTTCCTCTAAATCGAATAATAAATCTATTTTGGATTTAAAGGATAGCGCACTTGATTTATTACCTAAAGTTTTTAAATTGTCAGAAGAGATTCTTAATATACTTCGGATTAAACTACTTGATGTTTGCTCCAATCTTAATAAACGAGCAATGACAAAACTTCGAAGCTCCATATTCAATGATGTCCATTTTTCTCTTTTCATTCGTGAGTTTTCTTAAATGTGTGGCAACGTTCTGTATATGGTGTCGTGGCTGACGTTAGAAAGCCATGCACTATATACTTTGTTAGCTGTAGTACTGTTAATTAGGTTTTATATTTTTAAACATTTTTTCCGCTATACCTTTAATTCTTTTCCCTTTAGTTTTTAAAATAGCATCAAACAAATCTTGATTTAATTTAGGCATTTCTTTAAAGTCTGAAAGGTCATTTCTTTCAATGAAGTTTTTGAATTTTGTGATTCCAATTCCAGAACTTAGCTTGTTCAAAATAATTTCATCATTTTGAATTCCTCTTTCAAAATAGTACTTCCACCTATCTTTTGATATTTCAGATAGTTTTTCTTCAGAAATATTAGCGGCTACAGTTGAAGTACCATACCTATTTCCAAAATAAACTACTAAATATGCTTGAAAGCAATCTAACAAAGCAGGTGAAGGGATAGTAGAACCTAAATTTGCAAGTCTTCTTATTGCTGATGGCTCATTATAGAAATTATTATAGGCAAAATGCGTTTCAACAACTACTTTCGCTGCTTTTTTAAATGTTACAGAGCGTAAATTTTCAGGAACATAATCAAAACCTTTAACCTTAAGTAAAGCATTCTTAACACCTGATGATGCAATTGTATTGCCTGATGCAGTAGCATCTCTATATGTTGTACCTACATTCCACTTATCGTTTTCTGTAATCTTACTCCAGATATGAGGTAAAATTAAATTCAGATTGGAAAGTGAATTCTCTAGTTTGGCACCTTGTTCACTTTTTATAGCTGATGTTAAGATTGTTAAAACGGTTTTTAAATAAAAAACTGGGCTATTTATAACTTGGTCTATTTGAGCATCACTTATGCTAAGACTTTCATTCAAAAGTCTGTCCCTAAAATTCGAAAACTCTAAGGCTATTGAAATATTGTCTTCCGATAAAATATACTGAATGCTTGATTTAACAATGGACATCGCAGACAATTTATCTAACTCTTCAACACTAGATGATGAAAAGTAATGAGTAATTAGTTCGTTAGCTTGTCTAAGTTTAAGTGCAGCTGTTGAGCTAATTACACCTAATTGTTCTGCTAAATTAATAGTAGAATAATCAGTAAGTGATGTATCAACAGTAGAATACTCATCAATATCTTCTCGGTTTAAAAGTTCTCCTATAAACTTCATCCCAAGTGTTGAAAGTGTTTCTTTTAGTTTTGTCATTGCCTTTTTCCAAGCAAATTCAGCAGCCATATCAAAGGCTTCCATATTAAAAGCATTCACAATGTGGGTCTGCTGTTTCGGTGATAGACTGATAGCATATGGAACAATTTCTATTGCCTCACTTTTATTTACAGGAATGATTTCTCCATCAGTTCCTTTCCATAATATTATATCCTTACTCATCTTTTTTCCAATATTTCGATTTTCCGTCTTGTGATTTATACATACAAGCAGAAAAGTTCTGAGAATTAATCATTGATTGAAAAGCTCTTGTTCTTGCTCCTCCATTTATATCTATATCGCCATCAATTTTGGGGATAAACATATGATAACCAATTATCTTTGCAGTATCTGTTAAAATTGTTATTCCATCGTGATTTAACATAGAAATTAATATTCTACTATGTGAAATAAGATTAACAGATGTGTCATTTGATTTTTCAACTTCACAATTCTGTATAAATTCTTGAAAGTTGATAGGGTTTTCTAAATAAATACAGTCATTAAATCTAGTTTTGACTGTATTTATAGTTTCTTCATTATCTTTAACTACGGCTATTAGGTTTCCGTGTCCAATTCTAATTGCTTCGTTCAGAGTTTTGCTTATAAACGTATGGACAGTCTCTTGAATATCTTCATTGCAGGAAGATGTTATATCTTCACATATATTTTGAATATCATCATTTTCTTCTAGATTATATTCGATTAAGTCCAAAGAGATTACTAGCCTACTTTGTTGTCCAATTAATTCAACGGTTTTAGAGCCAATATTTCGAATATAAGCTAAAGAGTATTCATCTTGAACAACACCAAGTTTTCCAACAGTTTGTTCATAAAGTGATGGACTAGTCTCAATTATTTCAGAATCGATAAGTCCATATTTTAAACTTTTATCTTTTATTTCGATAACAATATTCCAATTACCAACTGCTAATGGTGCACATAATTTTAGAATTTTAGAAAATTCGGAAGAAGCAAGTTCTGTCGTATTTATTATTATCTCTCTATTAGAAATTGATTTAAAATAATCCCAATCAGTAACTATAAGTATTTCAGGGTAAAGTCTTTCTCCTTCCTCATAATAATCTGATATTAGATTAATAAGTTCTAAGATACCTTCTTTTAATTCAGGCTTTCTTGTGAAGTTTTCTTCGTATAAGAATTCTCCAATGGCAGATAATGCATTTTCCTTAAGTGAATTCTTCTTTAATGGTTTTGTCATTTATTATCTGTTCGTTTCTTCAATTACGAGTGTCGTTTTGTATTACAGCTAACTTGTTTATATACGCATAAAATACGTCGTTATACAGCTTGTTTAGTTTGTAATCGATGTATTTGTATATCAATATAACTTTACTAGTTCGTAAATATAAAGATGAAAGAGTTATTACAATTACGGAAAACCGTAATAAAAGTAGGGAAAAACTATAATTTTAAACGAATAGAAAATTAGCTATAAAAAAAAGCGCCCTATTACAGGCGCTATCTTTAATGAGTTAACAAAAGCTTTGGACCAATTCAAAATCCACACTCATTACCTCTACTCTTCCCATTGATGATATTTCACATTTATGAGTATCAATGAGCTCATTTTGTCTCTTTACTTCTTCATTCGTTCGTTCTTCTAAATCTTTTGCTATTTCTTCCTTATTCTTTACTTCATCCGATAAATACCCAGATCGTTTTATCTTCTCTCTATACGACATCTTCTCACTCATTATCTAACGCATTTTTAAGTAGTTCAATTGATTTATCTTTATAAAGAAGTTTCTTTTCTTCTTTGATCATGTCATTTTCTTGAACATCCAAAAGAATAAAGTCAAACAAGTCCCTTATTAGCGACTTTAATTTTTCTTCGGAGAAAAGTATTGCATTCTGAATCAAGGCAAACAATCTGCCTGAAAGCACTGATAACACCAACATACTTCCCCAATAATAAAACCAAGGAAAATCAGGTGTACCGAATAAAACTTTTTTTGGAATAAATAAGTTGATCATAAAGTAACAGGCTACATAAAGGTACATATTAGCCCCTAGATTAACCAAAGGCCTAATATCTTCTTGAACCTTACTTACTAAATACTTTATAAATAACGCCGAGCACAACAATGATAGATTGATGCCTAATGCGTTCAAAAAAGAGGACATATATGAATATCCAAATATGCCCTTGATATCATTTACATTGAAAATTACATGTATAAATCTCGAAGTAGTCCCTATAAAGACCAAAAATGTCAGATAAATACTACTCTTGGTCGTCAGGAACCCCGTTACAATTCCTGTCATTCTGCGGGCAATCCTTCTCAGGATCGATCTTAAATTCTGTGCGATTTTGTGCCTGTCCATTTCTTTCAATTTCTTCTAATGAGTTGTCTGTACAACTACAAAATGAACCAATACTAACCACGGCTAACACCACTAACAATTTTTTCATAATCTACCTTATTTTAAATTTAAAAAGGTAAAGTTACGGCATTAATGTAGCTTTAGTAATTAGGTTTACTTTTAGTTATTAATTATTATTTAACAATTCGATACTCTGCTCAACAGGGGCGTTGAACAGCAATTTTTTTAATAAGACACTCTACAAATTTATAGGATTTTTTGTTCTCTACAACTTATCGAGACGGTTTTTTCATTTAAATCTACTTATCGTTTGCTATTTCCTTCAAGATTTTGAAGGTTTCGTCAAGCTTCTCAGGTCTAGAATTTCTGAGAGCAACCTTGGCTATATCATACATTTGCATACGAAGCTTGTAAATTCTATCCTGCTTATACTTAGTTATAAAATGAATTGCTAGAAACATCAATATTGCAGATAATATCGTTACAAACACATAACTAGCTTTGGTTAAGTCTTGAAAACTTTGGAAAATCCAAAAAAAATAGTTGAAACAAACAGATAACATAAAAGTATGCACAAGCTTAGCTCCAACATTAAATCGCTCCCTCATAAACGATTTAATGAGGTTATATATAGCATAAAAGAACACACAAGAAATCAATCCAAACCGTTCTAAAAAATGCTGAAAAGAACTAAAAACAAGGAACTTATTATTTTCAATCTTTTTTACAAACAAACTATGAGTCTTCTTCTTATCAGAATTGGCTATCTTATAATTTTCATATTCCTGAGTTCCTAAAGCTAATTTTTTAACCTTATTTAAGGCAATAGTATTCCTTCTCTTGGCCTCTTCATACTTCTTTTCTGCGAGTAATATATCTTCCCCGTAAGGTTCTATAAACTTGTGTAAGTAAAATGAGGTTGCACAAAAAATTAACACTATGTAAGTCAACACTTTCCTAATCGTCGTCTGAATCCGATGTCTGGGGCGTCCCTCCTCCTGGGTTAATGTCTCCCCCTTTGTCGATTGCTTGTTTTGCTTCCAATAACGCTTCATGCTCTGCTGTATTATCTGTACAAGAAATAAAAACTAAACTAACAGCAAACAATAGTAATACTAACTTTTTCATCATTATAAGGTATAAATTCAACCTATAAAGATACGAAAGCATACTAGTTCACAGCTTTAATTAGCTACTTCTTGCCTCCTGTTAATAATTTGATTAGCTCTAAATTGTCGTTTAATCCTAACTTCTCACGAACTCTCCTGAAATAAGTCTTTACTGAACTTAAACTAATTCCTTTTTCATAAGCTATCTCTTTATAACTATAAAATTCGATCATAGGCAAAAGCTCTAGCTCTCTATCTGATAACTGTTGAGCCAACATCTTATCCTTCAAATATTGACTTTCTTCTGTAATTGAAGAAATAGAAGGAAAATAGTTACCTCCGTGAGATATATTTATAATTGCTTTTCCCAAGTCATCATGACATCCTGCTTTGGTTAAAAAACCTTTCACATTATACCTAGACTTCATTTCTTCAATGAACTCATTACTATAATGTGCAGAAGAAACCAATACTTTAATTTCAATTTTATTTTTTTTCAAATACTCCAAGACTTGAATCCCATCAAAACGAGGCATTTCTAAATCCAAAATCAAAATATCAAACGAATGATCCTTACAATACTTAACCAAATCAACTCCGGTAGTAAATACCTTGGATATGGTTACATCATCCATTAAGTTTATAAGGGCCATATAACCTTTAACAACGACATCGTGATCCTCTGCTATTACCACTTTCAATTTACTCATGCCACAAAACTATTACTTAAAAAACTTCTTCTTGTAAACCAATTAGGTATAGGGACCATTTTTCTTAAAGATCAATAAGCACAACAAAAAAACATCTTACAGATAAACCGACATTAACCAACAACCAAACCCCATAAAAACAAAGCATTAACCTCCTAATACTATCCCATAATAAATACAAAAGAGATTTATTAAATCGAGTAATATAGTTAGAAGTTTATTTGGGGGCTATATGAATGTGCGAAAGAAAAGGGAAATTTAGTTTTTACCAAATATTGACGAAGAAGTTATAAGGATACAAAAAGTTGATCGCAACATCCACTTTAACAACCCAAAAACCAAAATTTTCTTTAATAACAAAATCAAACTATCAACATTATTCCTTCGGTACTAATTCTTTAATTTAATAGTGAAAGGAAGAAAAGATACTTTATGAAAAGTAACACCTTAAGAACTAGCCTGTAGTATAAATATCGTTCAAAAAATTTTAAACACATTGAATATTAATTTTAAAATCAGTTCAAAGCTTAAAAAAGGATATTATTTTAGACGCATATTTACCTGATGAAGTTAAAAATCAAATGAAATTTCTTAATTCTAATAAACACTCTAAAATTAATAAAAATACAAGAAGACATCAATTGTATTCATTATTTGAAATAAATGGCGGTAACTATATATTTTTTATACTTTTCATTATCACCCTTATTACATATTTCTCACATGACTTCCTACCAAATTACAATGAAAGTTATTATCTAGAAAAGAGCAACTTTGAAAAGTTAAAAAAAGAGAACACTAAGGCTTTGAAAATAATAAAAGATATAACCAAAGACACACCTGAATACAAGTCCTATATTCAAGTGAATAATCGTAAAAACAAAGCCTATAAGGAACTTTTGATTGAAATTGAACAAAATAAACTATATGGATTTAAATCAATCAAATTCTTTCTTGAGAAAATATCATTCATTTTCTTGATTTTTATCTACGCATTATTCTATTTATATAAGTCTCTAAAATGGGAACGGCATAATATAGGAAGTATTTTAATACACACTCAAATTTTAGCTGTATGCTTTTTTAATTTTTTTTGGATTTTTCAGAGATTTCAAAATGTTTCCAAAATAACATATTTGTTCATGAGCATTTTTTCTGGAGGACTAACTTCGCTTGCATTTTATTTCTTTAGTAAGTATAGAAAAGGAACATTTCAGAAATTGGAAGAAGAAAACAAGAAGGCTATAGAATCAATTAATAGGTTGGAAAAAGAAGTATTAATCAAACAAGAAGAACAAAGAGCTGAGGAAAGACAAAGAATTTCAGAAGAATTGCACGATGGGGTTTTAGGTAAGTTATTCGGAACACGTATGGGGCTAGGATTTTTAGATTTATCAAAAAATGAAAGTAAAGAAAAGTATCTAAGCTTTTTAGATGAACTACAAGAAATTGAAAAAGAGATCAGGGAGGTATCACACAAATTAAATACTAATCTGAATGGGTTAGATATTGGTTTTCTACAGATTGTAAAGCAATTATTTATTGATCGAAGTAAATTGCATGGTTTTAGTTACTCCATTCATTCGGATAAAAGTATCGATTGGAATATTGTTAATGAAATCGACAAAGTAAATCTATATCGCATAATACAAGAGTCTTTACAAAACACTATTAAACATGCTAGAGCCAAAAATGTCAATCTCTTCCTTAATAGAGAGAATAATGGTGTTCTTATTAAAATCGAAGATGATGGTAACGGTTTTGATACTTCCAAGAGTAAAACCGGAATTGGTCTTAAGAATATTCAATCAAGAGTAAAAAGGTTAAATGGTAAGTTCATAATAAGTTCAGAATTAAATAAAGGTACTGTATTGAATATTCAAATTCCAATTAGAGAAAAACTCACCAAAGAATTATAAACAAGAACACTACACCAAATATTTAGCTAACAAATTGTAATGAAAAAGGAATAATCATATTGATCATTCTCCTAAGTTTAGGACAGTAAAAATTACTTATCAAAAATAAAACATCCTTTTGACAATTTCAATGATAACTTTTATATTCGTTGTATAACAGTGATTAAACACGTTGATTTTAATCTAAAAAACACACATAAAAACCTATTATAAAGACACATAAAGCAACAACCCCATCGTAAATTAAGCACATTTGGTTTTTTGCTACCTTACGGACAGCAATACAATATATGAAAGTAGAACTCGAAATAAAAGACAAAACCAGACAAACCGAAGGACTAAAAATTGCTTCGTTCAAACGGCACATAAGAAAAACATCTCCGCACAAACACAATAGTTATATTGAATTTATATACTTAACTAAAGGAATTGGTTCACACACTATTGACACCAAAGAATATGAAATAAAACCGCCTGTAATCTTCACAATCCGAAAAGAGCAGGTTCATTTTTGGGATATCAAAGCAGAACCCAAAGGCTTTGTACTCATCATCAAAAAATCCTTTATCGACAACTGTTTGGACAAGGATATCAAACGCCTGATTTCAGAATTGAGCGCACAAACATATCTTTTTCCCAATGACAATTCTGCAATAGACATATTCAATATTCTGCTAAAAGAATATCAAGATAAAAAAAAAACCAACCAACCAATTATTGAAGGACTGTTAAAAGCACTTCTGGCAAAAATGCTAGAATCAGCAACACCATCCATTTCTAAAAACGGAAACAGCACAGTCTTTCAAAAATTCATTGACCTTTTGAGCAAAGAAAATGAACTCCTAAACAAGGTTAACCACTACGCCAAATTACTGAATATCACTCCGCAAAACCTAAATACAATTTGCAGAAAAGAAACAGGTCAATCTTCTACCGAAATTCTTTCAGAGCACATCATAAATGAAGCAAAAAGGCTTTTGCTTTATACGGACATTACCATAAACGAGATTGCTCACAGACTTAATTTCAAAGACAATTCCCATTTTTCAAAATACTTCAAACGACACGTTCACCAAACTCCAGTGAGCTTTAGATGTAGCAACAAGTAAATACCACACATTTTTCAAATAGACCATATTTCTGGTTGTATGTTGTATAATTTTACAACATTAAAATTCACGAAACATGAAATGGTCAGTATCAATTGTCGTTTTACTTCTACTTTGGTCTTCTGCAAACAAGAAAGAGCAAAATGCATAAGGCTAAAGGATAAAAGGAAGCGAACAGGAAAAAATTAAAAAACCATGAAAACTGCTTTATGGATTATGATACGGCAATAGTAGAAAAAGGCTATAGTAATCAGGAACTATATTGGACGGGACAAGACGAAAATTGGAAATACTCTGACCACCAAATTGAAAAAACACTACACTTTACAGTTAAAAAACATATCTACAAACAATTAAAAATTCAAAACTAATTATGTTCCAAAAAAAAATCAATTCAGATAACTTCAAAACCCCTATCATTATTCGCTTAATGGTTGGTCTGGTTTTTCTTTCAGAAGGAATTCAAAAATTTCTATTTCCTACCATTCGAGGTGCAGGACGATTTGAAAAAATCGGGCTTCCATCACCAGAATTTCTCGGTACTTTTGTTGGCACGTTTGAAATTGTTTGTGGTACATTTATTTTACTTGGCTTGCTTACCCGATTGGCAAGTGTTACAACACTCGTAATTATGTTGGTTGCAATTGTTACAACAAAATTAGAAATTTTAGCCAATGATGGATTTTGGATAATGATGCACAGAAGTCGAACTGATTGGGCAATGCTTTTAGGAAGTATTTTTTTAATTATTCAGGGTAGTGGAAATTGGTCACTTGACAAAAAATTATTTAAAAATGGATAAGAATTTAAAAGAAGTTGCTTTACTTTTTTTCAAATTAGGAAGTATTGCTTTTGGTGGTCCTGCGGCTCATATCGCAATGATGGAAAATCAAGTTGTGAATAAAAGAAAGTGGATGACCCATCAACATTTTCTTGACTTGGTAGGTGCTACCAATTTAATTCCAGGACCCAACTCCACAGAAATGATAATGCACTGTGGACACGAAAGAGCTGGTTGGAAAGGGTTGATTGTGGCAGGTGTTTGTTTCATTTTTCCTTCGGTAGTTATTACAATGGCTTTTGCTTGGCTTTATCAGCAATACGGACAACTTCCAAAAGTTGAGCCTTTCATTTACGGAATAAAACCAACAGTAATTGCCATTATTCTTGGAGCAGTTTACCGACTTGGAAAAAAAGCTCTTAAAAATGTAGAACTCGGAATCTTAGGAGCATTGACGTTGATTACTTGTTTGCTTGGAGTACACGAAATTTTGGCGTTGTTTACTTGCGGATTTCTCGGTTTAATTTGGCATTTAATCCGCAACTCTAAAAACAATCTGAACAGTTTCACTCCACTTGTTTTATTGCAGGTAACAGTATCAATGAGTAAGTTAAAAATTCTTTGGACTTTTGTTAAAGTCGGTGCCCTACTCTATGGAAGCGGATATGTTCTATTTGCTTATTTAGATGCAGAATTGGTCAATACAGGTTTGCTAACACGACAAGAATTAATTGATGCTGTAGCAGTTGGACAATTTACGCCTGGACCTGTTTTATCAACGGTAACATTTATCGGTTGGCAATTAGGTGGATTTTGGGGAGCAATAACAGCGACTGTCGGAATTTTTCTTCCTTCTTTCATTTTTGTTGCTATCTTAAATCCACTCATTCCAAAAATGCGGAAATCGAAAATTATTGTAGCTTTTTTAGACGCAGTTAACATTGCTGCAGTTGCCGTAATTTTAGCCGTTTGTGTAGAAATGGGAAAAGATACTTTGACCGATTGGCGAACAATAATTATTGCGGCACTAAGCATAATTTCTGTTTTTGTCTTTAAGAAGGTAAACAGTGCATTTATCGTTATTGGCGGAACATTGATAGGTTACCTAATGACATTGATATAAAAAAGCTAAAGCAGAAATCCATACACATTTACAATCCACTACAGTCAAAG
This sequence comes from Tenacibaculum sp. AWR4_210, assembly GCF_056160945.1. Lineage (NCBI taxonomy): Bacteria > Pseudomonadati > Bacteroidota > Flavobacteriia > Flavobacteriales > Flavobacteriaceae > Tenacibaculum > Tenacibaculum sp. AWR4_210. The sequence goes on from NZ_JBSWYF010000003.1 coordinate 99,107, forward strand.
CACAAGCCTATAATTACAAAAGAATGATCATTTCCCCGCAAATGGATTTGGGATATATACAGCAATCCCTCATCATTACAAACAATTCCTAAAAATGCCCAACACTCGGATATCTAAACTGATCATTCCCCTAAGTTTAGGACAGTAAAATTGCTAAGTTAAGTTATAAATCAAATGAAATTTCTTAATTCTAATAAACACTCTAAATATAAATAAACTAAATAAACCAAAATTATTTATATATTTATAATATATTTGGATAACCGCAATGCCTATATTTGGACGTTGTGGCACATTGAAAAAAACTTGAAAGACTACGAAAACATATTGAATAACATTAAACGATACGTTTCTCTTAATGAAGAAGACGAGAAACAATTCAGTTCCATCGTGAGAACTACTAATGTTAAACGCAGACAATTTATTGTGCAACCAAATTTTGTATGCTCACATCAAACTTATGTGTTGAAAGGAGCTTTTCGTAGCTATTTTGTAAATGATGATGGAATTGACCATACCATTCAATTTGCCATTGAGGATTGGTTTATAAGTGATTTCAATAGTTATATACATCAAACACCAGCGTCACTTTTTGTAGAAGCTTTGGAAGATTCCATTGTTCAGCAAATTGCCTATGAAGACGTTGAAAGAATATGTGGTGAAAACCCAAAATTTGAACGTTTCTTTAGGTTGGTTGCACAGAAATCTTTTGCATTTTCTCAAAGGCGAGTGCTTTCCAATTTAGGCAATTCTGCGGAAGAACGTTACATTGAATTTCAAAACCTTTATCCATCTATTGTACAGCGAGTACCTCAATATGCTTTGGCATCTTATCTTGGAATGTCGCCAGAATTCTTGAGTAAAATAAGAAAACGCATAGCCACAAAATCTTGAACTAGTTCAAGTAAATTTCCTAAATCAGTTCATTTTCTATTGGTCCGTAGTGTCTCACCTTTGTAGTGTCAATAATGACATAGTTTTAAAACAAAGAAAAATGAGTACACAAACACAAATACCTTCTTACGCAGAAGGTCTAACAGAATTACGATACAATTTAGGTACAATGTTACCTCAAGACGCACTAGATGTCTTTGATGCCGATGCAAAAACATTAAAATCAAATCATCAAAACATCTTAAAATTAAATGTTGGAGATAAAGCACCAAATTTTTCTTTATCCAATGCCATTGGAAAAACAACAACTTTAAAATCACTTTTAGAAAAAGGAAAAGTAGTCTTGACATTTTATAGAGGCTCTTGGTGTCCATATTGTAACTTACAATTAAATCAATATCAGCAGGTCTTAGAGGATATTAATTCTTTAGGAGCAAACTTGGTTGCTGTTTCACCTCAAACACCTGATGAGTCGCTCAACATTAAAGAAAAGAACGAATTGCAATTTGAGGTTCTAAGCGACAATGGAAATATTGTAACAAGACAATTCACAACGGTTTTTAAGAACGAAGAGACACCTATTGAAACAATGAAAGCTTTAGGTATTGATTTCGATAGTCATTACGCCGACGACTCTCAAGAATTGCCAGTTCCAGCAGTTTTTATAATAGAAAAAGACAGTACAATTTCTTTTGCAAAGTCAATTGACGGAGATTATAGAAATCGCGTAGAAGCTTCAGATATTATTAATTCACTTAAAAAATAGAACAATGAATACAACAATTCAAAAAATAACAGGAGCCTTCTTAGCCCTTTTAATGGTGATTTTTGGTTTAAATAAATTTCTCGGATTTATTCCAGTTGAACCACCAGCAGACCCGATTGCACAACAATTTATGGGTGCAATGTTTTCTACATACTTATTTAAAATGGTCGCTATCGCTGAAATAGTTGGAGGAATACTCTTAGTTATTCCAAAAACCAGATTTGTAGGTTGGTTAATTCTTCTTCCTCTAATATTTAATATCGTTGCTTTTCACGTAGCTCACGATTTTATTGGAAACGGAATATGGTTGTTACCAACACTTTTATTTATTGCCATAGGCTACTTCTTTAAAGTCAATATTAATTCACTAATAAAAGAATAACTATGAAAAAGAAAATTTGGCTTATAACAGGAATTTCTAGCGGATTGGGCAAAGCCCTTGCTCAATCTGCAATGGAATCGGAATGTTTTGTAATAGGAACATTTAGAAAGCAATCACAAGTTGATGCATTTAATGCTCAAAACAAGGGAAATGGTTTTGCTTTTAAACTTAACGTTACAAATGAAACTGATATTGAAAGAACAGTAGAAAACATTATATCTAAATTTGGCAGTATTGATGTTTTAGTCAATAATGCAGGAGTAGGTTTTGTTGGAGCGATTGAAGAGACTTCAATGGAAGAAGCAAGAGAAGTGTTTGAAGCAAATTTCTTTGGCACTTTAAAACTAACACAAGCTGTTCTACCTTTTATGCGAAAAGAAAAGACAGGACATATTGTTCAAATTTCATCGCACGGAGGAATAAAGGCGTTTGCAGGTTTTGGAATTTATAATGCGAGTAAATTTGCTTTAGAAGGTTTTAGTGAGGCATTGGCTCAAGAAATTGAACCTCTAGGTATAAAAGTTTCAATAGTAGAGCCAGGGCCATTCCGAACAAATTTTTCCGGAAAAGGACTTGGAGAAGCTATTAAGGTAATTGACGACTATTCTGAAACAGCAGGAGCGTTCAGAAGCAAACTAAAAGGAGTTGATGGAAAACAAGAAGGAGACCCCACAAAAGCATCTAAAGCGATTATCGATTTGGTCAATTCTAAAAACCCGACACTTCGCTTACCTCTTGGAAAGGTTGCGTTAATGACTATCGGAATGAAATTGGATAGCGTAAAATCGGATTTGGAAACGAATAGAAAAACAGCTGAAACTGCTGTATATGAATAAACAGAAAAGCGCAAAACATAAGTTTGCGCTTTTTTATTAAAACTATTATAACTTTGATACACTTCGCTCCTAGTAAATTATGCCCCCCACCTCGAAACCATCTTAATTCTATGTGTGATTGGCAATAAAAAAAAGGGAGCTCTAAGAGCCCCCTTAATTAAATTAGATTCTATATTTTTTTTCTATATAATGCATACATTTCATCATAACAATACTCATACCATACTTTTTAGAGTTAACAAAGGCTAAAACCAAGTGAATGGTCCCTATTATCAATCCAAGCTTAGTTGTAAAGTAAAAAGTAATAAGAAGTATGAAAATAATAATTCTTATAATGTCTAATGTTATTTTTTTCGATGCTATCAAATACCCACCCTTCAACAATGTCTTGATTTCCAACAATATGTGAATACAACACTTAAACTACATGTTTCATCTAAACCTAGTACTTGTTTATCACACTCATCTAATATTGTATTACGAATTTTCAATCTAAGAAAACTAAAAATCATATTAACTTAGCAAGTTTACTGCCCTAAACTGAGAGGAATGATCAAAGTTTTACTTAATCATAAATTTTGTCTATGAATTTTGAATTTAACAATCTTGCAACTGCCATATAATTAGGTTTAAATCTAATTTTATCACCAACTTTATATTTCACCTCACCTGAAGTCTTTCTATTTGCTCCAACATCGATAACTATCATATCTGAAGTAATACCAACAAAAGACAAATCCTTATCTTCAACTTCAATATCTTTTTTATCTACATCTAATAACCCAAAATCTAGTATGGCTTTATATGATGTTTCTTGTACATTGTTTTCATCAAATTCTACAGTATGACCTATATTAGCATCACTAATAACACCGTCCGGAACTAGATGCTTCTCTTTCAACTCGATAATATTAGCATAAAACTCAAAAGTATCTGTATTTAAACCTTTGAATTTCTCTCCACTCAATGGACTAATTCCGAAAAAAATGGCCTCTCCAATTCTAAAATGATTAATATCCTTTGGTATGACTTTGTTTTCTACTAAAGGAAGCGTAATCGATGTTCCTCCAGATATAAATTTCAAATTCTTTTGGAATTTTGCTGAAATAAGCTCCTTATAAAGAGATAATTGCAGCAGCTTATCATAGGAAGGCTCTACCCCATACATACAACCTAGGTTGGAACCAATCCCTATTACCTCAATATTTGAAAGGTTAAAAACTTTTCTATAGAACTCTAAAATATCTTCTCTATTCACACCTTCTCTTAACTCTCCTAATTCAATCATAATAACAATTTTATGTATGATTCCTTGGCGTTTCGCAGAACAATTTAAAGCCTCGATTGTAGGCAATGAACTGTTTAAAGAAATATCTGCATACTTTACTATTTCATCTGAATAAATTACAGCAGGTGGTTTTATATATATTGTTTTGATATTGGGTATTACTTCTCTCAAGTTTCTTAAACTAGTTAACCTAGAATCTCCAACAGAATGTATATTTGAAATCAATTCTTTAGTCAATATTTTTTTCAAAAACACTTTATCACCTGAAAATACTTTAGTAACTAGACTCCATTCAATATTGTTACTTTTAAAATAGCTATTTAGATAATGTATATTCTCTCTAATTCTTTCTGTATGTATTATTAATTCTGCCATACACTACCTTCGTTTTTCAATTACATGAACAATTACGAACACCAGTAATGCTGCCGTAATTCCAAAAAAGTTCGCGTCCAAACCTAAAGGCAGTTCAAAATTACTTAGAATTAACATCAAGGTAACCATACCTCCTGTAATCATTGAATAAATTGCTGCTTTAGAAGAGGGCTTTTCTAATATAAGACTACCTAAAACGGGAATCAGTAGTCCTGAAACCATAAAAGAGTAAGAATATAGCATCAACTCCAACACATTATGCATAACAGTTGCTAATAAAATCGCAATACCTCCAATTGCAAATGTAATAACTTGGGTATTTTTGATACTCACAGTCTTTTTAAAATAACCAAAGATGTCAGTTGTTAAATTTCCTGAAGCTGCCATTAAACAACTATCAGCTGTTGACATGATAGCAGAGAAATATGCGGACATCATCAGTCCCATTAAGCCAACCGGCAATATAGTTCTTAACAAAAGGGGCAATCCCAATTCTGCATCTAAAACCTGATCCCCTGGACCAAAGCCTATCGAAGTGAACATCCCTTGCTCATAAGCAACTCTGGAAAATAAACCCAAAGCCACCCCCATAAAAGCCATTATTGGATACTCAAAAAAACCTGCAATTTTCCATGCTTTCCTCGCAGTATTCTCATCTTTACAAGCATATATCCTTTGATAAAGCGTCATTCCTACAAACCAAATCGGGACAATCGTAATAATCCAATTAAATAAATCTATAAACTTTATATTATTCAATGACAAAAAACTTGGAGGAACTGCTTCTTTAATCGCATTCCATCCTCCTATTTCAATATATCCCATTGGAATACCAATCCCTACTAATCCTACCATCAAAATAATCCACTGAATTGTATCTGTATAGATAACCGCTTTTATTCCCCCTATCACAGTATATACCACGGCAATAACTCCCATAATTAGAACAGCTTTAGTTATAGAAATAGACGGAAAAGTAGCTGAAGCCAGTTTTGCTCCAGCCAATATTTGAGAGCTTGTAAACCCAATATAGCCAATTAAGGAGATCACACCTGCTAATAGAGCAACCTTCTTATTATAATGAAAAGCTAAAGTTTCCGGGAAAGTAAGGAATTTATGTTTCTTTGCTATTGGATAAATTTTAGGAATTAAAAAAACGGCGCTCACCCACGCCCCCAAGAGTCCAGTAAAAAGCATCCAGCTTCCTGATAACCCCATTAAAAAACCTAAACCGCCTAGTCCGATAGAAAATCCACCACCAACATCTGTGGCAACAACAGAAAGACCTATATGGCCCGCAGACATGTTCCTACCACCAACGTAGTAATCTTCTTGAGATTTATTCTTATTTAAGAAATAGACACCAACTCCTAACATAAAAACCAGGTAGCCTAAAAAAATTATTAAATCAACTATATGAATATCCATATTTTTTGTTTTTAAGTGAAAAAAGTAGAGTCATATTAAGCCCCATACTTAAATAAAATTCATGTGCAAAATTTGGTAACATAACACTGCTGTAAACCATACTTTACTTCTCTTTTTCAGAATATAACTGTTGTTTATACTCGGCTTTTTGCTTTTCTTCACGACGAAGAATTGATGGCTTTGAAAAATGTTTTCTTTTTCTTAACTCTTTTATTACTTTAGTATTCCTGTGCTTTATTTTATACCTTTTAAGAGCCTTTTCGATTCTCTCTCCGTCTTTAACTATTATTCTCAGCATACTTTTAATTATTTATTATTTAACCTAGATAAGTCTTCAGCATATTTGACTTCGAACTATGCTTCAACTTTCTAATCGCTCTTTCTTTAATCTGGCGAACACGCTCCCTTGTCAGATCAAATTCAAAACCTATTTCTGTTAAACTTACAGGCGTATTACCCTCTAAACCAAAGAACATCTTAATTACATCCGATTCTCTTGGGGATAAAGTATTAATAGCTCTAGAAATTTCAATTTTTAACGACTCCAACATTAACTCTTGATCTCCATTGGGTAATTCACCTGAATTATAGACGTCATACAAATTAGAAGTCTCTCCTTCAACTAAAGGTGCATCCATAGATATGTGCCTTCCTGAATTTTTTAAAGACTGTTTTACATCATCGATAGTCATATCAAGCTCCTTTGAAATCTCTTCAGCAGATGGAGTCCTCTGCATCTCCTGCTCAATTCGAGCTATAGCTTTATTTATCTTGTTTATACTTCCAATTTTGTTTAATGGAAGCCTTACAATTCTGGACTGCTCCGCCAAAGCTTGTAGAATAGATTGCCTAATCCACCATACTGCATATGAAATAAACTTAAAGCCTCGAGTTTCATCAAATCGCCTTGCTGCTTTAACCAACCCTATATTTCCTTCATTTATCAAATCCGGTAGCTTCAAACCTTGATTCTGATATTGTTTAGCAACGGATACAACAAAACGCAGATTAGCATTAACTAATTTTTCTAACGCAATCTGATCCCCTGACCTAACTCTTTGTGCGAGTTCAACCTCTTCATCAGCCGTAATTAGATCAATCTTACTCACATCCTGTAAGTATTTATCCAATGACTTAGTTTCTCTATTCGTTACTTGTTTTGTTATCTTTAATTGCCTCATGATATCATTATCGTTTCAAACGCATCTCCAAATATGGGTTTGTAAACCCTAATTTTTCGTATAAAAATATTGCTGGATTATCCTTTTCAACATGTAAAGCAATATCTCCTTTACAATTTTCTATAGCAAACTGCATTAACTTTTTACCTAAGCCCTTACCTCGATAATTTTTATGAGTTGCAATGTACACTAGAATATTTTCAGGTATATATTCACCCATTCCAGTCTTATTCATAACTACTGCCCCTATCAATTCATTATCATTCTCTAAAGTAAATACGTATCCTCCTAAGCCCTTATTCTCTTGAGCTGAATACTTTATTGCTTTTTGAATTGCACTTTTAGGATCTCCATACTCCTCTAGATGAATACACAGAAAATCAGCTACTTTTTCAACTTGTTCTGCCGTAATTCTATTAATGGTATCGTAAATTTTATATTTCATTTATGTATATAGTTATTTTAATTCTTAAAAAACATTAATAATCAACCTGCTCATTGAAGTAACAACCAACTATGCAAGCACCAGAAAATAACATTTATCTATAGATAGGAAAATCTATTATTTAATTAGAAAACAAATGCGTACTATTATTTAGATATTAGCACATTTTTATTTCTTATGAAACAAAAAAATGCATAACATTTAAGTCTCATGACTTGAACTAATAGAAATACTAGTTGCTTATTGAAAACAAAAAGTTAACTATCAAGACTTTATAAAGTAAGTGTAGGTGGGATAAATTTATCCGATTGATTTCGGAAAACGAGAAAATTAAAACTAAAAATCCGTTTGTTTTTTTTGTCTTTAAGTTTTTTTATCATATATGACGTAAAATTAAGCATTTATGATGTAATTAAAAAACTTTTCTTCCATATAGTGCAAAAAGAAGGTTTTAAAGCATATCTATATCTGAAAATGATTATTGCCCTAATCTAAGGACAGTAAAAATCATTCATCAAAATTAAAAAATCACATATTGAAATACGATGAAGTATTTCTTTCACAATAAAATTTAGCTCAATGAAAATTGAGCTAATTGTAAATGGTGATTTCCTCATCGGTTCTTTTACTGATGAACGTTTAATGTTGATGTTTTTATTAATAAGTTTAAGGTTTTTCTAACTCTAGTTTTTTAAGTCTGGCTTGAATGTCGAGAAGTTTTTTGTTTAGCGATTTTAACGCTTCAATTTCCTTAGCTTGACGAGCTATTTCTTTCTCTTGTTGTATGGTATAAAGCGTTAATTCTTCTATTTTTTGAAGTAATTTAGCATCCATTTCTCCTAAAAAGATACCATTTTCTTCTACTTCTTTGGCACTGGGAATACCTTCTAGGTGTCCTTTTTCTTTAATGTGTTCTTCTACTTCCTTTAGTGTGGGAAGTTTATATGAGTCGTAAAAAACAAAATCGGACCATCCAGTTTCGACTTTTATTTCTTTGGCTCTAATATTTCCATTTACAGAAAGTTTCCAATTTCCTGTGTTGAGTGTGCCTATACCGACATTTCCTCCTTGATTAGCTAAGTAAATATTACCGTTTTTGTTGTAATTTAGATATATAGAACCGTCATGGGTGCCTGCCATTAAGTGTAAGATTCCGTCAGATGATCTTCCGATGATTTTTGAATAGCCTGTAATAGCGCTTTCTTCGTTATTACCCTCATAAATTATGTCGTTTCCACTATCTAAAATTGATTTCCAAGAATACCAGGTATTTCCTCCTGATGAGTAATCAGCAAATCGAATTTTTAAACGGGGTATCGTATGACCTTTAAAAATCTGATAAGAATATCCGTAGCCATTACTACTATTGGTATATCCCAAAAGAGAGCCATAATTAGCGGGATAGTTACTTCCATCATTAGAAACAAATCCACTATAAATTTGATTCAATGGGGTTTGTGATGGGGTTGTGTGATTTTTTCCTTGATAGGATTGATTGAATTGAGCATGGATACCAGAAGTGATTCCTAGTGCCAGGATAAATAGAATTTTTTTCATAACGTTTTTTTGATTTCAACAGGACAAAGGTAATTAAAAAAATGGTACCCGTTGTGCATTTTAAATAATGCTGATTTTAATGTTGTTAATGTTTCTTTCAAAGACTTGTAAGCTTCCCAAAAAACCGCACTGTTTAAAAGTAGAAAATCTGAACTTTTGATACTCTTTTCAATGTATTCATTGGGAGATATATAATAATTTCATGAACTACTCCTACTTATTAGTTAGTAGTTCATTTTACCACTGTTGTAATTAATATTTGATGTGATCCACAATATAAATTCTATTGCCGTTTCGCTTAATTTATTTTCTATTTTTCTTTCATTAAGAGTCCTAATTCCATCCATTTGTTTATCTAAAAAGATACCAGAAAACGAAACATACCATACATTAACAATAAGAGTTACTAGTCCATAAATGATATGTAAACCCAATCATATTTTGGTAACTTTCTATTGACTCTTATCTAGTCTTTTGTATCGTTATAGGCTAAAACCCAATATTCATATCTAAGAAAAATTAATCATACACTTTTTTATCCTTATAATACTCCTTCCAGTGAGCTAGAAGCTTCTCTGCATGTTCAGTTGGTGTAACCTTAATATATGTCAAAAAACTATGTTCTGTTGTATGACCGGTGATCTGCATTATTGACAAAACAGGGAAATTCATATTATATAGATTAGTGGCGAATGATCTACGACAAGTATGAGAACTAATAAGCTTATACTTTGGGAAAAAATCTACTTTTTTCCTGTAAGTTTCATTTTTTAAGTCCTTAACAATCATTCCGCCTTTTACTCTTTCAACAAGCCCTACTTCTTTACATACATCCTTTATATACATATTAAACGAAAATTTGGAAAGCATCCTTGGCATCCCTCTTTTTCTGATGACTTCTTTAATATGATGATGTAGAGGAATTACAACTGATACACCAGAACTATCTTTTGTTTTCTGTGGTGTAACTTTAATAAATTCATCATGTATATTAATTTCGGGGAGATTAATTAGATCTGAAACTCTTAATCCTGTCCATAGCCCAATAATAGCCATATCTCTACAATTTTCAAGATGTATATTCCCGGAAAAATCATGAAGAAATATACGTTCAATTTCACTCTCATTTAATGCTATAGATAGACTTTTTTCTTTTCGAACAGTAAAATTTGAACTTTTAAAATCTTGGTGTGGATGATATCCAAATTCCTCAGCTTTACTTAAGAAAACTTTAACATTCTTCACATAAGTTCCAACACTATTTACGGCAAATCCCTTCTCATATATGAAATAATCACAAAACATATCATACATCTTAATATCAAAACCATCAATTCTAATTCTTTTTTTTAGGAATTTCTCGAATTCTAAAATCTTCTTATTAGTAGATTTATACTCTCTTATCTTTTCAGATGTATATTTCCTTTTGGTCTTCCTATTTGTAGAATTTGGAGCTTTTTCTATAAAATCATTAACAAAATCGGTTAAGAATATGTAACTACGATTTCTATTCTCTCTATCTTTAAACTCCCTATCAAATAACTCCTTAAGAACTTGTTTAGTAATTGAAGTTTTTTCGATATCTAACCTATCAATTGTTTTATCTAAAAAGTTCACAAACTCTTGTAACCTTCTATTAATAGAGCTCAAATCTGACCGTCCTCTTTTTACAATAGCCATTTTTGATTTTCTATCCCAATCTTGTGGTAATATTTTAAGCCCCGTCGAAAAAACGAACCTACCTTCACGCTTTGAGATAAAATACCGAAGAATTATTAAAGTACTCTTTTCAGAGTTAGGTTCTTTTAAACTAAAATACATGTCTAATTATTTAATTGATCAAATCCATACAAAAATACACAGTTGCCACTTTAGTTACCATTATTTTGAACTTTACTTTTATATTTACGAAAAATACAATAAACTAAATAATGACAGAAAACCTCATTTTATAGCCGAAAACACGAGGATACTTTAGTTAAACATAAAAATCATAAAACTGAAGACAGTTTGTAATATGTTCCTAAAAAGAAACACGAATTTCAAGTTTAACCTTACCTCTTATCACATATACAATACTTTTGCCTCATCGGCAGCTCTACCTACACAGTGAGCACTCCGAATCCTATCCAACTCATTTTTTGAACCTTTATTTATCCTCAGTAATTCACCTCGTCTCTACTCTATGCTTAGTATTTAAGAACATAGGTTTATAATAAACGCTAATACTTTCCCATTCACCGACAGCTAATTGTCACTCATCCAAATACCGATAAAACAACCGAACTGACATCGTATCTTTGAAGTGTCAATGAAACATAAAGTAAACAGCGCCGAACAGATAAGCCGTCCCTAAAAAGAAACATTGATCGCTAGACAAAAGAAAACATCGAAAAAGAAAACAAGGTAACACCCTCGTGAAACATAAAGTAAACAGTAGCACTGTCCCTAAAAAGAAACACGACCCAAAGTAATGTAGTTCCTGAGTTACCTGTCAAGTACTGAAATAGCGCTACCGCACAAGGTAGTACCACCATTCTTCAATCGCCAAGTTCCTGGCACTCAACAAATGTTCACAACTTTCTAGATTCCTCAATTAATTTCTTTGTGAATTGAAAGGTTGTTTTCTATTTTTGCTTAGTAAATAATAGAGCTCAATGGAACATTTTATCGTATCAGCAAGAAAGTATCGTCCTCAAAACTTTGAAGATGTGGTAGGGCAGCAAGCCATCACCAATACCCTTGAAAATGCTATAAAAAACAATCATTTAGCGCAGGCTTTGTTATTTACAGGACCTCGAGGTGTGGGTAAAACTTCTTGTGCTCGTATTTTGGCGAAACGTATTAATCAAGAAGATGCTGGCAATAGTGAAGATGAGGATTTTGCATTTAATATCTTCGAGTTAGATGCTGCTTCGAATAACTCTGTTGACGATATTAGAAACTTAACTGATCAAGTTCGTATTCCCCCTCAAACAGGAAAATACAAAGTTTATATTATTGACGAGGTGCACATGCTCTCACAGGCCGCTTTTAACGCATTTCTGAAGACCTTAGAGGAACCACCCGCTCATGCTATTTTTATTTTAGCGACCACCGAAAAGCACAAAATCATCCCAACGATACTCTCAAGGTGTCAAATTTTTGATTTCAAACGAATCAGTGTACTGGACGCCAAAGAGTACCTTAAAACTATTTGTAGTAGAGAAGGAATAACCGCTGACGATGATGCTTTACACATCATTGCGCAGAAAGCAGATGGTGCCATGCGTGATGCGCTTTCTATTTTTGACCGCGTTGTAAGTTTTTCTGGAACTGAACTAACACGAGCAGCCGTTACTCAAAACCTCAATGTTTTAGATTACGACGTGTATTTCGAAATGACCGATTTATTAGTTGAAAATAAAATCCCGGAAGTTTTAATTGCCTACAATGCTGTTTTAGCCAAAGGATTTGAAGGACAGCACTTCATTACAGGATTGGCAAGTCATTTCCGCGATTTATTAGTTGCTAAAGATACGGCTACCATCAGTTTGCTCGAAGTTGGGGATAGTACCAAAAAGAAATACCTGGAACAGGCAAGTAAAACTGGACTGCAATTTTTACTACAGGCCATAGACAAAGCCAATGATTGTGACCTTAAATATCGAGGAAGTAAAAATCAACGCCTACTGGTTGAACTTTGTTTGATGCAAATTGCCTCTATCAATTTTGATGGAGCAAAAAAAAAATCTAGCAACTACATAATACCGGCTACCTTTTTCACGGCGCTAGTCCCTACAAAAGCAAAAGTACCTGCTAAAGCAGTTACTGATGTCATTCAGGAAGCAGCAGGAGCCGTTAAAGTCCCTGTTACCAATACACAAGAAGCTCCTAACCAAACTGTTCAGGAAACCAATAGACCTCCTTTGCTTAAGAACATCAAACGTCGTACTTCGGCATTTTCTTTGAAGAATGTTCACCAAAAGAAGGAATTTAAAGGCGGTAATGATGAGGAAAATTACGACAACCACCCGAGAACACCGTTTACCCACGACCAGTTAAAAGATGCTTGGAGAAAGTACTATTTTAAACTTCAAGACATGGGAGAACGCAGCATCGCCGCTGTGATTGCTTCAGGAGAACCACAATTACTAGAAAACTTTAAGGTATTATTTTCTGTTCCTAATGAATTGATGAAAAATCAACTTCAAAAAGGAAAACCCAAACTACTGCGCTTTGTGCGCGAAAAGCTCAACAACTACGGTATTGATATCCAAGTTACCGTCAATGCAGTTGAAGAAAAAAAGTTTGCTTATACCCCGCATGAAAAGTTCGAAAAACTAAAGGAGAAAAATCCGATGATCGCACAATTGAAGTCCACCTTTGGTTTAGATTTATAAAATGTTAGTGTCTTACTGTAACATATTCAAAGGAACTACTACCAATAACTATATCACAGGCTATGGATTATTTTTTTGGAACCTTTGTTTTAATACTTTGTGCGTACCTCTACAGCAGATACGACAAAAAGAAACGGTATAGAAAACTACGACGTGTTTTGCATCGTACTTGGGGCAAACCTGTTAAGAACAACCTTATCGACTTTTCTTTAGTTCGAGCTTATTTTGAGCATAAATCCACCTCTAAAAACAGTACGACAATTCGTGTAAGCGATCAGGTAACTGACGATTTAGACCTACACGACGTTTTTATTCGCCTTAATAAAACACGTTCTAAAATAGGTACTCAATATTTGTACTACCTGTTGAGAACCGAAGGCACTGCTCAACAACTGCAACACTTTAATACCCTCAGAACTGCATTTAGCAAGCAACCTGAACTCGCAATCAATTGCCAGCTAGCGCTATCAGAACTCGGACATTCCAAGGTTTATTATTTCGAGCAACTGATTCACGGAGCTCCCATTAAACCTTCAAAATATCACCTTGCCATCCAAGTCATGACTGTATTCACCATGGCATTGCTGGTCGGGAGTTTTTTTATGCCGATTTTGAGTCTGGGGCTAATCCCAATTTTAGCTATCAATACCGTTGTGCACTACGCTAACAAAAGCAATTTGCATTACTATCTGAACGGGGTTACCCAACTAAACAAAGCCCTAAGCATTGCTAAATCACTCTACAAAAACGAGCTTATTTCCAAGCATTTCGGAACCATGCCTTGCTTTTCCAAGTTGGAGAAGATGAAATTAAAGACAGAATTTATCGCTTTTGAAAATCATATTGATAATGAATTTTTATTTGCCTTTTGGATGGTTTCCGAAATTATCAAGATACTGTTCAACATAGAATACTTAGCTTTCTTTAGCTTTACCAAAGACCTAAGTACTCAACAACAGTCTTTAGATGACCTCTTTTGCTTTTTAGGGGAGATTGACAGCGCATTAGCCATCGCTTCAGTACTCGCGGAAGATACGAGTACCTGTATGCCCGTTTTTACCGAACGTACAGTGGCTATAAAAAACTTGTACCACCCACTGCTTGAAAACCCCGTAACCAACAGCCTCCAATTGGAAGGAGACAGTGTTCTGCTCACGGGCTCAAACATGTCAGGAAAAACTACATTTATCAGAACAGTTGCCGTTAACGCCTTGCTTGCACAGCGATTTCATTTTGCCTTTGCTACGAGTTACCGTGCTCCTTTTTACAGGGTACTATCGTCGATTCGCATTAGCGATAATTTACAAGAAAACACAAGTTATTTTTTGGCCGAAGTCCAAACTGTTAAAACCTTGCTCGAAGCCGCTGATGGCGATAGACCTTGTTTATTTGTCTTAGATGAGCTTTTAAAAGGAACCAACACTGCTGAACGAGTTTCTGCTGCCTTTGCCATCTTAAAATACCTAAACCAAACACAACATACAGTATTTGCCGCAACACACGATTTAGAATTGACATCTCTACTAAAAAACTACGGGTACCTACCCTATCATTTTAAGGAGTCTGTTGCCGGTGGAGGTCTTATTTTCGATTACAAATTACAAGAAGGAATCTTACAAAAAAGTAATGCTATCGAAGTACTCAAATCAAATGAGTACCCCAATAGCATTCTCGAAGATGCTAGGGCTACAAGAGCCCAATATTTTAATCAAAAGTAACCTTTTTCCCTAGGTATACAATGCTGTCATTTTCATGAACACTGCTGCGTTCCACTTCAGGTATCACTGCTAATGTTTTTGAGTTCTTTAAGAACAACGGAATTGCCTTGCGTTCCGCAGTTATCAAATTCAACTTCTCCTGATAATCATCGAACGACTTCACCGGTGCCTCGTGAATAGACGGATAGTCACGCGCACTTTCATTCAAATTGATATAGTCGTCATTTGGCGTAAACAACATGTCTTCATTTTCACACTGTTTTTCACGTGCTTCGTTCTGTGAAGCCAGTCGATACGTTCCTCGCTCACCATAAATGGCAGAAAACTGATTAATCGCGTATTTGTTTACTTCATCACTTCCCGTCATGGCAATCAAATACCCTACGTCATTTAACTCTGCATCATCATCAATGGTGTCGTTGTATATATCAATATCGAAGGCTTCAATTCCTAAATTTCTCGCCTCTTCAATATAACTTTTATTCTGATCGAGGAGTACTACTCTTCGACCATTACCTATCAAATACTTTGCTATCACACGCGCTGCATCTGAAGCTCCAATCATTACAATGGCTTCTGATCGCGTTAAGAAAACTCCCACGATTTTTGCAAACAAACGGGCAGTAGTAGCATTCAGTAATACCGTTCCTAGCACAATCATAAACACCAACGGGGTGATATATTCCGCCCCTTCTACACCTTGCTTCATCAATTTGGTCCCAAAAAGAGAAGCAATCCCTGCAGCCACAATACCTCGTGGCCCTACCCAACTGATAAATAATTTCTCGTTGAGTTTCAGCGTTGAACCATAAGTACTCAGAAATACTGCTAATGGTCGGATCACAAACACTACAGCAGCAAATAAATACAACGCTTTCCAGTTAAATACCAAAAGGAGCTGATCTATGTTCATATTGGCCGCGAGTAGAATAAAAAGAATAGAAATCAGCAATACCGATAACGATTCTTTAAAATACAACAGTTCATCAAAACTTTTCAGGTTGCTATTGGCGATTACCATTCCCATCACTACTACCGATAACAGTCCAGATTCATGTGCAAACAAATCTGACAATACAAACACGAAGAGTACTAGTGATAATGATACCACATTCAGTAAGTAATGTGGTACTAGTTTTTTATTGATGATAAAAATCAAGGCATGAGCAAAGGTAAATCCGAAGGTAGATCCAAAGAGTAAAATTTTACCAAACTCCATCAAAGCTGTTTTGGTAAAACCACTACCTCCACCTACACTGATAAACTCAAACACCAATACTGCGGCTAATGCCCCAATAGGGTCAATGAGTATTCCCTCCCATTTAAGTACGGCAGCGACGTCTTTCTTCAAAGGTATATTTCTCAGAATTGGAGAAATTACTGTAGGTCCTGTTACGATGATCAGCGCAGAGAACAGCATGGATATTTCCCATCCTAAATCAAAGGCATAATGCGCAACTATGGCAGCAATAGCAAAGGTAACTCCTGCTCCTAACGTAATTAATTTTGAGATAGCTGGCCCTACATTGGCTATTTCACTTTTTCTCAGTGTCAATCCACCTTCAAAAAGTATGATACTTATGGCCAGTGACACAAAATAAAACAGTCCCTCTCCCGGAAACAATCCATTCTTTCCATTCCATATGGGTTCTATCCATTTACTCCCATCATTACTAAAAAATTCTGCGGCTATCGGACCAACCAATAAACCGATTAAAATTAAAGGTAAAATAGCGGGAATTTTAAACTTCCACGCCACCCATTGGGCAAGTATCCCTAAAATAATGATTCCTGCAAGTTCAATCATAAAGTTTTTATTACGCTTGTTTAAGTATATTTTTTAAAACTACAATAAAATTTTATATTCGAACTCTAAATTTTTAATATTTTGATTCACAAGATTATTGTTGGAATTGCTTTTTCCCCTAACCTAAAAGCTAACTTTTTTGAAGCCATACGATTAGCCAACACCTTTAATGCTGAACTCATCGGAGTACATGTTGGCGTCAAAACAACAGCGAAAGAAAAAGAGTTAGAAACCCTGTTGAAAAGCGCTCCTCTAATGAAAGCGAAATTCACAGCCATTTGGCAAGATGGTGATCCGGCAAACGTAATCATAGAAACCGCAACTGAACTGCGTGCTGACCTGTTGATAA
The DNA here is from genome assembly GCF_056160945.1 of Tenacibaculum sp. AWR4_210. Lineage (NCBI taxonomy): Bacteria > Pseudomonadati > Bacteroidota > Flavobacteriia > Flavobacteriales > Flavobacteriaceae > Tenacibaculum > Tenacibaculum sp. AWR4_210. Next base: position 116,515 of record NZ_JBSWYF010000003.1, read on the forward strand.
TCGGTGCTTTGCAACGCGAAAACCTATACAAATATTACGTAGGGTCTATAGCTCGTAAAATCACCCGAAAATCTCCTTGCTCCGTATTGCTATTTATAAAACCTTCAGTTGAACGCGTTCCTTGCAATCACATGGTTGTCAATGGACTCGAAAACCACGATACTCAGAAGACTTTACAAACCGCTTTTTACGTCTCTAGACACCTCGGATGTAAACGCGTTACCATCGTTGATGAAATAGACCAAAAAACCCTTAAGGTGAATGTCTGTGACGATAAAACACTTCAAGAAGCCACAGTGGCTAAAGAAAATATGACTCACCAAGAAAACGAACGAATTCAGCGGGAACTCGCAGGAGTAAATATCGGTGATACCATCGTAAAAACACAAAGTATATTCGGAAAGCGGGGATACAGTATTGGGCATTACGCCAAAGTTAAACGGGCAGACTTGCTAGTCATGAATGCCCCCAAAAAAACGAGTTTACTCGATCGTATTTTTCCTCATGACCTCGAATACATCTTATCGGATTTACCTACTGATGTATTAATCGTAAAATAATATTGACTATGAAAAACACACAAAACGCAAAGGCGTTTATGGCTGCTTTGCCACAAAATATATTCGCTGGATTTGTAGTTTCATTAATTGCACTTCCCTTAGGTTTCGGATTAGCTATTGCCTCTGGAGCTCCACCTATGTCAGGTGTTATTGCCGCGATAGTAGGAGGAACACTCGCTGCAATTTTAGGCGGATCCAACGTCACCATTACCGGACCAGGTAATGGATTGGTCGTAGTGGTACTCTCCGCCATCACAGTGCTAGGAGCCGGTGATATGTACACCGGGTACCTCTATACGCTGGCTGCTATAGTCATCTCCGGAATCATCATGATTATCTTAGGTTTTCTCCGCTTGGGCTCTCTGGGAGACTTTTTCCCGTCATCAGCCATTCAGGGAATGCTCGCCGCCATTGGTATTGGAATCTTTGCTAAACAAATTCACGTAATGTTCGGGAATTTAAACGAAAAAGGGAGTATTGTGCAATTACTTGTAAGGGTACCGGAAACGATTGTTAACTTTTTCCAAACCAATGATACGAGTTTTTTCTATGCCGGAATGGTCGGAGTTGTCAGCTTACTCATCATGGTATTTTACAGTAAAATTCGAAATAAATATTTCCAATTGATTCCTGCTCCTATGTGGATTGTAGTATTGAGTGTAGGCATGTATTACTATTACGAATACCTAGCATCAAGCCCCTACCCGATTCATTCGGATATACTGATAAAGCTTCCCGATAATGTCTTTTCGAGCTTTGCCTTTCCAAATTTTGACAAATGGCATGAATTTGAGTTTATCAATGCCGTTGTGGCCATTACCTTAATAGCGAGTATTGAAAGTTTACTAAGTATCAAAGCAGTGGACAAACTCGACCCTCTCAAGCGACGTTCTAACGTAAACAAAGATATTAGGGCACTCGGCTTCGCAACAGTTGTCAGTGGCCTTTTAGGAGGTTTAAATGTCGTTACTGTAATTGCCAGGAGTTCTGTAAATGTTAACAACAAAGGAAGCAACAGGTCTGCTAACTTTTTCCACGCTACCTTTCTAGTGCTCTTTATTCTTTTGTTCGCTTCTGAATTACGCAAAATACCATTGCCTGCCCTAGCGGCAATTCTCGTTTATACAGGCTATAAATTAGCTGCTCCAAGTAATCTAAAAAAAGTATTCAATATCGGAAAAGAGCAATTGGTAATCTTTTTAATAACCTTAATCACGACCATTACAACCAATTTGATTACAGGAATTCTCGTTGGGATTTTTTCGACATTTCTCATTCATATCATTATCAACAAAAATCTGAGTTTATTCTTAAGAAATGTTTTAAAACCCAATGTTTTGATGTTTACTGAAGATGGTAAATACTACGTATCTGTAAAAAACTTTTCGAGTTTCTTAAATTATACTAAGCTCAAATCAAAACTGAATCAAATTCCTGAATCCAAAGAAGCTATTGTCGACTTTTCACTTTGCGACTTCGTCGATCATTCGGTAATGGAAAATATGAATAATTACGCGGAGACTTTTAAAAGAAAAGGTGGACACTTCGAGGTAATCGGACTCGACGGCTATAAAACAGGAAGCTCACATCCGTTTGCACTCCGAAAAAACTCACTTGACAACGAGGTTACGACCAAAAAATCAAGTGCCCTTACCAAACGTCAAAAATCATTGCACACCATCAGTGAGGAATTGGGTTGGACTTACAAAACGCACCCACAAGAGGTCACAGAAATACCGTCATTTGGTTATTTCAAAACACGTCAAATAAATCAGGTTTCCAATATATTATCAAACGACAAATGCACCCTTTTTGACGTACAATTTTCAGAAGGAGAACTCTTTGCTCAACAAATTGTCAAAGCTACGATGTTATACATTAGTTTGGATAATATTCCAGAGTTTACATTAGACAGAGAAGGAATTTTCGAATACATTTATCACTTTGCAGGGTTTAATGATATCGAAATCACTGCCCATCCTGACTTTAGCAAACGTTTTTATCTTTCGGGTAAAGACGAAAATGCCATCAAAGCATTTTTTACGGACGAGCTTATCTTATTCTTTGAAAGTAACAATTACTACCATATTGAAGGTAGTGAAAAAGGCTTGCTCATTATCGGGAAAGAACGCTTGGCAGGTGTTCGAGAAATTAAAGGCTTAGCAGATTTTGGAATTCGATTAAAACACTGCTTACAAAGCACCGCTGTTAGTACAGTTCAATAAATTTTATTTCTTTATTACCTTGTTCATCAACAGTGGTTAGTGTATGTATGCCTAAGGCGGGCTTTACCAAAAATTCATGGACATCCGTAGTAGACCCCAAATACCTATCATCCAAATACCAGTGCACTTTGGTATTTGGGTTTCTGTGGGTAAGTTTCAGGACAATTCCATTCACTTTCCCCTCAATACCTTTCGTCAAACTCAATTTCGTCCATTTCTTTGCCGGGAAAACAAAATCCATCATTTTCTCTTGCCCCTTTACACAATCACTTCTCATTGGAGGTAAAGCACGATAAAAAATATCCTTTTGCTTGTAATAATGCTCCATGATTGGTGGCAATACAAACCACAAGGCCTGCTTGCGCTTATCGACACTTTCACAGGATGCATTTACACGGAATTTCTCCTCCATATCCACAGTGATCTCTTTGTGATACGGACAGGGAGCTCCCATTTCTCCTTTTTGCGGTACCAGTTTCTCAACTTTTGGACACAAGGGTAAGGCCAAATACCCGCTGCGCTCACATAACTCTATAGCTACCAGATCTTCATGAGGTTCAAGAAACCAATCACTTTTGGGCAATAGCTCAAACACATTAAACAACAAAGGCCCTGCACTGCTTACCCCTGTTAAATCAGGGCGTCCTTCTCCATCCGAATTTCCAATCCAAACTCCTACTACGTAGTCTTTGGTTACTCCGATAGCCCAAGCATCTTTATTTCCGAAACTCGTTCCCGTTTTCCAGGCAATTTTTTGCGCTGAATCGTAATACTTCCAAGCCTGACTGCTCGTAGGCCTGTTCACCTCTGTCAGTGTTTCAAGCGTTAAAAAGGCCGCACCTGCACCAATGTGCTGTGGTGCTGTTTGTGTATTCCCAAAATGTACCTGCTCCTTCTCCAGCAAAACAGGCTCTGCAAACTCATTTGAGTAATACTGGTGATCCAGAGCTTCAAAATGCGAGACCATGCCTGAATATCCTGCATAGGTTTTACACAAATCCCACAAACTCGCTTCCGCCCCACCGAGAATCAAGGAAAGTCCGTAATACTCGGCCGACTTATCCAGGTGTTGTAAGCGATAGCTTTTGAGTTCATCTCGAAATTTTTCCAAGCCATAGCGTTGTAACATACGAACCGCAGGTATGTTTAGCGATCGCGTAAGGGCTTCATTCGCTGGTACAGCTCCATCGAATTTTAGACTGAAGTTCTTTGGAGAATACCCAGCAATTTCAACGGGTATGTCTGCTAACAATTGTGTTGGCAGTAACTCTCCGGCATGGAGCATGTGTCCGTATAGTATCGGTTTTAGTGTACTTCCAGTACTTCTCCTAGCGATGATATTATCAACATCTTTGTGGTGTATTTTTGTCGTTGGAGAATTCCCTACATAGCTCAATACTTTTCTGTCTTTTACACGCAGTACTAATACAGCTGCATTGTGCACTTCGTTCTGTTTCATTTGACGATAGTGCAAACGAACCTGCTCTTGTACTTTTCGTTGCAAAACAGCATCCAATGATGTTTGCAATTGCTGACCAGGATGCTTAGTTGCCAATCGCTGAACCACGTGGGTAGCGTAACTCGGCAGTGGATATGGCTTTTGAGGTAACTCCTCTTCCTTGGCAAGTTCACAAGTAATACTATCGATAATCTTTTTTGCCAATAATTTATCTAAAAGAGCATTTCTTTTTGCCTTTAAACGGCTTTGATTTTTTCCAGGATAAATCAGTGAAGGAGCATTGGGCAATACCGCTAAAGTAGCACTTTCTGCCCACGACAACTGATGTGGAGCTAATCCGTAATACCTCCAAGCAGCCATTTCTAATCCCACTACATTGCCTCCGAAGGGAGCGTGTGAGGCGTATAATTTGAGAATTTCTTCCTTGCTATAGCCGAGTTCTACACGTGTTGCCCAAATGAGCTCAATACACTTTTCTAGATAAGAACGCTTTTTGTTTTTACGTGCTAACCTCACCACTTGCTGGGTTAAGGTACTCCCTCCTCTAACAATTCTATTCGCTTTGCGATTTTGTTGAAAGGCCCTAACAATAGATACCGGGTTAAACCCCATATGCTTGTAAAAATAAGCGTCTTCAAACTGTAGAATACAGGCTTTAAACTTATTAGGCACCGAATCTAACTCCGGAAATCGCCACTGTCCATCTTTCGCAATTACCGCTCCCATCAGTTCATTGTTACGAGCTTTTACCACTGTGGCATTAGGAGCAACAAACAAGGTATCAGGAATACAATTTGCGTACCATCCTAGTAGGAGTACTAGCAGTAGTATTCGCCATAGATACTTCTTAAAACGAGCAAGAATCCAGGGAAATCCCAGTTTTTCCCTGCGCATTTTTTGTACCGTACTCATCGCCACTACCAAAAATACAAACAGTGTAATATCTCGTAGCACTACCGCAGTACTTTCAATGGTATAATCGAGCTCTCCCGTAACGATGTAATAAATATTCACCCCCAAAAAGACCATCGTAGCTCCTAAAATAAGATAGCCACCTATATTTCGTAATACCCCCAAATGCTTCGGAGCGTACTTTCGTATAAGTATATATCCAACCACGATAGCTAAAAGTGCCAATATCCAATAGGCACCAGAAGCTCCAGCGTATACTAATTGTAATATTCCCGACAAAAAACAAACGAAAACAATGGGAATACCGATGTTTTTCCAAGTAGTGATAAAAAAATCTCTTCTATTCATAAACGTTTTAATTTCTTAGCTAATTTTCCTCAAATATACGCCAAATAGCAAAAAAAAACCACCAATCTGTCACCTGATTGATGGTTAAAACACGACGTAAATCGTCGGCTATTTTGTATAGGGGTTTGCGTTTTTTTGCCAAGTCAATGTAGTGTGATCACGTACCGTGCTGGGATTGTTGGGAACGGCTTTATAGTAGGGATTTCCTTTATCGTAGCCCATGGAGGTCAATACCACACGCCCGTCTGTCATAAGATCAATTTTCGAATAGCCGAAAAACGTAGCCTCTCCCGGACTACCACTATTTCCAGCGATCACCTGGTAGGTACCTTCCCCCTCTGGTTGCATGCGCTGGTAATCGTGTAAATGTGCCGAAAGCATGGCTATAACACGGTTGTTACGCAGGGCCGGCCACAATACAGGTCCTTCCGGAATTCCTGCATGTCCAGTTTGTGGTTGACCACTCACATAATAAGGCTTATGCCCCAACACAAAAACGTGCTCGATGGCTGGATTTTCACGGTAAGCTTTTACCTTGTCAACAATCCATTGTGTCGGTATTTGGCCTTCCAGACCATAGGGATTTTCTTTGGTAGGTGCATTATAAGTATCTGTATTCATCAACACAAACCCTATATTTTTTCTTGTAAATGCAAAGGTCATCTGATTGTTAATACTATCATTTCCTGTCACTACCTCTCTGTCCGTAGGCATATATTTTGCCATGTGCTTCATCCAAATTTCTGTAGCTCCTTTTAAAGGCCATTCATCGTGATTGGGTACGTTATAATCATGCCAATACAACATTTCGTGATTTCCAGGAACGGCGACCATTTCAATCCCTGCTTTTGATATGGGACTAAAACTCGTATCGTTGTACAAGGCATTCCAAGCAGTTAACTGCTGCTCTAAATTTTCAGTGGTCGATTCTGCCAAAACCATATCTCCTAGAAAGAAGAACAAATCTGGTTTGCGTTCTAGCGCTGCAATCTCTGTCCAAATGCGCTTCATTGCCGACAAGTTTGCGGTGGACGCATTGGTTGCTGTACTGTCGCCTACTTGTTTTCTGTCAACTCTGTTACAACCAAGAAACACAAAACTAAAGGCTATACTGTCTTTAGCAACTTGTTTTTCCGAAGGAAGAACTTCAGATGTTTTGGTTTTTTTCGCGCCTTGACAGCTGACCGCCATCCACGCTAATAGGACTAAAATAAGATAGTTTAAAAACTTCATAGTATTTCGTTTGGGTTAGTTACCCAAATATACACCTTCTCACCTATAGCCCCCTAAAGATCAGACAAAAAAAAGAGGTGACTTCCGCACCTCTTTTTTTACTTTATATACTGTATTTACTTTATCACTTTGACCCACTGACCTTGAGTTCTAGCGAAATAATTATTATCGTACATGGCCTCTGCCTGCGCTCCCGGTAAATAAAACTCACCTAAATAAGACGCATTGAGCAGCACCGTAAACGTTTTTGTCTCGTAGGCTTTTAAATTGAAGTACTGACTAATACTCGCATCTCTGATGTCGGTGTAATCCGCAGCAGCATTTCCTGCATCCCCCCCATAATCTGTATATCGGGTATTAATAATTTCCCATCCAGAAGGAATGTACTGAGTGAGTGCAACGTCATTTAAAGTCCTATTTGCACTGTTTCTGATAGTAACTACTGCCACGAAGTTCGTTCCTTGAGTCAACTCTTGTGGATTCAGTGTTGCTCCCGATTTCGACTTATAGTTAACCTGAACATCAATGTTTCGCTGCACCGCAATTTCTTTTCCTACTGGTAAAATCCCTTTGTTGATTAGGCGAACATAAACAGTTCCTTCTGAATTATTTTTCAAGGTCACTACGTTTTTCTTACTCAATTTCGTAACGTCTTGTGCATAAAAAGATTTAGAAGTACTTACATCCTCAGAAACTGATCCTAAACTGTACTTTACATCAATACCTTTAGCTCCTTTGTTTTTAAGTGCGTACTGACTCATTGCCAGCAAACAATAAGCAGTTGTTTGTGTACTCATCCATTGCTCGCTTGACAGGGCTGTTGCTAACTCTTTAGCGAGTGCAATACTCTTAGCTTCATCATTCATCAATGAATAGGTTTCTAAAGCCATTGCTTTACTTCTGTCTTCCGAACCGTAATTGTAATACCTCGTACGCTTGTAGGCTACTGCTCCGAGAGTGCCCATTACGGTTCTCGCAATTGCCTTTTTACCAATTAAGGCATAGGCCGCTGCCAAACGCATTTTGGCTTGATTAGAAATCCCGTTCGTTTCTCTGAGTCGATTCATAGAAGCGAGATCGGGACTGTTAGCCACACATAAGGTATACAAACGATAGGCTTGATTCATATCATCGCCATTATCGGAATTAAAGCGCCAATTTCTGGCTTGCTGCTTTTGATACGAAATCCACTTTCCTTTAAAACCTATCGGGAGCACGTAGCCTTTTTTTGCAGCTTCAAGCATAAAATGACCGGCATATGAGGTTCCCCATTGATTTGCGTATGAACCGCCTTGCCAATACGAAAGCCCTCCACTTGCCAATTGGAAGTTCGACAGGCGATTGATGGTTGCTTTTATATTCTGATCGATAGTTTCCAATTTTTCCTCTGAAAGATCAAAAATATCTTTTAAAAATAGTTGTGGAAACGCACTAGAGGTCGTTTGTTCTACGCAGCCATGAGGATACTGGATTAAGTATTCCATACGGCTTCCGAAATTTATTGCCGGAATACTCGACAACTCAACCGTAGCTACATTGGTACCTGCCGTTCCAAAGGTTTCAAAACTCAAACTAGTTTTTTCTTTACCCTTCAACACCAAGGCTTCAACTTTACTCGTAACTGGATTTGGATTTAACACGTCAATTTCAACTTCGAAGCTCGCTTTTTCGCTGCCCGATCGCGCTTCAACCGTCACTTTTCCAACTCCTTTAAAATCGTCTATTTTCAACGTAAAATAGGCCATTTTTTCATCCGGTTGTGCGAAATTCAGACGTTGTTCATCTGCTCCAATAACGGTATAGGCATCATCAGGCAGCACGCGTACCTTCACATTTTTTACAGAAGGCTTCATCGCAAACACTGTCACGGGTAAACTCACTGTTTCTGCAGGTGTAATTTTCCTTGGTAAGGATGCCAATACCATTAACGGTTTGCGTACAAATGCTGTTTTCTCGGCACTTCCGTAGGCTTCGTTTTTTGCATCGCTCGCAACTACCATGGCTCTTACCGAACCTAAGTATTTAGGAATCGAAATCTTATGCGTTTTTGTTTTTCCTTTTTCCAAAGTAAACGGACCTATAAATTTAACCATAGGCTTAAATCGATTGGCCTTCTTATTTTTACTTCCTGCTTCGGCTTCATCACCCCCAATACTTAAAATTTGATGTGCTCGCCCACCGTAGGCTCCAATAACATCATCAAACAAATCCCAAGTTCTTACACCCAACGATTGACGTGCATAAAAACTGTACCAAGGATTTGGAGTTCTAAATCTCGTTAAATCAAGCAAACCTTCGTCGACTACAGCCAAGGTATAGGTCATCGGTTTCCCTGCTGCTTCGCTAACACTAATCGTAGTCGTTTCTTCAGGGCGGAATTCATCAGCCATTTCAATTACTGGACTCAACTCAGTTTCAGGGTCAGTAATCTTCAAAGGAATAATTCCGTACATGCGTATCGGCAAATCATTTACTGTCTTGCTGTGTTTTTGCAAGAGCGATATATTCACGTATACATTTGGTGTATAACTCGCCAATACTGGGAAGGTGAAACTGGTCTGTTTAGCAGTTGTATTTACCCAAAAATGATCGAGAACTTCCTCTCCATTTTCAATCGTTACAAAGGCTCTTCCTCCCTCTGTTGATGGAAACTTAACCGTGGCTTCTTCACCTACCTTATAAGCATCTTTATCCGCAGTAAAAACCAACATGGTTGCATTTGACTTATCTTTTGCTCCCTTTTGCTTTCCGCTGTACCAAGGCCAATCAAAATAAACTACCTTTGACGTTATATGACCACTCTTTTTATCGCGTACTTTAATGAGGTAACGCCCCCAGTCATTTTCTCGAATTTTTAAAACAAAGCTTCCTTTTCCAGTACCATTCGTAGTTGTTGGCAATGTTTTATAAGCAGACTGATAGCTACTTCCATCATAACTCGACAAACCTGTATTTGATTGATTCCACCACCATCTCCACGAAAGCTTGTAAACCTTTACCTCTAAATTTGAGGCGGTCGCTTTTCCATTTTCATTTACCGTAGCTACGTTAAAACGGTACTCCTTATCTGTAAACAGATAATTCTTACTCTCTTTTTCTTCTGCAGATTGCAATCCTACATACGAAGTATAAGGCGAAACGTTTTTAGTATACACGTCCGTACTAAAATCACCTCCATTTTCGTATACTTTGGTAATAAAGATGGCCTTAAGCATCCCGGGAGCCTTTGAGGCAACACGAGGTTTTAAACTGAATTTTGCTTTCCCTTCATTGTTTAAACTACCTTTAAAAACTGAAAACTCTTCAGTTCCGAAACTCCTAGTTACATCGTCAAACTGGTAAGCACCCAAGCCTTTAAAACTCGTTTTTGCCGGTCTGAATTTCCCAGTAATATCCATTTTCATGTTTCTCGCAATCGCCCCGTGTAACCACTTAACTTCCGCAGTTCCTTCCACGCGTTGATTTGCTTTTATCAAGTTACCGGGCAGCGCCATTTTTATTTTTAAACGATTGGGTTTTATGGTTTCTACCTTAACCGTTTTACTAAATTTAGCGCCTCCTACAGCTACGTGCAATCTCCAATTTCCTGTTAACGCTTCTGATGCTGTAGTTGCCTTGTACACATACACGTCAGTATCATTGGTATACTGTACCGTGCGATCTACAATTTTACCTTGAGGATTTTCAAGTTCAAAACTTATCGGGTGATTGTTTGGTAATGGGTTCGCTTCATCATTGAGCACAAAGGTTAAATACATCGTATCTCCTGGTCTCCAAACTCCGCGTTCTCCGTAAACAAACCCTTTCAATCCTTTTTGCGATTTCACACCTGCCACATCAAACTTACTCAATGACAAGGTGTTTCCATCGGTTAGTTTTACGTATGATGTACTTTCTCCTTTTTTAGCTACAGCAAAAAAACTTCCTTCCAATTTGTCAAAGCTCACCACCCCGTCTTTGTTAGAAATTCCGGTTTCTATAGGCTGTTGTTGTAAATTGTACAAGGAAACTTCTGCCCCTTGCACTGGGCTCGCCTCTAATAAATCGGTCACAGCAATCAAGGTCTTATCATTTGTTCCTCGCTTCACTATAACTCCCAAGTTAGATGCCAAAATATTTTTTCTTACTTCCTTATCGTAATAATACGAGGGAGTACACGGGTTTTCTCTATCTCTCCAACGGTAATCGCTATACGATTTTCCATAATATCGGGTACTGTTGTACGCTCGCGTATCCACCTCTTTCTCTCCATAAATAATGGTCGTTTCTTCGTTCTCCTCACAACCGTACTTTGCGTAGGCTTGCTCAAAAGAAAGCTCTACGCGATACATAGCTCCACTTTCTACGTCAATCAGTTCTGCTAAGTCAACAGAAAAGGCATTTTCTTTAGAAATTTCTACTCCTTGATCTTCAAGGTTCATCGTGTACTTTACTTCAGGACGACCTACATAGCGGATATTCCCTTGATTACTCAGCTCATTCTGTTGTAAAAACTGAAGTATATTATCTTCGTAAATCTTATAAACAGTAACGTCAACGGCCTTCAAACTCGCCGCTTTAAAATTGATTTTTAAATTATCCGAATCAGGTAAAATACTCCCGCTGTTAATAAAGGAAACAGTTGGTTTTAGCTCTTCAAAATAGAGGTGTTGTTCATAATCCTCTCGAAGTGTATAGCCACTCGTATTTTTAATTCCCTTAAATATTTTTAAAGTTGCAGAGCGGTTAAATGAACGTTTCGGGTATACCGTAATAATGTTCTCCTTCACCTTATAGGTATAGGCATTCTTTGCCGTTTCTGTAAACTGAATAAGCCCTTTGATGTTTTGTGATTTTTGAATGGGGTCAGAAAAACTAATTTCTATCTGTTGTTTATCACCACCAATAACTTCAGTTTGTAGTATTTTAAAATTGTTTTTTCCAGTAATTACCACTTCTTTGTTCCCTCCAGAATTAGAACCCAAAGCTTTACCATCCCATTTCAATTTTACGTAGCTATCATCTTCTCCTCGTTTCAAGCTATCAATTTTAAAATATACCTTGTCTGCGTACGCATCGGTTTTTTCAAAGTTTACTGGATGCTCTTTTGACAAATAATTTGCCTTTAACACTTCCTGTAATTTAGCCGTCTCCATAACATCACTTCCGATCAACACCCCCTCGATATAATACCAATCTTTAGAGTACACCTTTAACGACTGGGTAGTTACGGTAAATCGAAGTTCTTTGATTTTCAACTTTAAGCGTAACTCCTCCGCATTCGAAGGAACCTCCGCATAGAGTTTATTCAAAATGAGTTTTACCGTATATTCTTTTCCATTCTGTAATTTTTCAGTGGGAACAAAACTCAGCGTTCTGTTACTATCATCGTACAACAAATTTCCCTTTACCTTCGGTTTTATGGTCATCGCCTCAGGAGCAATACTCGCTACATCTGGCTTTTTTGCCAAAATAAAGGAAATGTTATCGGTTGAGGACAGCAATTTTTCTGGTAGCGCACTGATGTACTCACCAAACTTGTTGAGATCCTTAGTTTCATCAGCTGATTTTTTACAACTGTGCAATGCCACTACTGCAATGAAAAGCAGGGCAATTTGATAGATTTTTTTCATTTTTGCGTTATTCTTTTTCTTAAAGTGATTGAAGAACACCAAAGTTAGCCATTTTCGGACTGGATTGTATTAAAAAAGACTTATATTTTTTACTTTTACAGCCTAAAATAGAATTATGCTTGGATTAAAATTTGAAACAGAGACTTCTTGGGTAGCTGTAGCCAAAAATGGATTGCAACAATTGCTTACTGATCATGCTTTTGCTGAACAAAAAGCAGCATCAAATGCCGTATCGATTATCATTAACTATTCAGAAGAAACTGAATTGGTAAAAGACATGAGTGATATTGCCATTGAGGAAATGGAGCACTTTAGAATGGTTCACAACATTATGGTGGAGCGCGATATGGTTTTAGGAAAAGCAACCAAAAATGACTACGCTTTAAAGTTACAAAAGTTTTTCCCTCACACTGGCGACCGCACAGAGGCTTTGGTTCACCGACTCTTGGTAGCTGCCTTAATCGAAGCGAGAAGTTGTGAACGTTTTAAGGTCTTTGCCGACAATATGAACGATGAACAGCTATCAAAATTTTATTACGATTTGATGATTTCAGAAGCGAACCACTATACTTTGTTTTTAGGCTATGCCCGTAAATACATGGATCGTGAAATCGTTGATCAAAAATGGAGTGATTTGTTGGCTTTTGAAGCTGCGATGATGCGCGACAGAGGAACTACCGCCAAAGTTCACGGATAAAAAATACGCAATACTCAAATAATTTTTATGTTTAGTAAAGAAGAATCTGCACGACTGCGCAAGGAATTCTGGACCAGTTTTGGTAAGTCGTTTCCGCGTAAGTGGTTGTTGTATCACACAAAAATCAAAGGTTTTGCGTTCAAATTTCAAGCGGATCGTAAAAGAGCCTCTGTTTGTTTAGATTTAGAACACCCAGAAACCATTGCCAATGAGCTGTTGTACGACCAAATGATTTCATTAAAGAAGATATTGGAATCTGAATATTTACCAGAAGTCATTTTTGACGATAATTTTGAATTGGACAACCGAAAAATCATCCATCGTATTTACGTACCTTACCCCAATAAATTTAGTATTCACAATAAGAATACTTGGCGTGAATGCTATGAGTTTTACGTGGAGACCATGACGCAGTTCGAACTCTTTTTTTACGAGTATGAAGATTTTATAAAACAAGCAATTTAAATACTTTTACATATGAAAAATTCCCCTTTAATTCTCCTTATTACATTAGTACTCAGTTTTTGTACTGCCTGCTCTGATGACGACACCAGTCAAGGATCATCAGCGCACAGCGCTTACGAAACTGAAATTATCAAGCTCATCAACGAGCATCGCAAGGGCAAAGGCCTTGCTGCATTACAAGAATTAGAAGCAATTAAATCGCAAACCGATGCCCATACCGATTATATGATCGGTGCCGGAAAAATATCGCATGACCTCTTTGATCAGCGAAAAGCCTATTTGGTAAAAAATGCAAAAATCAAGAGCATTGCTGAAAACGTTGCTCAGGGCTATTCAACAGCCCAAGGCGTTGTCAATGGTTGGCTAGGAAGTTCGGGACATCGAAAAAATATCGAAGGTAATTACAGTCATTCTATGATAACGGCTAAAAAAGACAAAAACGGTCGTTGGTATTACACACATATCTTCGTAAAACTTTAAATCAAACACAAAAAAAGCGCCCTAGAGCGCTTTTTTTATTCAAATAATTATATGTAATACTCCTAAACAAATGTCATGCTTAACGGATATGATGGTTTTTCATTTTTATTTGCTTTGATGGCATTTACTACCGCGTAGATGTAGGTGATTGCCATAACGGCAAAAATCCCTAACAAGCCAAGTCCAAACAATAAGATGAGCGGGATACAAATTAAGGTGTAAATAAACATCGAAATTCTGAAGTTAATTATTGCTCTACCGTGCTCATCCAAATCTTCTATTTCGTCTTTCTTTACCGCCCAAATTATCAGAGGAACGATAAAACCACCTACCCCCGTTACAAGATCCAATAATTGGCTTAAATGGGTTAAAGTAACTAATTGACTATTTCTTTTCATATGTTTTTGATGAATTGGTTATACTATATAGACGCAGGAGTTGCGAAAATGTTACACTTTGCAAATTCAAAATCGGGATTACTACGTATATTTGCAGCATGATACAAAACGACACCATAATAGCCTTAGCCACTCCGGCAGGCGTTGGAGCCATTGCTGTAATCCGATTATCAGGAGCAGCTGCTATACGTACAGTGAACCAATTTTTTGCTCCTGTAAAAAAAGGGAAAGATTTACTGACACAAAAAACGCACACGTTACATTTAGGACATATAGTACAGGGCACCAAAGTATTGGATCAGGTTTTGGTATCTATCTTTAAAAATCCACATTCGTATACAGGAGAAAATGTGGTGGAGATTTCTTGTCACGGATCGAGTTTTATCCAACAAGAAATTATCCAATTATTTTTACAGAATGGCTGTAGAATGGCAGACAATGGTGAGTTTACCATGCGAGCCTTTTTGAACGGTAAAATGGACTTGAGCCAAGCAGAGGCCGTTGCCGATGTGATTGCCTCAAACTCTGCAGCTTCGCATCAAGTAGCCATTCAACAAATGCGTGGTGGAATTACGAATGAACTCAAAGAACTTCGCGGACAGCTTTTAGACTTCGCCGCATTGATTGAATTAGAGCTCGATTTTTCGGGTGAAGATGTCGAGTTTGCCGATCGAACCAAATTCAAAGAACTCGTTGCAACTATTTCGAGTGTTTTAAAACGACTTATCGACTCTTTTGCTTTTGGTAATGCCATGAAGAATGGAATTCCTGTTGCCATCATCGGTGAGCCCAACGTAGGTAAATCTACCTTGCTGAATGCCTTGCTCAACGAGGAAAAAGCGATCGTTTCTGATATCGCCGGAACAACGCGTGACGCTATTGAAGATGAAGTTATCATTGACGGTGTTGCCTTTCGCTTTATCGATACCGCCGGAATCCGTGAAACAGAAGACGTCGTAGAGAATATCGGAATTCAAAAGGCCTATGAAAAAGCAGAAGCTGCCCAGCTAATTATCTTCTTAATCAACGCTGAGAAATACCTCAACAACGCTGCCGAGTTCCACAGTGAAATACGCAGTGTAAAAGAGCGCTTCCCGAATAAACGCTTATTAGTGCTCGTCAATAAAATAGACAGGGTACATACAGAAGTACTCAATGCGCTTACCACAGATCGAGAAGAATTTATTTTGCTTTCTGCCAAGGAAAAAATTGGTATTGACGCTTTACAAGCAGCATTGACCTCATTGGTAAATACCGGTGCCTTGAGTAACAACGAAACCATCGTAACCAATTCACGTCATTTTGAAGCTTTGACCTTAGCTCTTGAAAGTATTGAATCGGTAAAAAATGGAATTGAACTGGATATATCTTCTGATTTGTTTGCTATCGACATCCGCGAGTGTTTACGTCACCTAGGTAATATTACCGGTGAATACGATGTGGATAAAGACATACTCGGACATATTTTCGGTAATTTCTGTATTGGGAAGTAGATTTAGTTAACCAATAAAAATGAATAATCTGATTATCTAGAACACTAACAGAGACACTTATGGAGTACATTGGCGTCCTTGATTGGTATTATTAATCCCAGTAATTCCATATTTATCAATAGCTTCTTGGAGTGTTTCTGCAGAGCAGCTAGCTTCCATAGTGTTGGATACAGAACAGTTTAAAACGTATTTACTATACAGATACTTCCAAATACATAAATTCCATTCTCATTGGAATGTAAATGATATCAAGTTTACCATGCTTGATTAGCGAACCCTACAGATAAAATCTTCAGTAAATACGGATATACTTTATGAGCTTTATTACGTCTGGAGTTATGCTTCCTAGGTATGACTACTCTTAGTCTCATTACTTTATAATACAATCGCTCGATTCGTTTGAGATTCACTGTTTTTCCTTTGTCCAAAGTGAGCCATGTGTACATTCTTTTGGTCCCTTTAAAACAATGATTCATATAATGAGAATCAATCATCTGCATGAGTTTCAGACTCAATGCACTTCCTATTTTTGATTTGTAATAAACTCCTGATCGGAGAAATTTTAAATGCTTACATTGCTTTTCAACACTTAAGCTGGAATGATCTTTGCTTATCATTAATCTATGCTTATGCAGTGGTTTTATGGCAAGGCTTTAGCGCTTTTTTTCTATGATTTCTTTAGCCATTTGATGATCCAATGCCAAAGTAGTATACATTTGTTTTAATCTACAACTTTCTTCCTCTAGTTCTTTTAATCGTTTAAGTTCACTAGAATTCATTCCTGAGTATTTATTGCGCCATTTATAAAATGTCGCCGAGCTAACTCCATGGTCACGGGAGATCTCTGCTACGATTTTGCCATTATCAAATTCTTTTAAAATACTGGCGATTTGCTGTGGGGTAAATTTGCTTTTTCTCATAAGTTCTGTTTAAAAATAATACTATTTTTTCTACTTTTAAACAGTGTATTTTTTTTGGGAAGCTTACAGAATCTATTCTGAGTAAAAAAAGGTTCTTTCCAGAAGATTATTTAAAATCTGATAGCGGTATACATAAAATGAGATATTCACCAAATAAAAGAATAAATTTAAGTACTATTGACGAAATGACTAGAACTATGGCTATGACACCAGTAATAGAAAAACAGATAACATCCATAATTAATAATAAAGAGTAAAAACAGAATCAACTTACTAAATTTTGAACATGGTTGAAAGTAGAAAAAATTATAGAGATTCAAGATTAGAATTTGAAAGGCACTTAAATATTTTAGGTGAAATAATCCGAGATGGAAAAATACATATAGCGGAGGGAATCACAAAAGTAAGGTATTCACCAAATAAAAGAATAAATATGAATACTATAAATGAAATGGCTAGAAGTATGGCGATGACGGTTTCAAACCGAAAAGATTTTGAAGAAGATGAATAATGCAAATTTAGGAGGCATGCCTCCACCAAAAACAAGAAAAGAAATGGAACATAATCTAGCTTTGATCTTTGAAGATACATTAGAAAAACTAAAAAGCAGTGATGAAAGTTTACATGAAAATGTAATGATATTTACAGTTCCTCATTTAAAGAAAGTTAAAAACTCACCTAATTCGAGGTTAAATTTATTAACTATCAATAAATCTATAAGACTACAGGCAAAGATGTTAGACTGGATGAATTATGATTTTTAAGCATTTAAATACATTAAAATAAAAAAAATGACAATTCAATACATTTGGGTAAAAAAATATCAAACTTTAGAAGAAGCAGGTTTCTGTTTTAGTAATGAATTTATATTTCATTATGAAGATGATATACTAACAATTGAAGATTCTCCATATTATATTGAAAACTTTTTTTCTGAAAAAGAGAAGAATATCAATTCTATTACTGGAATAATAGGAGATAATGGTGCTGGGAAAACTACTATAATTAAATACATATTAAGAAATTTTGTAAAAGGTTTTAGCTCTCACGAGATGCCTGAATGTATTATGATTTATAAAGATAAAGGACAATTGTATTTATATCATCACGAATTGATAAATGTTAGATATTCATACCCAAGTATCAAAATTGTAAAAACAATAGATGAATTAAAGCATGGAGTTCATTTTATTTTTCATTCCAACCATTTTGACCCTCTTTCAAATGCAGGAGATTTAACAAAAAAGGAACTCTCTGGTCAAACAAATTTGTCTACTTTCCATTTGTTAAAAAGCGATTATACTCAACATACTGGAAAAGATCCAAATAGAGGAACTAGTTATGATCAAATTATGGTTTCCCATTCTAAAATGGAATTAAATAGGTTTGTTTCACTAATACGTAAATATTCTAGAAAAGAGATACTAACTGAATTCCCAAGTTATTTAGTAATAGAAGTCAACTTACAAGATGTAGAAGCTAAAAGAAAACAATATAGTGATTTGAACATGTTATTTGATAAGCTATATCCTACTAAAAATAAAAAGGATGCTTTTTCTTTAAATTTATTTAAAGCTTGTATTTTTAATTACATTAATAATTACAGTAACCTAAGTACTCAGTTTACCACAGAGATAGTTAGCATTTTACATAAAAAACTTGAACAAATTGATCGTGACAAAAAAGAATTAAAATTATCTGATATTCTAGAACTAATATCTATTCTTAAAAGGACTCAATTTCATGGTTTAGAAGATGAGTTTATTAAAATTTTAGATCTATATGAACTTTTAGTTGATTTAATTACTCTTAAGAATATTAGCCCTGATGGAATATCTTTTTTTATAAATATCAATTCAATAAAAAGGGAGGCAATTAATAAGCTTATAGATATTTATTCTGAATTAAAAGCTATTACTAAATACATAGACCTAAGGTTTAGTCATGATAAATGGACTCCAAGTTCTTTTAGTTCGGGAGAATATACTATGATGTCTATTTTCTCTCGTTTATTATGGTCAAAAAGAAAACCTAATCCATTACCTTCTAAAAAAAATATTATTTTACTATTAGACGAAGCAGAAATTGGTTTACATCCACGATGGCAATTACAATTTTTAAAAGTATTATCAGAGTTTATTTCAATAGAATTTAAAGGGTTTAACATTCAATTGATACTTACTTCTCATTCTCCTTTTATCGTTTCCGATTTACCTCCAAATTGCACCATTTTTATGAAGAAAGAAAATGAAAAAACAATAATATTCAATGGTTTAAAAAATCATAATGAAACATTTGGAGCCAATATACATAAGCTTTTTCAAAATTCATTTTTTGTAGATGACGGCCTAATCGGTCAATTTGCTTTAGCAAAGATTAATGCCTTGATTTTAGAACTAAATAAATTAACAGATAAATCTAATCTTACTGCTGAGCAAATCGAGAATTATGAAAGAAGAATTAAAATAATAGGTGAGCCTTTTATTAAAAATAAACTATTTGAACTATTATCAGAAAAATGTGTTGATTTTAGAGTTAAACTAATATCAGAAAAAGAATTAGAATTAGAACAACGAAAAAGAGAATTGGACGAACTGAAAAAAAATAATAAAAATAATTAAGTATGTTGAGAATTGAAATTTCAGGTAACTTAGATTATTTATTAGAAAAGCATTATAATGGTGTTGAAAAGTATTGCAAAGATCGTATTTCTTTTTTACTGGATTGTTTAAGTGCAAGTGGAGCTAATAATAATGATATTGAGGTTTTGAAAAAGAATAAATTAGCAGCTAAAACTAAATCATCTTTAGTTAATCTTTTACTTACTCAAGAAATAACAAAATATAGTGAATATAACTTATTAATTAATCCAGCAAACTACAAAAACACTATTAGTAATAATTCAAATAACTTAATTATTTTTTTTCAATACTTATTGAATAATAAAAATTTAAAAAGAATTATTATAGGTAAACCAGATATACTACATACCGAAGAGTATAATGCTTTAAATATTATTGGAATTAATAATATTAATGATGATATTAAAAAAATTATTTCTAAAATATTTTATTTTGATGATTTTCATAATTTTGAAGAATATAATTCTTACACTTTAATTGAAAATTTAAAACTTAATACTTGCGTCTATTGTAATAGACAATACACTTCATATATTAAAAATATTACCAAACCGTCAATAGATCATTTTTATGACAAAGGACAACACCCTCTACTAGGGCTTTCTTTCTATAATTTAATTCCATCTTGTGACCTATGTAACTCAAGATTTAAACACAAGAAGCCTTTCAGTGTACAATCTAATATTCATCCTCATAAAGAAGGTTTTGATGAAGATGCCAAATTTGATTATAAATTCGAACAATTAAACCCTAACATTAGTGATCCTTCTAATTTTAAAATATTATTACGAAATTCTGCTTCAACACCAAAATGGGATAGAATAGATAAAAATATAAAAGTATTTAAACTTGAAGAAATTTATCAAGTCCATAGAGATGTTGTAGGTGAAATTTATTTAAAAACTGATGAAAATAGTCAATACTATTTAGGGGATGTTATTAGTAGGCATCAAGAATTAAAAAGCAATTTTGGGGAAATTTATCGTTTTTACTTTGGGAATTACTATGAAAAAAATGATCATCATAAAAGACCTTTAGCAAAATTAACAAGAGATATTTTTGATAGACAAAGTTTTCTTAATAAATTAAAACTTAAAAAATAGTTGTAAATTCATTCACTAAACAATAGCTAAAAGAAAAGTAAAGTGTACAGCTTTAGTACACCAAAATTGCTACAAGCCCAATATTATATAGGAATTTCACATATTGTATTGGGAAGTAGATTTAGTTAACCAATAAAAATGAATAATCTAATTGTAAGCTTCCCCAAGTTAGAACTGCTTAATTGTAGAATTTTTTCAAAATTACAATTGTTTTTAATTCTTTAGGAACTAGTTGCTAAAAAATTGATTTCTGCATATTTTATTGAAGGAAAATTCCTCATACTATCATGAGGTCTGTAATGGTTGTAATCATCCATCCAAGTCTGAGTTATTCCTCTAACTTGATCAATACTTTTAAAAATATATTTATCTAAAACGCCTCTTCGACACGCCCCATTAAATCTCTCGATATAAGCATTTTGCATGGATTTTCCTGGTTAAATGTATTGGAAGACTATATCATGCATTTCACTCCATTGATTGGTTAAACTAGCAATGAATTCTGGACCATTGTCCATTCTAATCTTTTCAGGAATGCTTCTCCTTTTAATTAAATGATTTAACACCCAAACAACACGGTTACTTGTCAATGAATAGTCTATCTCAATATGCAATGCTTCTCGATTATAATCATCTATCACCGTAAAGGCTCGAAAACGTTTCTTATTGTCTAATACATCTGTAACAAAATCAACACTCCAAATATGTTTGAGTTCTAATGGTGTCTCTAAAGGCTGCTTGCCCCTTGTGGGTAGCCGTTTCTTTGTCTTTTGTCTTAGCGATAGTCCAAGTATTTTGTATACTCGGTAAACACGTTTATGGTTTCAGGGTTTTCCTTCGAGACGCAATGGATTGTATATCATCCAAAATCCTTCCTCGGAATGATGCTCAACCTTTTCTTTAACGCATTTTCAATCTAATTATCGTCTTTTGGTAATGACTTATAATAATAAACGCTCTTACTCATATTCAGTACATGACGCGCCCTGCTGATACCATAATGAACAAGCTCTTTACTAATGGCTCGTTTATGGCAGGGCTTTAGCGCTTTTTTCTATGATTTCTTTAGCCATTTGATGATCCAATACCAAAGTAGCATACATATGTTTTAATCTACAACTTTCTACCTCTAGTTCTTTTAAACGTTTAAGTTCACTAGAATTAATTCCTTAATATTTATTGTGCCATTTATAAAATGTCGCCGAGCTAACTCCATGGTCATGAGAGATCACTGCTACGGTTTTACCATTATCAAATTCTTTTAAAACACTGAGGATTTGCTGTGGGGTAAATTTGCTTTTTCTCATAAGTTCTGTTTAAAAAAAACACTATTTTTCTACTTTTAAACAGTGCGTTTTTTTGGGAAGCTTGCATTTAGAAAAAACTCTAACAAACAAGTAACATAATACCTCTATTAACAGATTTTCACCCCAACCAACTGTTGGTTATCATCCTGAAAGGGGTTGATTTTTTACAGTTACTAAGCTCCATACTTAGATTGCCAACTACAGGGGTTGCTCTAGTAGTTCATTGATAGCGGCCAAAACCCCTTGCTTCCACTCTTGTTCTAGTCTGCCGAATCATCGCAACTACTTACTTTTCAGCTAGCGTAGCTTTTCATTGCTCACAAAAACCTCTAAACCAATAATTTATTCAAAGAAAAATCAATAGTGTTAATTCTTCCAAAAAGGAGTAGTAATTGCCGGAAATATTGGAAATTTGACGGCGTTATTTCTGGGAACATACCTTAACAACGCCCCTAAAGGTTATGATACACCGGAAGTAATATTTATACCCTAATAGCACAATCACAAAACCAGATATAAAAATGAAAAGATTACTGGCTGTAGTATTCGTATTTAGTATTCCCCTATTTTGCTTAGCTCAAGATCAAAAAAATGTACTTTTCTTAGGAAATAGCTATACCTATACACACAATGTTCCAAACACGACAAAATTATTAGCACAATCCAATGGAGATGTCCTAAAATTCGACAGTCATACCCCCGGAGGGTACCGGCTAAATCAGCATGCCACCAATACCGCATCATTACAAAAAATACGAAACACCAATTGGGACCACATAGTTTTACAAGACCAAAGCTTAACACCAGCCTATAATTTTAATGGTTTTTACAGAGGTGTCAAAGGGCTTATTGAAGAAATAAACAACGGTTCTTGCACAAACAAAACCATTTTATTTATGACTTGGGGGAGAAAAAACAACGCTACGTATCCCTACAAAGAAATGCAAAAACGCACTACGGATAATTACAATAAAGTTGCTGATGCCTTTGAGACTGAAATTTCACCAGTAGGTGTTGCCTGGAAAAAAGTGCGCGACGATAAGGATCCTGTGAATTTGTACAGTGGCGATGGTAGCCATCAAAGTTTTGCAGGTACCTATTTAGCGGCATGTGTGTTTTATGCAACTATTTTCGACAAATCACCAGTCGGATTAGCCTATCGTGGTTCATTATCAGCAGCCGATGCTTTGTACTTGCAAAAAAAAGCTTTTGAAGCATATAACGAATACGTTGCCTTGAACCGCATTCACACTTCAAGCAATGAGGATGTCATTACCGATGTATATACCGGTAAAATCAACCATACCGAGGCAGAGCTTTCTAAGTTAGTTACCAATTGCTGCTTAAAGACTAATTTCAATCTTAATTTTTCAGGAAAAAAACCTAGTACTCAAGCTACTACGGAAATTAAGTATCGTATATATCAGAATGCTGGATTAGTAACTGAAGAATCAAAACGCTTAACCATAGATATCAATCCAACTATTTGCAATAAGGTGTCAAAAAACTTCCCGTTAAACATAAATCTTACCGCTGTTAATATCGGGACGTTTTATTTAGACCTTTATTTAAATGATATCTGGATAGCGTCATACACTTTACAAAAGTCATCTACCTTAAACGTTCATGAAGTTGCAGACACTAACGTTAAGATAACCCCCAACCCAACAACAGATTTTTTGTATTTCAATAATTTAAACAAAGTAATTCAAGTTTCAGTAATAGACATTAAGGGTAGCACAGTGCTCGACGCGAGTATCAATAATAACAAACTAGATGTAAGAAGCTTAACAAACGGAATCTATATTTTAAAAATTAAGAATAGTACCTTTAATTATAAGTTTATCAAAACTAAAATTGAACATTAATGACAGATTTAAAGGGTGGTTTTATCTTATTGTTTACGCTAAGACACATGATCATCCCTTTAAGTTTAGGACAGTAAGAATACTGAATTAAGATCATCAAATAATTCTCGCTACTCGTTATTTTTTAGGAACCAGCACCCTATTTATTGGTAGTGAATTTTAAACTCGATGATGTTATTTGCGATCCTTGCAAAGGAAAATAGCCTTTGCATTGCTTGTACCTAACTACTCCCCTTACGCATGTACGCCATACCTCATATCGTTGCTATATAGGCTTCGAGGGCTTCTTTAGCACTGAGTTGAAGCTTCTTTTTTAGACGAAAACGTGTCGATTTTATGGCTGCTATGCTCGTTTTTCTGATGAGGGCAATCTCTTTTCTCGAAAATCCATTTCGTATGTACAAACACACTTCCAAATCTGTTTTGGTAAGGTTTGGATGCTTTTTTTGCAATCTTCTTACAAAAGAACTTTGCGCATTTTTTAGCTTGCTCTTTACTGAGCTTATATCTTCTGGACTATGAATCCCTGCTTTTATCTTAGCAATGGCTATTTCCAAACTGGGCTCAACCTCTTTACGGGGCACATTCGAACTCAAAGCTGTATTTAACTCCTGGACTAGCCCGTTTTCTCTGTTTTCTCTGTTTTCTTTTTGTCGAATTAGCCAAGGATTCTTTGTCCTAGCTCGAAAATGAATCACCACACTAAAACCGATAAACACCAGCAGCAACCCCACAAATAAGTAACCGCCTCTAACCTGCGATTTTAATTGTTGATTTTCTTTTTTTCTTGCGTGCTGTTTTCGCTCTGAAACACCTAAAAGACTGTCTTGTAGTCGTTGTTTTTCATACTCATGATAAGCTTCTAGTTCTTGAATTTTTTCCGTTTGTTGTAGTAATTGAATTTCGGTGCTTACCTCATTGTACCTGGCCAAATCACTCATAGCTAACTCGTATTGCTCATTAACTTTAAAAATCTCACTTCGTATCAGATATCCCTGACAAAGTTGCTTTTTTTCTCCTTCGCGAATGGCTCCTTCAATACCTTCATTGGCATACTGCAAAGCCTCATCCAAATATTTCATTGAAAGAGATAGTTTAGCTAAACTGATTTGTGTGGCAATAACAGCTCTTCTTTTTTTTATCTGTTGTGCATAACTCAAATACTGTTGATACATCAATCGAGCTGTATCGAGTTTCTTTTCTATCACAAAAAGCGCTGCTCTATGAGCTTCCACCTGCCGTTTTCCTTCCTCATAGCCCACTCGATTAAAATAATGAGTGGCACTGTCCAAAGCAAAAATGGCAGCATCACGTTGCTTAAGATCTTTATAAACCATTGACAGTAAGGTGAAATTATTCCCTAAACGCTTATATGCTTTGCGAGTTCGATTACTAGCAATAGCTTTTTTAAAAAGTTGAATAGCGGTAGTAGCTTCTTTCTGAAGCCTGTAGATATACCCCATATTGTGATATACCGAAGCAAGTCTCCATGTATCGCCCATACTGAGATAAATTTTTTCGGCTTGGTAATAGTTATTGAGGGCCTTTGCATAGTCGAGTTTCCTACGGTAGTAAATTCCCCTGTGATTGTAGGTCTTAGCTCGTTGTATTCGACTGTCGTAGCTCGCTGTTTTAAGCAGCTTAACAATCTCATCACAGTAGTAAGGTACTTTATTGTAATCCCGACGCTTTTGATATCCACAGAGCGCTAACAAGGCCTCTACCCTTAAGGAATCAGAACTCGCTGTTTTGTACTTCGCTACTAAAAGCTCTAATTCCGTTTGATTTTTTACTTGTGCCAAAGCAATTACACTCACAAAAAACACGATCCCAAATAAATTCCAATTTCGCATAGCTACCTTACTTAAAAAACAACAAGGCCAGCAGCGCAAATACTGACCTTATTAAGTTAAACTCATAACAATTCTCTTTTTCACTGAATTACCACCCTGGTTCCTCAGGACTTTGTGCTTGTGCTTTTTTAGGATTCAAAAGCACATAAGTGCCAAGGGCGGTCAAAGCGGTATATTTCCCGTAATTCCCCAACTTTTTCAATGCTTCTTTTCTACTAATTTCCTCGGCTTTATGTTGATTTCTATCTTTCATTTTAATTAATGCTTTAGTACTATTTTTTGTGTTTTCACCCCATTCTCCGTGCTGATCTTCACTATGTAAACACCAACTGCGATTCCTTTAATCACGATACTTTTGTCTGTATTCAAGAGTGCAGTGCTCTCGATAATTTCAGCACCAGTAATGCTGTACATACTCAGGTGTATTGGTCTGGTTGCTGATCCTTGTACCCTAAGAATTCCATCGGTATAACTGATAGTATAGTCGTCCAATGCCTCTTCTTGCAGCTCTTCCTTTTTTGTATGAAGGTAAAATCGACCTACGCCTTTTGCTCCCTCTGTAAGTACTAGCGAATAGTCTTCTTTTTTCAAATTAACATACTTCCCTAGCAAACGATCTTCTAAATACACTTCCCTGCTAATCGTTTCTGTACCCTTTGCCAATGAAATGCTTACTTGCGCTCCTTGCTCCGCCACTACCCCTAAGGATATTTCATCATCTGCAGAGGTCATGGGTAGGTATTGGTGGGTAAAGTTATTTTCTGAAGAACCGTCTACCAATCGCGAATACAAATCCAAACCATTCGCATCAAAATTCCCTACATCATATCCGACATCCAATCCGTTGGTACTCGCTTGATGGTATGCTATTACTGTGCTTACCACCCTACTTTTTGAAGTAATGTTTAGTTCTAATTTCTCAACAGAGTTCATCTGTTGTCTTTGAAATGCTCCTCCTGTAGCTGGCTGCATAACTCTTTGTGCTTGATTAAAACTAACTGAACTCGCGCTGGTAGCAGTCTTTACAAAAAAGCCTTGCCCTGGAGCCAATGCTCGCTCACCACTGGCCAAGGAGCTTACTACGTATTTGTGCTGAGCATTGTCCCAAACATAAATACCGGCATACATCGGATCAAGATTGGCCAAATTGGTAGTTATAAAATTGGTACCTGAATTTTCATTAACAGGTAAAAATGCCGTAAACGGGTTTCCAATAGCATTCCAGGCTCCACCTGTAACAGCTCGGTTGACATCCGCAGTTTCCACAGTTCCTGTAAAGCTAACACCTCCATCGGTTCCCCTAGAAATTGCATAGCTTCTCCCTTTTTCAAACTGAATGCTATTCGTAGTTAAATCGTCAACGGTATAATACACCCATTTTGTTCCTGCTGCCCGGCTATCATCGTAATATGCAACGGCATACTGATGTGGACTTACTGTTGTGTTTTTACGAATATCATTACTTGCATTCTCAACAAACTCTTTGATACTTTGCCCATGAACAGGCGCTGTAATAATACTCCATTTATCAGCCATTAAGCCTCCTCGTTCATAGGTCACCATTCCGGTAGCACTTCCGGTTACCAGTAACGTTGGGCTTGCATTCACCGAGCTTATCATGGTTAAGGTTCCCTCATTCGTAAAGGTACCAGCAACCTCTAAGGTACCGTTATTGGTAAGTTGTAAAGCTGAACCACTATGAATTTTCAAATCGCGACTCTTAGCAAGTACTCCCGTACCAATTATGGGTGTCGTAGCTACATTTGGTAGCTCCACATTATCCGTCGCCGTTGGGATACTTGAAGTACTCCAGTTAGCCGTATTGGTCCACGAAGTGTCTGAGGTACCTGACCACAGATGACTGCCTTTGATTGTAGCTCCTGATGAGTCAAAAGAATCACCAAAAATTTGCGTTCCCGGCGAATTGGTACAGTCCGGAAATCCAAAAGTGGCAGGACCACAAGCAGTAAAAAATTGATCTAGAAAAGCGGTTCCCGTTTCAAAGGCAACAGTAGGATCTTGAGTTTTGTCTTGGTATTTAATTTTAATACTACATAGGTGTTTGGCTGTAGTCGTTACATTATTAGCGGTTATAGTTCCACTGCTAACTCCTTGCTGAAAGGAGGTGGATACTCTTCCACTAGTATTGTCGTTGACAATAAAATCTTTATACGCAGGAAATCCATATACTTCTGCCAAAATACTCCCTGTTGGCTGTAAAAAAGAAAAACTTCCATTGGTGTGAATATTAGCACCAAAAGCTGCGGTGTTATAAGTAAAATAAATTTGTCCAGAACCTAATTTGAAAGCAGTATCGGAGGTAATATAAATATCTGCCTCGTAAAAATCATTGGTTCCATCGTTTGTATTTCTGGCATTAACTATGGTAAAACTTATCTGCTGTGCCTTAGAAAATGTACTAATTAACAGCAGCAATACGATGAGTAGTTTTTTGTTCATGATGTAGTAATAAATTTGAGGTTGCTTAAAAACCTGCCTTCCTGAAATCCCCAATAGCGCAGAGAAAGCTATTAATTTCCCTTCAGGAGGCAGGCAAGCCCGAATTCTTATTAAATTTTTTGAATGTTTACAATTTGCATGGTCGAACCATTAAAGGATTTCTCTATTTTAACTCGAGATAACCAGAATAGCGTTCCTCGATAAACAATGGGTAGAAATGAAAACTTATTTATTTCTCTTCTCACTCTAAATTTCCTTTTGGGGTTAAATAATTTCATTTGTTGTTTGTTTGTTTTGATTAAAATTGTTCTCCAGCCCCCATGTTGTTATGGAGTACTTTTGTGATATCTATATTTTGAATTTGTCCGTTTAAATCAAGATCTTCTGAGGTATAGCCAGCACTGCCTAATTTTTGCACCAAGCGATTCATATCCGTGTTTTGAATTTGTCCGTTGTTGTCAGTATCTCCGGCGATCAAGGCATATTTCTTTTGTCCGCCAGAACTTGTGTATACATATCGAACAGCGGCTTCACCGCCTTTTAAGTTTGAACTATCAGACAAATCAACTGCCGTTGTAATTGCCGATAAACTCATCGGATTACTGGTTATTACCCCCAAGTGATTGCGGTGAAACACCGCTAGGTAATAGTCTCCGCTTGGAACTGCGAAAAACAAGTTGCTGGTATTGCTTTCCACATCTACAAGGCTACCAGAGCGTGTTATGAGAAAAGATTTCGCAGCTGTAATTTTCGTTTGGTCTGATGCGTCTCGTAATTGAATCTCAACCCAATCAACAACTGCCGTTTCGCCTGTTACCGCTAGCCTACTCGCCGTAGTGTTTATTGCATCAGAAAACGGAGTGCGTTCCGGTACCAATCCCTGCGCCCGCAGATCATCTCTCATTAAATGCTCTTCTCCTACGCTAGGATTTTTCATTGCTCCCTCTAAAAAAAGGCTAACCGTACATTGAATGCCACATGCTGTTTTTACGGAATCAAAACTGGTATACTTCCCTGAATCGGCATAGAACGAAAAGAAACTTGGCCGGGTACCGTAGGTCGCATAATTTACCAATCCACAAACTTCCGATGTGTTGGGTAAATACAAAGACCAATAATTGCCATTTACAGTTCTCAGCGCTGATAAATTCACCGAAACCAACTGTTCTTCTGCCAGATAATGATCTATATTAACATCATTTCCTCCATTGAGGCTCACTAAATTTTGCAGGCCATCGAGATTTTTTAATGCATTTCCTGAGATATTAAGACGTCCAATATCGGTGAGAGACTCAAACCCCGTTACAGAAACAAGGCTGTTGTTATCTAAAATCAACAAGTTAGCGATACTCGTAAGCTTTGGAAATCCCGTCATGCTTACCAGCCCCGTATTTCTCAAACTTAGCTTTTCCAAGCCATTGAGGTTGTGTATTCCTTGTAAGGATCTAAAACCACTACAATTCTCTACAGCGATCTCTTTCAAAGTTGTAAACGCATCCAATCCAGCTAAATCAGGGAGGTTTGCACTGCTTTTAATTTCGATAGTTTCCGTAGAATTTTGAGCTAAACCACTTAAGGAAGTCAGACCATCACAGCCTTCAATAGCTATTTTACCAATTGAACTAACATTGGATACCCCTGTCAAATTGGTTATATTCGGAACATTTTTGATGCCGAGATAAACTATCGAATTCAACTGTGAAACTCCCGACAAAGTTGTCAGTGAATTACAGGTATCTAGATTCAATGAAGACAAGGATTTGATGTTTTCTGCACCTGTAAAATCGGTGAGCGCACAATTTGTGATGGAAAAGGAAGTCGTAATCCGTTCTAAATTAGAAATCCCTGTGAGTTTTACTAAAGAGGTACAATCTATCAACTCAAACGTGGCCAATTCTTGTAAAGATTCCATTCCCTGTAAGTCAAGTACCTTCAACCCTTGCAGCTTTAGACGATCGAGCGAACTAACCTCCGGGAAATTGTTTAAATTCTTCAACCCAGTCATCCCTGAAAGCAACAATTCATTTAGAGAGCTAAGGTTGGAAAGTCCGGCCAACGATTCAATGTTTTCATTGTTTTGAATAGTAATACGCTCCGCACGTATCATTTTTGTAAAATCCAAGAGATCGATTAAGGCACTTTCCGTAATGGTGATATTTTTCCCAGACGTGAGGTTGTGTAATCCGTATAAGCTACTTAGCTTGTTGTTTCCTATAGTGATATTAAAATTGGCTTCCTCCCAATGGCTAAAGGCACTGATATCTTCTAACTTACTATTAGCGTTAATGCTAAGACCATTAAGCGCACTTAAGTTTGCCAAACCATCAAGAGCCAGCAGGGCGTCGTTTCCCGATATCGATAGTCCATTTCCAATAGAACTCAATCCACTCAACCCTTGCAAGCTAGTTAAACTGTCATTGTTATTAATGGACACGGAACTCCCAACACTTTCAATTCCTTTAAGTCCGTTGAGTCCCGCTAGGCTGGTATTGGATATCGACAAAATGCCCGTAACTTTTTTAACTTTATTATCAAGCACTGACACATCTGTAATTCCTGCTCCGGAAATAATGAGATTCCCTGTTATTTCCGTGCAATTAGGATAATTGGCAACAAAAGAAGCTACTGCTGCTTGTGAGTTTAAATACACAGTACCGCTAGGGCATTGCGCAGCTAACCGCAACCCCAAAAAACACAAACTCATTGCGAGTATCGCTTTCTGAAAAACGAAAGGCAGGTATTTTTCTGTATTCATGATCATTTGTATTGACTATTTAAACTGCTCTCCTTTACCCATATTTACCTGTAATACGGTATTGACATCTGAGTTTTGAACTTGACCGTTCATATCCACATCGGCATCCGAATACCCAGCAACTCCAATTGATTGCTTCACTGTCGTCGCATCCGTGTTTTGAATTTGTCCATTTCCATCACAATCACCTGCAATCATGGCATAAATTCCATTACCCATCGATACTAAGGCCGCAGCTCCCTCGTATACTGCTGACGGTGAATTCCCTAAATTAACCGATGTTGCTACTGGTGTTAAAGCCACCGTATTTTGGCTGCGTATCGCCAGGTGATTTCTATGATTAACAGCGATGTAATAATCTCCTGAAGCTATTTTAAATCCTACAGCAGAAACACCGTCTGTGCTCACGATGTCACCATCGGCCTGTAAAAGAGCAGATTGCCCAGTTACTACAGTATCAGAGTCACTTTTATCTCGAAGTGTTATCCAAACCCAATCGACTATAGCATCCTTACCAGTGACAGCCAAAACTCCAGCATCACACTGCTGTTTATCTGAATACGGGCTCGTTGTAGGAAGCATATTATTTTTCCTCAATCCATCATCCATCAGAACGGTTCCTGTGGTAACCAATGGCCCTTGTAAAAAAACCACCGCAGCGAGCTTAAGTCGAAGTTGAATACTTTCTTGCTGAAAACCTTGATGTAATTGCTGTGTTGCTCCTACTTTTGACTGTACTACCAATTCTCCTAAGGTAAAGTCAAGACTACCATTAACAGTACTTAAATCAGTACCTCCAGCCCCAATTACCGTGCGCTCCAAAGATTGAGAAACCGCTAAGACACTACATAAAATGAAACTTATGATTAAAACTTTTCTCATAATTACACCTTTAAATTATCGCCTTCCAATTATATGTAACACGGCCCCTGCATCTGTTTTTGAAGTACCACCACTACTCGCTACTCTAAACTCTACTTTTCCTGAACCTAACAACGTAATCGTTGGTATTCTGATATTTGAGGTTGATGCTGCAATACAGGTAATATTTACCGCTGGCGGTGAAGAGAAATGTCCTGAGTAACTTACTGTATAAGTATTTCCACTCAAGGAAGAAGTGATGCCCGATGAATTTGTTACGTTGGAGTTAATGGTTCCTGAAGGATTGATGATTACAGAAATTATTTCAACAGCTTTTTTTGCTCCTGCGGCCATTAAGTCATCCCCATCTTGATCGATGGTTATTTCTCCATCAGTTTGGATATCATCATCCACCTCCAAGGCCCCTTTTACTTGTAACAAATCATTATCAAACTCACCATATAGAAGGTCTCTAATATAGAGTTTGTTTGAAAATGCAGCACCTGAAGTACCTGCACCCGCTCCGATTATTACATTAGAACTACCATTGAGGTTATACCCAGCAAAATACCCTATAACAACATTGTTTCCTCCAGATTGAGCTGCTTCAGCAGCCTGAGATCCTATAATTACATTTTTATCACTGAGGTTTGACAAGTTTCCTGTATTCGAATAATCTCCAAAAATCACATTCCCAGAAGTAGGATTGAGAATTCCGCCTACATCGATATTCCCTCCTACTGCCAGTCTATCTGTTACATTGACAAGATCTTTAGAAACATCTAATTGAGAGGCTCCATCGGTTACGAAGTGAATTTCGTCTGAACTCCCAAAATTACCGTCATTTCCTAGAGTGATCAACGTTGAGCTACTTCCTCTCTCATCAGTTGCCTCAATAGCTTTAGTATACATCCATGGACTCGTCACAAATCCTAAATCCTTTTGAGAAGAGGCATTTTGTGAAGTACTTTGCGTACCTACCGTGGTATTCCCAATAACAGCGATGTCTACGACGTCCAAACTCGCCTGAGGTGTTGTTTCTCCAATTCCGACATTCCCACTGGTTATTACACTTCCTGTACTGTCGAATTTAATTCCTTTCCCGTTGGTTCCATCAGCATTAATCCAGTTGGTACCGAGGTTTACATTACTTCCAAGCACTAATTTCTCAGAAGTAGTAACGCGTCCTTCTGCATTGATAAACAGTCCTTCATCATCACCGTCGTTCGAAACCCAATACCCTGCTGTTTGCATGTTTTTTGTCGCTGTATGACTCCCCAGGTCATCTCCGTTTTCGACGTACTTTGCTTGCAGTGCATAGGGTACACTCCACAATTGCGAAGTTCCCATATTGGTATAGCTAGTTCCTCCTGACATATCCACCCCTACTTCTAAAAAATATGTATCCGCTGCCCAGTCAATTGATGAAAAATCGGCTGATGAAGTTCCTTGTCCAACTACCAATGCAAAAACTCCATAAGCATTTGTTGTGGGAGTATGGGTTTCCGTATAGGTAACCGCACCTGTAGCCGTAGTTTTACGCAATTTAAATTGTACTCCAATAACCGTATTGGAAACTACTTCACCAGAAGCATCTCGCAATACAGATTGGTAATTGAAACCTTTAGGCGTCTGGGCAAAAACCCCAACTGAAAGGCAGATAAAAAAGAGTAACGTACTTAATTTTTTCATGTTGTTCTGATTAAAATTATCGTAGGAGCATGCCTCTTTAGCGGCTGCTAACGATGTAATATTGCTATGTTTTGTGTTTGTTTTAGTCTATACTATTAATGAGCTGTTCCCCTTTACCAAGGTTAGGATGCATCAAGCTATTGATATCTGAGTTTTGTACCTGCCCATTCATATCAAAATCTGCTTTACTATACCCGGAGACCCCAAGTTGCTGAATGACAGCGGTACTATCGAGGTTTTGAATCTGACCATTTTCATCATAATCGCCTGCAATCATGGCAAATACTCCTGATTCCATGGCAACTACCGCATTGGTTCCTCCGAGAAGCAGGGAACTTTCCGACGTTAAATCGACTGTAGTTGTGTTGGCTGACAATGGCAAGGCAGCCGCGGTCATAATACTCAAGTGATTTCGGTGTTTGACAACTACGTAATAGTTTCCTTCTGGGATATTAAAATGGAGAGGTGTTATTCCGTCATCCGTAATTGCGACGACATTCCCATTTCGTTGCAATACTGCAGAAGTTCCGGCCACTGTAGTACTCGGAACAGTTGCATTCCGCAACTCTATCCAAATCCAGTCGACCATGGCATTCGCACCAGCATTCCCTAATTTTACTGCATCTGATATCGAAGCTCCATCGCCATAAGGGGAAACTGTTCCATAACTTCCGCCATTACTTCTTAAATCATCGCGCATCAATGCTTCTTCTCCACTGTAAGGGTTTGTCAATGCACCTTGCAACCAAACCCTCAAGCTTAACTGCACTCCATTACAAGACGTTTCATTAAAAACCGAAGGACTGTCAATGGTAGTCCAGTTAGTTGCACTATAGGCATAATCATCTACCAAAACACAGCGTAACTTTGGACAATCTTCGGCTTCAAAATCCGAAATCATAGAGTTTGTACCATTTTTGATTGCGATACGCTCTAGTACGGCGCACTCATTAAAATACACCTCTTCTAACTCGGTGAGTTCATTCAAGCTAATCGTCATAAGCTTGTCTGCATATTCCGCTTCAATATAGGTCAGATTGACATTGTTGCTAAGATCGATCGTTTCTATCAGCGTCGAAGAAAATGTAAAGCTCTTTAGTGCCTTATTGGCCGAAACATCAAGTGAAGTAATGTCATTAGCATCGATTTCTAAAATTTCTAGTAACTCGTTTTTCGTAACATCTAAAACGCTGAGATCACTGCCTCTAACTTCTAGTTCCACTAAACCTAGATTCGTTGAAACATCCAGTGTTTTTAAAGCATTCCCATTAAGTTCAAGGGTCTTCAATTTAGTCAATCCATTTACAGAAATACTCGTAAGTTGATTGTTTGAAAGGTCTACTTCTGTCAGGTTTACATTTTTCGTAAAATCTACGCTGCTAAGATCAGCCCCTGAAACTACCAATCGTTCCAAGGCCGTGAAATCTTCAATTCCTGTAAGATTTTTCACGGGATTTGATGCACTCAACGGTATGTACAAATACTCAATTTCAGTAATCAATTGAGTAGGAACTTGTCCATCATTGGCAATGTCATCATACCCTAAAGCGGTTAACCTATTCTCAAAAGTGGCATCAGGAATACTCGTATACTCACAATAGCTACTGCTAAAACTCGTCGTCGAATCTCGATTCGTCCAGCGAGTAGCGCTTGTGGCAGCATCATCCACTCTAATACAAGATAAGGCACTATTATTTTTCGTATTAAACTCATGAATGGCATTGTTATTTCCATTCTGGAGGTTTAACGAAGAGAGTTCATTATTCGTCAAATACAAAATTTGCAGGCTCGTAGCCTCTGTCAAATTGAGGTGTTTTAAGTTATTATAACTGGCAGAAATTTTCAACAAATTTGTCGTCCCTGCTAAGTCCAAACTTTCAAGTTTATTTTCATAAACAGAAAGGTTTGTCAAACTTCCTGCACTTTTTGAAAAATCGAGACTCGCTAAACTATTTTTATAGGCAAATAGATACTTCAACCTTGTTGAATTGATCGCCTCAATTTGAGTGAGACCACAGTTGGAGGCATACAGCTCTTCCAGTACAATATTGGCACTCAAATTCAATGCATTCAACGGATTATTACTCAATACCAATACCTTTAACGCCGTATTGTATGAAACATCGATACTTGAAAGACTATTGCCACTCAACCTCAAATCGTATAAGTTCGTATTTTTACTCAAATCAATACTGGTAAGACCATTATTTCCGAGATGTGCGGTTTCTAATAAGGTATTTTTTGAAATATCGACTCCTGCAATCCCTGCGTTATACGAACACCTCAAGTCTTTCAATAGCAAATTATTACTTAAATCAATTGTTGTCAAAGTCATGGCATCTACTCTTAAAAACTCTAATTTGGTCAAGGTAGTAAGCGCAATTTCCCCCGCTTTGTTATTACCAACATCCAAAGAAACAAGACTCACAAAATCTTGAATTCCTGTAAAATCAGTAATTGACTTGCCATTGATACTCAAGCTTTCTATACTATCGATTAAAGTTGTTGGTACTTGACCATCCTCCTCAATATCATCGTATCCTAATTTGGCCAATTGGGCCTCAAATTTACTATCGGGAATTGCGGTATACCTGCAATAACTAGCACTAAAACTAGCCGTACTATCCACTCCTAACCAATGTGTACTACTGTAATCGGCATCATCAACCTTAATACAGGTCAAGTCCGTATTTCCAGAAGCGACAAAATTGGTAATATTCTCATTATTCCCATTTCTCAAATCGAGAGAAACCAAACTATTGTTCGCTACGAGTACAGTATTCAGTTGCGATTGCGCAGAGAGATCGAGATTGGTTATCATATTACTCCCACAAGAAATTGAAGTCAAGGCTCTATTGTCGGCTACATTTAGTTGATTTAATGCATTGGCTCCGCATCGAAGGTCCAACAAGGACGTATTTTCTGAAAGGTCTAAACTTGTTAGGTTGTTATTGTTGCATTCCAAATACGTCAATTCTGTATTGCTAGCTACCGATAAAGTTGACAGTTGATTAAATGAACATACCAGTGTCGTCAATTTAATGCAAGCCGAAAGGTTTAAGGTTTCAAGAGGTGTGAATTTAGTAACTAAACTCTCCAATAAAACATTCTTAGAAAGGTCAAGTGTTTTGAATGCATTGTTAGCGCAATTCAGGGACTTAAGTGATACAAAATCGCGAATACCCGTTAGGTCCTCAATCCCTAAACTCACCAAAGACAAATCACTCACATCTGCAATCAAAACAGTTGGCACCTGTCCATCTCCTGAAATATCATCGTAGCCAAGTGACTCGAGAGCACTTTCAAATTTGGCATCAGGAATAGCTGTGTATGAACAATAGGTTTCACTAAAAACTAATCCCGCCGGAATCGAGGTCCATTGTGAAGCGCTGTAGGATTTATCATCAACGATAGCACAGGATAAATTCGGGTTATCTTCTACCCTAAAGGTGGTGATATTAAGATTATTTCCATTTTGAATCTTCAAATACTTCAGCTGGGCATTTTGGGCATATAGCGCTTTTAATACCGTATTCTTACTAAGATCTAAGCTTTCGATTTTAGTGTCATTCACTCGTAGACTCTGCAAATTACTATTATTGGTTAGATCAATAGATGCAAGCGGTGAATTGTACGCTTGTAAGACTTTCAAATTTACATGACTACTGAGATCTAAGTTTTCAATATTGGTACTGTAGGTACTTAGTTCTTTTAGCGCTGGATTGTTGCTAATATCAATACTCGTTAAGCCACTATTCACCTGTAAATACAGTTTTTGCAAGGAAGTCAACAAACTTACATCAATGCCGGTGAACTGATTTGCACCAAGATTCAAGTTTTTAATTTTCGTATTGTTCGAAAGGTCAATATTCGTCAACTTGTTGTTATTTACCGCCAAGGTTTCCAATAATACATTTTTACTTAGATCAACCGCGGTCAGTTCATTTCCTCGACAATTCAACGTTTTAAGAGCTACAAAGCTCTCGATACCGGTTAAATCGACAATTCCAATATCATTCAAGTTTAGACTAGTAACTCCAGCAATTGCAGCCGTTGGTACTTGACCATCTCCAGCAATATCATCGTATCCCAAAGAATTGAGACGTTCCTCAAATTTTGCATCAGGAATAGACGTGTATTGGGCCAAGATCTCCGATGTACTAATGAAAAAACAACAAAGTAGTAGGTAGTATTTGCTCTTCATGTTCTTGCTCTATTTTTTGATTCAAACACGGTGCAATACTATTTCATAATGCCAAGAAAAAAAAGAAATCAAGGGGTGCAAAAAGGGGTGCAAAAAACATAAATAACTAAAAAACAACTAGTTATATATGTTTTTTTTGCACCCCTCATACTAGTAGCATGATTAATATGCTACCTAAAAAAACTCTTAAAGTGATTGAATATAGACATCCAAAGAATCTTCTGACGTTAATTTTAACTTCTTTTTTAAGCGGTAACGAGTAGATTTGATAGCATCGATACTCGTCTTTCTTAAATTGGCAATTTCGGTTCTTGAAAATCCAATTTTTATAAAAGAACAAATTTCGATATCTGTTTTTGTCAAGCCTGGATGTTTTAACTTAAGGGTCTGCAGAAATTCGTAATTCAAGGTTTCTATATTCTTTTTTAGAACCACAATTTTAGCGTCCTCTAATTTATCAGCCTTTAGA
Source organism: Tenacibaculum sp. AWR4_210 (assembly GCF_056160945.1). Classification (NCBI taxonomy): domain Bacteria; kingdom Pseudomonadati; phylum Bacteroidota; class Flavobacteriia; order Flavobacteriales; family Flavobacteriaceae; genus Tenacibaculum; species Tenacibaculum sp. AWR4_210. The sequence goes on from NZ_JBSWYF010000003.1 coordinate 154,531, forward strand.
TCGGCAATAATTCCTTTGAGAGTGACTCCCTCTTTTTCATTAGACAGTTTTGCCAAATCCTCTGCCAACTTTTCTTTCGTACGCAAATGAATTAAGGTCTCAGTCAACAATTGATTTACTTCACCTGATAATTTCTCTTTATCGGAGTTCAACACCGAAATCTCTTTATGACTTTGTTTCAGTTCTTTTTCAATTTGTTGCCCCATCGCTTGTTCTCTGCGCCATTTCCTCCAGAGACGTCTAATAACGAAAAAGGCAAGTAAGATTCCCAATACACTCAAAAGCACTAACAGCTCGTTTTGGGCTTGGGTTTTCTCTTTTTCCAAGACTAGAATCTCTTTCTGTTTTACATACAAAATACTATCCTTCATCTTCTTTTTCTCGAACTCTCCAGCCATTTCTATTTCTCGAATTTCTTTCGATTTTTTATCTGTATAAATCTCCTTTTGCATTTTCTCATAAGCCTTGTAATCTACCAAGGCTTTACTCAACTTACCTTGTTTCTCATAAATTTGACTACGTAGTTTATAGGTCATTGACTCCAAATGTTTCTTCTGTATTTGATTTGCTAAGCGGATCGTGGTATCGGCATACTTTTCCGCCAAGGCATAATTTTTAGTATTAAAGTTGATCTTTACCAAATCGTAGTAACTCTCACTCAAATAATGCTTGTGCTGTTTCTTCTTAAAATACGCAGTCGTTTCTTTAGCCATAGCTAACAGGTGATCGTGAGAAGCAGTTTCATCCAACTCCAACAAACAATATCTCACAAACTGAATATTTGAAGCGTAATACTCAATTTTCACATTTATTTCCTTAAAAATAGCACGTGCCTTTTCTAAATAGTACAAAGCAGAATCTTTCATTTCACGAGATTCGAAATTTCCCGCCAATAAACGATAACTAATTCCCAAACTCTCTTTTATGGGCTTGGTATTTATCTGGATGGACTTTTTCAGATATTTAGCTCCTGTTTTATAATCGTACTGATAGTTGTATAAGTTTCCAATGTTCGTATACAAATTGATTAATTTTTCTGTATCATTAATTTCTTCGTATAAAGCGTTTGCCTTATTGTAATTGCGTAGCGCTTTTGGATAATCACCTCGTACACGAGCTATGATTCCTCGTCGACTGTAAATTTGTGCTCGATGTCGCCTGGCATCATAGTCAACTGTATCCAGCATTATCAGTATCTCACTTAGCAAGTTCTCCGCTTTATAAAGATCACGAGCGTGATAATATTTATTCAACCTTAAATAGTGGATTATCTTTAGCGAATCATTCTTGGCTACAGCTATATTTTTTTTTAATCGAACTAAAATTGTATCCGTTTCTTGTCCCAGCATTCCGGTAACAAAAAACAATGCTGAGAAATAAATAATAACTTTTAATGACCTCATTGAGTAGCTAATTTTAAGTTATTCAAAGATACTTAAAGAATTTCACCTTTTTCAGTGAACTTAGACGAAGCTCGCGACAAGTACTACGATCAGTAATTTTCAAAAACGAACTCCATGATTCACTAAATTTCGTGAATATCCCTCAGTAACTTCAGTATTTTTTAAAATAGACCCACAGTTTTCACAACACCGATCTAACACCCTATAAAACAACCCTAAAACCAACTCTGTATACTAAAAGTATACCTAAAACAGGAAGTTCAAGTCGAGTATTAATTCACTAAAAAAATAACTTTGTGCTATCGAAATTCAAACCCCGAACCTTATGAAATTATCCTTTAAACACTATCTTTATTTGTGTTACTTTCTATTCCTTAGCCAATACAGCATTGCGCAAACCCCCATACAAGTAGCCGGTACACCAACAAATACAGCAGTCAATTCAGGGAATTGGAGCAACCCCAACACCTGGGGTGGTACCCTACCTCCTAATGATGCTAGGATTTTAATTCCTCCAAATATTACCGTTACTGTAGACGGTAAAATTCCAGAAGCCTTTAAATCTGTACGAATTGCTGCCCAGGCAAAACTTCAATTTTCAACGAATGTCAATACGGAACTCAAAACAGAATTTCTGGTGAGTCATATGGGAGGACAACTTGAGATCGGAACGCTAACCAACCCCATACAAAACAATGTGAAAGCGTCATTAATTTTTGCCTGGCGCGGCGGAACCACCAAATCTCAGGATCCCAAACGTTTTGTACCAGGAGCTGTACTTATGGGGCCTGTACGCATGCAAGGTGCTCGAAAAACAAGCTGGTCAACACTAGCCGTAGCTCCAACTGCTGGAAGCACCGTACTCCAATTGGGAAGCACACCTACTGGATGGAAAGCTGGAGATCAGCTCGCTGTTGCCGGTACAAATATTAATGATTATCAAAGTGACGAACTGGTAAGCATTCAGGCTATTTCAAACAATTCAGTTCGCCTTAGCACAGCTTTATTGAAAGACCACCTACCACCCACTGAGCTTATGAATAAAGTGACTGTCCACGTTGCTAACAATACCAGAAATGTTATTATCTCCTCTGAAAACGCCAGTGTCGATGCTTTACCAGCCACCAATGGCTATGGTAAACCAAGAGGTCATTTGATGTTTATGCACAACCCTGATGTTCAATTGCGATATATTGCCACTAAAAATTTGGGGAGAACCAATAAAATGATTCCTCTTGACGACTGGTCGGTGCCTTTAGAAGGACCTGCGGGACAACCCGATCCACGTTTTAGCACCACCGTTCCCTACCCTGCCGGATTGGGTACGAATCCTCGTGGTCGCTACTCCATCCATTTTCATCGATCATTAGATGCTAATAACAACAAAGCTACAGTGGAAGGCTGTGTCGTTAACGGCGATCCTGGCTGGGGCTTTGTCAACCATTCTTCCTATGTAGACTTCGTTGAAAATGTTACCTATGACGTAGTTGGATCTGCCTATTGTACGGAGGCCGGTGATGAACTCGGATCTTTTAAAAGAAATATTGCCATTCGTACCTATAATGCTAACGAACCCTTAAACGAAGGACGCCCGATGGGTGGTGCGCTAGGAATTCACGGTGGTAGAACCGAAGGCCTGACCGATGGTAGAGAAGGTATTTCTGATTTTGCCCATCAAGGCGATGGCTTTTGGCTGCACAGCACGGGAGTTACCCTTGAAGGAAATGTCGTTGCTGGATGTAGCGGACATGCCTATATTTATTGGACAGAAGGACTCTTTGAAAGTTTGCGTGGGCGACCACAAATGCAAAACAAAATAGACTTATACGTACCTCCAAGTGAATTCCCAACCCTAAACAACGAACTAAAAAACCATCGTCAACGCTATCCTAACTGGATTTATGACGTGTGGTATATACTTCCGAGACCCTTTAAAAACAATATTGGATACTGCGCTGCTCAAGGATTTAGAGGGGACTATATCATGACAGAGTTTCATGAAAATAATGAACCCAACAGTACTGAATTCAATATGACGCCTACACTGTACCGAAATACTATGAATTTAGTAATTGAAAACACCACACTATGGTCTATTCGCAGAACGGGTATGCAATTTGAGAACTGTGCCCAAATCACCCTTAAAAACAATAAAGTATACGGATACGGTGCTTCGACAGAACTCGCTCCTTGGCGTCCGATTCCGAATCCCTACCCAGGGCGCTTGGAGAATGAGCCACATTCCATCGGTATTGACTTAGACCACTATCACAATACGAGGAACTGGAAACTCGAAAACAATGTCATCGCTGGATGGAATGGGCAATCACAGGGACTCACACTTCCCATAAATGCACAAGTACTCGTTAAAGATGGACTTTTTGACAATACTGGGACGGACATCTACATACGCGAAGTAAACTGGGCTAAAGGCTGGACAGATCGTATTGTTGACAATACGGAAACTACTGGTAACCCGGCCACACTGGTAAACCCCGTCCCGAGAGACCTTACCACTGCTTGGAGGAAAATTAGAATTGAAGGTAATATTACCTTCAACAAGCCTCAGAAAAACATAGTGCTCGACGCTCAATTTCACCTTTTAAATAATGCTGGAGATGCCTTTGCCCTATTGCATCCTGACGGATCAGGTGTAAAAATGACTGCCTATTTTCTATTGCCTGACGATATTCAGTTAAACTTTGGGCCATTTCATAATTCTAAGCTCTATTTTGACGAACAGGCTGCTGACTTTATACCTGTCCCTAGCGCAACGTTACTAAGCCCATACCTTTACCCACAAGAAAGTCTATTTCCTGAACGGGTGACACCTACTATGTTTTTGAACAAGTCCAATGCGCAACTTAAAACCGCATTTGGAAGTTCTTTTGGAGGCGCAATCACTCCTTCCAATGCACAAAGTCACTCAATGATTACCGGAGGAAAGGCTACCAACATCAATACACTCACTATTGCGCAACACCAAGTAGCTTCGAATAAATGCGTTTTATACCCCAACCCGGCATCAGCATACATACAATGGAAGTTCCAGAATGAACTTACTATCAAAATCTACAATTTACAAGGGCAACTATTAAAACAACAACAAACCTCTAATCAACAGTTTGACATCCATGAGTTTCCTTCAGGAGTCTATCTGATTACACTCACGGACAGGCAAACAGGAAAAAGTTGCTCTCAAAAACTCATCAAAAAGTAACAATTACACGAAGACCGGTACTGCTACCGGTCTTACTTTTTAGTATACATCAACAAGGGTTACTCTAGCAATGACGGCCTAATTACTTTAGAAATACTTCGATTCCTCTTGAACATACTTTTTGGCTTATCTATGTACCCTATTGAACACGATACCGCACAGCGCTTCACTTAGATGAATTGTTCTCTACAGTTTAACAACTCTTATTCCTAAAGAAGGCGTTCACAGCCTTTCGTTACAACGACACTATGTTGATCATGTTTTTAACATTTCACTTACGATATTCTCACAATTTTCTAACAACTATTTTCATTTTTCAAAATTACCCATATATTTGCCTCGATTAAAAAACAAAAAAGGAATTGCTAGCCTTCTTGTAAATATCATTGCTAAAATTGAAAAGTTTCACAATACATATTAGTAAAAACACATCGTACCATCGAAACTATTATTGTCATTAATCTCTCGAATTAATTACACATAGACTCAAAATATTTCGAAATCGCATCGATAACCTTTGGAGCTTTTTATTTAATAGTTTCCAAATAAAGTTTGTTGTTTCTTTTGTTATCAAAGAGAAAATTATCAAGCAGTGTTCTTGGAAATTACTAAGGAAAGAAACTTTTGATACTTGTAGATCAAAATTAAAATAAAGAAATAGTCGAAAACTAATTAAATCGCAACCTGTTCAACAGTGAACAGGTTGTTTTACTATATTTAACGCTATTATCATTCATGTTGAAAAAGCTCACTTTTATACTAAGCCTATTGTTTGCACTGAATAGCAGTGCTCAGTCGGAAAACTTCCAACACAAATTCACGTATTTACTTACGTATCAACCAACAAAAGAAGACCCCAACAGTAAGAATTCTGTTGAAATGGTATTGTTGCGAAACCGAAAAGGATCGGCCTTTTTGAGTAAAAATGAATTTATTAGTGATTCGCTCTTTACCGAAATCAAAAACAAGAGGGCTTCTATCGATGTAAAAATGCCTAAAACACGTTTTCCGTATAAGATCATCAAAGATAACTCTGACAATACCATAACGACATATTACCGATTGTTTATGGATACCTACCTATACGAAGAGTCAAAGAAAAATATCCAATGGAAAATCCATACAGCAACGAAAAAAGTAAACGGTTTTTTATGTCAAAAAGCGACGACTACCTTTTCAGGTCGCCATTATACTGCGTGGTTTACAAATGAAATTCCAGTTTCTGATGGCCCGTATAAATTTAGTGGTTTACCCGGTTTGATAGTAAAAATAGCAGACTCCAAAAACCATTATACGTTCGAATTATTACATCAGATTCGTTTTAATTACAACTACCCCAATTTGATTCCTACTAAAAACGTGTACACCACAGATAAAAAGACATTTCTACAAAAGCACGAAGAATACAAAAAAAATATCGTCAGTAAACTATCTCAATCTGGCTTTACTTTAGACGAGGAACATCGAAATAAAATCAGAGAAAAATACAATAGGAGAAATAATCCAATAGAATTGGGTGGTGCATGGTACTTAGGACGCTAATATTCATACTTCTCTTCAGTAGTTTAAGCTATGCTCAAACACGAATCAAAGGGACTGTTGTAGACGAAAACAATGGTCCTTTACAAGGCTGTAGTGTTACGGTTACCCAAGTAAACAACAGCGTTATACTGGCCTATGCTATTAGCGATAGTCAAGGATTATTTGAGCTACAACTCGATAGTAAACACACCGAAATACAGCTTAACACCTCGTATATTGGGTTTCAAAAGCAATCCAAAACGCTGGCAAACACCTCTCAATCTGTTCATTTCATCCTCAAGGAATCTTCTGAGAAGCTCAAGGAGGTTATCGTTAAAAACAAGCCTATTCGTCAGCAAGGAGATACCCTAAACTACGCTGTTTCATTATTCAAAAACAAACAAGATCGGGTTATTGCTGATGTGCTTAAAAAACTTCCAGGCATCTCCGTACTCAGTGACGGAAAAATCTTATACCAAGGTACTCCTATTGAAAAATATTATATTGAAGGGATGGATTTATTGGAGGGGAAATACCATTTAGCCAATGCTAATTTGCCTGCCAATGCTGTTTCTAAAGTTCAGATTTTAGAAAATCATCAACCAATACGTCTTTTAGACAGTGTTTCCTTTTCAAACAACACCTCTCTAAATATCAAATTGAAACGCGCCATTGCCCTAACAGGAACGGCAAAAACAGGAGTTGGGATACATCCGACCTTATGGGAATTCAACGCAACTCCAATGTTATTTTCGAAAAATAAGCAAATGATTTCCTCTTACCAAACTAACAACACGGGAAATGATATTGCTACTCAGATCAAAACACTGACTATCGATGCTTTGTTGGAAGAGTTCGATGATGCTAAAAAACAGTGGGTAAACATCCATCAACTCAGTCCACCAAATTTTGAGAAAACAAAATGGTTAAACAACAAAGCTCACCTAGTTAGTACTAACTATTTACAACGGTTAAAGAAAGATTCAGATTTAAAAATAAACTTATCTTATAGTAAGGATCAGCAAGTTTATCAGGGTACTAGTAACACTACCTACCTTACGAATGCAAACGCAATACGCACCACAGAAAAAACCTATAACTCTTTAAACTTTGAAACCTTCAAAGGGAAGGTAATTTATACCAACAATTCTAAAAACTCTTATTTTAAAAACGTAAGTGCCTTTAAAAAGTACTGGGATACTCAACAAGGGAGCCTTGTTTTTAATGGCACCCCTTCACAACAACAGGCTAAAATACCAGAACTAGCCATAAGCAATAGGCTAAAATGGATACAACCCATAGGTAAACAACTCCTGAACATTAAATCTATTATTCACTATTCCTCTTCTCCACAAGAGCTCGTATTTGATCAGGTTCAATTTGAAGATGTACTCAACAGCGGGAATACGTATGATAAACTTCGACAGACTGTGAATTATCGAAGGTTCTATACTCGTAATACTGTTGGAATGACCAAAAAAATCAATAACTTCAGTTTTACTCCGGAAGTGGGAGTTACACTGCAACAACAAAAACTTCAAAGTGCTATATTTTTAAGTGAACAAGGGAAAACCAAACAACTAACGGGTAATTTTATAAATGAACTCCAACATCAGGAACTTCAATTGTTTGCGAATATTGCTAGTAAATATCAGCAAGACCGCTGGAAGATCCAACTAGAAACGCCTTTCCGATTGTACAAAATAGAACGAGAAGATCCACATTTATTTAAACAGGAGCAGCTTAACAGGTTCACTTTTCAACCGCGAATTTCAGTAAAAAGAACCTTAAATAAGTACTGGAAAACGACCTTAGTTGCTGACATAAAAAACAGTTTTGGTGCGCTAGATCAGCTGCACTACGGCTACCTATTACGCAATTATAGAAACATACAACGCTACGATACCCCCTTGTTGCAGCGATTACATCAAAATTCCTCCTTAGGAATCGCCTATAGAAATCCACTGAATTCCCTTTTTATCAATGGAGTATATACCTATACGCACACTTTACAAAACCTACTATTGGGAAATCAAATTAATAATAATGGTAGCATTGCACTCAACTATAAACAACAGCAAAACACAGCGAATAGCCATTCTTTGAGCATTCATGCAAGTAAATACGTAAGTCGTTTAAAAACATTGGCTTCTCTCACTGTAGATGGGGGATTTTTCAGTAACAAACAATTACTTAATAGTAGTATGATTACTGTTCGTAATCAAAATATCAAATTTGAAACCAACATTAACAGTGAACTTAACGATTGGTTGCACCTCAACTACCACAACAGCTTTAATTTTTTAAAAGCATTTATCGGAAATCAACCTGCTTTAGCTACAATTGTTACACAGAAACACGCCGTGAATATCGATTTTTACCCCTTAAAAAATCAATATATCGGTTTAAAATCGTCGTACTACCACAACAATTATTCAGCGAAAAATAATGCCACGTATTTCCTCAATGCTCATTATCGCTATACATTCTCAAAAAGTGGTATTGACCTTGAAATTCAATGCAATAATATTTTGAACTCAGAAGCGTTTACCACCGCCCAGAACGATACGTATTTTTATTCAGAAAGCAACTTTCAATTAAGACCTCGTCAAATAATCGCCTTGGTAAAATTCAGCTTCTAATTCACCAACAATCCCCCCTTTTATTTTTCACTTTTTTTCATGAATGCATTGAATGACTGCAAAATATCTCTCGCTAAGTTTTCAATTTCCTAACCAAGGCGAGGTAACGTTTTCTTCTTTGTATTTAAAGAGTATATTTACCACCAGCAAAAGGGCTTAACTATACCTTAGAATTACCTGTACTATGAGCTTTACATTTATTGAACTTTTGAGTATTTTTTCCGTCTTCTTATTTGTATCCTTTTCAGGATATCTGCTAAGTATCCCCTCAAAGAAAAAACTCAGCAATCAATTGTTTGCCTGTTATCTCCTGATAATTGCTCTAGACATTTCAGCTTTCTTTTACCACAAATTCATCCAGCTCCCCCTCGCTCTTGAGATGATCCGTATGGAAGGACTTGCAGGTCTAAAGTCACCTATGCTGTATTTGTACATTTTATCGGTACTGTACGATGACTTTAGCTTAAAAAAGAAACACCTTTTATTTTTTATCCCTTTACTAATTAATTTTATCGTTTTAATACCCGCCTTCTTTAATCAGTCTCCAAGTGTACAAAACGAATTTTTCCAACAATATACCTCACAACCCGCGGCAATATTTATTACCTTTTTCGGCTATCTAGTCGGTTTTTCCTTTTTGTTCGTTGAAATTTATCAGGTGCGACGTTATGGTCTTATTGTAAAACAGCACTATGCCAACGCTGCAGCACTCAACAACTACCATTGGCTTAAGCAATTTCTTATTGTAGATGTAATCATTTCCGTGATTACCTTCGTAAAAAGCTATTATCGATTCACTTCAGAAAGTGCCACGACCGTCGATTCATGGCGTATTGTGACTCTTATCTTTATCGTTCTGTTTATTTCATGGCTCTTTAGTAAAGCGCTTTTTGCTCCCAAACTATTTCAAGGCATCAATGCAGCGCTCACTCCCATGGAAGATAATCATAGCACTCCTACAGACGAACGCATTCAAACGTTAAATACCTACCTAAAAACGGAGAAACCCTATTTAAATGCATCCCTAACTATTCAACAATTGTCCGATGCAATGGACATACCCGTACGTGAACTTTCAGGAATTATTAATCAAGAAACGGGCAAACACTTTTTCGACTATATCAATGAATTTCGAATTAACGACGCGAAGGAACTTTTAACCTCTGATCGGGATTTAACAGTGTTAGAAATCCTCTATGATGTCGGATTTAACTCAAAATCTTCTTTTTATACGGCCTTTAAAAAAGAAACCAACCAAACCCCAACAAGCTACCGAAAATCAACCACTTAACACTAGTACAACTAAAAGTCGAACGCTTTTATCACTAAAAAAACAGTTCGACTTCCTGTATTCAAACCCCTATTTCTCAAAGTTGTTTCACTTTTGTCTCGAACAAATAAAACAACCATGAAATCAGTTACTATAGTTATCACATTTTTACTTATTTGCTATTCGAATAGCAAGGTGTACTCACAAAAGAACACGACCAAGTTTCCAGAATACGGTCAAATTGATTCTTTATTTAACAGCCTCTTTAAAGCCAATAAAACAGGAGCCTCATTTGCTATTATCAAAGATGGTAAAACCCAGTACCAAAACAGTATTGGATTGGCAAACTTGGAACACGGCATCCCCGTAACAAAAAAGACCGTCTTTCCAATAGCCTCGGTTTCCAAACAGTTTACAAGTTTCCTTGCCTTGAGCTTGGAAAAAGAAGGAAAGTTATCTATGAAAGACAATATAAAAAAGTACCTACCTGAACTGAAAATGCTCCCCGACAATATATGTTTAGAAAATTTGGCCAATCATACGCACGGACTTCCCAACATCCACGAATTAGCAGGACTCAAAGGTATTTTTCCAAACAAAGCCATGAATCATCGTGAAATTGTAGCCTTTTTACTGAAAATCAGAACGGTGAATTTCGAAGCAGGAACTCAATATCAGTACGGGAATACAGGATTTATTCTCCTTGCTGAAATTATTGAACGCATAGAAAAGAAACCTTTTCCGAAGATTCTCAAAGAGCGAATTTTTGCTCCTTTACAAATGAATAACAGTGCCGCAATAACCGATATGACGACAATCATTCCGAACAAAGCCTATTCGTATCGTAGTACCAATGGTGGTTATGAAGTATTGCCAGCGACCCTAACTGCAGTAGGTTCGGCAGGGATCAACACCACGATAGAAGATTTTAGCAAATGGGCTCAATACTTCCAAAAAAGTCCCGATGCCACTCAGAGCATATTTCAAAAAATGCAAGTTCCAACCGTGCTAAAAAACCGACGTCAGATTGGATATGGACTTGGTTTACAGTTCGAAACTTATAAAGGTATCGATATCGTATTTCACGGTGGAGGAAATGCTGGGTACACCTCATACATACTTCACGCTCCAAAACAAAAACTATCAATGGTCATCATGACAAACACGAACAACTTTTTGGGGTTTGATATGATTTACGGGGCCATAGACCTATTGCTCAAACCATATTTTACTAACGCTCCAAAAAAATCGAAACCTACAAAGGCTACCTTGAAAAAATTTGCTGGTGTTTACGAATTTCAACCGGGAAATTACTTTGAATTACTCGAAAAAAATGGAGTCCTTCATTTTAGGTCTTTTGGCTCAGAAGAATCAGCTCCATTGCCCCATCTTACGGGAACTACCTATACTTTTCCCTTTATTCCCTATTCAAAAATTCATTTGTACGATGGTAAATTTGACTTTAGGATTGCAGACTTTACTTATGAATGCCCCAAAATTGAAACGCCGAATCTCTCAAAAATAACAGTGAACGTCGGAGGAACCTATTTTAACGACGCCTTTAACATCTATTTAAAAATCATCATTGAAGACGGAAAGGTCTACGTCATTAGAGAATCAGGGGCAAAAGTTTTACTACAAGGTAAATCGGAAAACTGCATGTTCGCTCAGCCTATTGGTGAGTTCAATTTTCATAGAGATGAATTAGGAGCAGTTAGAGCGTTTAAGCTATCTGGACAAAACTTCAAAGGTCTGACATTCCTAAAAAAATAATCCATACAGTTTTCGGTGAATTAGAAATAACTACTTTCACCGAAAATGCTTATTGTGTATATTTGAACATCATCAACAGATACATGCTATGATTTCAGAAACTCCCTTAACACGGATACGTAAAATTCTCACTCGACAAGCGGAATCGCCAGCAATTGAATTTCTTGCGAGTGAAGAATCGAGTATACAAAACCTTCGATGGACTGATGGAAAAGATAACTATCATATATACGAATCAGACACTGCGGTAAAAGACAATGGTATTGCTTGGTATCAATGGAGCGACCGAGATCAGTTTCTCCTAGTTGTCTGCGAAGAGAACCAATATTTCGAATGGGAACCAATTACCTACAATCCAATATTTGGCTGTATTTGCATTCTTCTGGAATGGTATAAAGACCACCTACTATTCGCTTATCAAGAAAAACATTCGATTTATGTTTGTAGTTACCAAAATGGCGTTGTGAAAACCTTCGAGATTCAAGGGGCCGAAGTAGCTCGTAAAGACGAGCTCCTTTCTTATTTTAAATTTCAGAATAGAAGTTCCGAAGAAGTCCATATACTACAACTTCCTAACCTTCAAACACTAGACAGTATTTCCAAAGAGGAAGCAGTTGCTAAAAACATTCTTCCAAAAGGAATTAACCAGCCGGAAGGATTCTTAGACCATACTCCATCCTAACTTCAAAATGCTCATGAAAACGCTACATAACTTTTCAAAAACACTAACAAGCATAGTACTAGCAACTATTACATTGCTATTGAGTGGTTGTACTTATCAGGATCATAAAAACGCTTCCAAACCTAAAGATCGTTCAAAAGAACAGGTAATTGTAACCAATGATCCTAAAAAACTCGATTTAACCAAGGCACTGCGTTACCTTGACACCAGTAAAACTTCTGATAATTACCAAAAACTTCTATCAACGAGGCCTTTGCAATTACAAGAACAAATTGCATCACTCCATCGAGATCTACACTTAAAATCGACCATAGTAACTACAGCACGCCACAATACTTTCAAAAAATGGATTTGTCTAGAACGATATCAGGGCGAGTATGTTGTTTACGATCCTTGTGATGGAAATACCGAAAGTTTTATACTTCAAGACTCAGCTTTTATTGCCATCAAAAGGCTATCATATGAGATATATTTGTATTCCGATCCACCAAAATTTCAAGGAGACACTATTCACGCAGATTTGATAGCATATGGAAAAAATGGAGTTGCACTCCCTACCACATTACGCATACACCCCACAGAAACCAATGCTGTTTATTTGCTACAACTTACATCCAAAGAAAATGAGATTTCACAGTACATCGCACCGCAAGAAAAGGTGAATGGGTTCGACCTACTCGTCAACCACTGCCCTATTGAGAAAACGAGTGAATTCAATACTAATAAGAATAAACAAAATCAGCATCGTTAAGTAACTTTGAAAATTTTGTACCTTCGTATGTGAACTAATCATTCAAAGGCTATGAATAAAATTAATAGGAAGGTGCTTGAATTTCTGGCAGAACACAGTGCTATCAGCAACAAAGAACTGACAGCCCTTTTTCAGAAAGAAGTGTATCCGGGTTCCGACTCCTGGTATCGATTTCTTCGAACAACTACCCTAGCATTAGGAATTGGTTTTTGTACATTGGGTATGTTGTTTTTCTTTGCTTATAACTGGGAAAACATCCATAAGTTTGTCAAAATTGGACTTATAGAAGGTTTGCTGATTGGTATATTAGTAGTAATACAATACGCTAAACTAAAAACCGACCTAAAAAACATGCTCTTAACAGCCGCAGCAATTATTATAGGGGTACTGTTTGCGGTATTTGGCCAAATTTATCAGACAGGAGCCAATGCCTATGATTTCTTTCTAGGCTGGACACTGGCCATAACCTGTTGGGTACTCCTATCTGATTACGCTCCACTGTGGTTGCTTTTTATAGTCTTGATAAATACAACGGCCTATTTTTACAGTGAACAAGTAGCGCTCTGGTCAAGTTTAGAAACTAGTTCGGTATTTATTTTGGGAAATGGACTATTTGTGTGTAGCGCTCTTTATTTAAAAAGAAAGGGAAACCACGTACCTAATTGGTTGATCCGCATTCTTAGTGTCGGTGCAGTATTTGTTATGACCTTAGGCATCGTTAATGGAATTCACACCGCTATAGATGATTTGTTATTTTTTGTTTTGCTCAGTATCGTAACAGTTTTGTATAGTTTGGCTTTGCTTTATGGTTATCAGGAGAAAAGTACATTTTATCCGGTGCTGATTACCTTGAGCTTTATGATCATCTCCACCAACTTTTTAATTCGTGCGTTTGAATTTGGGAATACCTTCTTGTTTCTGAGTTTTTACAACCTTATTGTGGCGAGTATTGCCACGCGTCAACTACTTAAATTGCAACAAACATGGAACGCCTAAACCAAATAACGCAGTACCTTCGCAATTACTACCCGCAGTTAAAAATTGATGAAGAAGCACTTTCTAAAGCCGTTCAAAAAAACAGCTTTTCTCCTTCAGATTTAGCCGTAAATATCTTGTCAATAACAGGAGCTATTTTTTCCGTTTTCTCATTCTTAGGCTTTTTATTTTTATTAAATATTTACGACAGTCCGTCGACCTTGTTTTTCTTAGGTGCAATCTTTATCACTTCAAGTATTGCCATAAGTTACCAAGTAGAAAAACTTTTTTTAGATACAGTTAGCATCTCGCTCTTCTGCGCAGGGCTTGTTATGGTTGGCTCAGGTTTAGGATTACAAGATGCCACTTTAAATTCCATCCTACTGATTATCCTTGGAATTTCTAGCATTCCGCTTGCTATTAAACAAACAAAGACATTGACGTTTTTTAGTTTTATGATACTTAATGCCTGCGTTCTCGGACTTATCTTAACTAATAAAGCCTATAGTTTGATACCTATATACATCACCATAATTGCGAGTTTATTGAGTTACTTCTGCTATTATGAAGGTCGTATATTGACATCGAACTCCCTAAGTCGACGATTGTATTCAGTTATTCGAATTGGACTTATCTGTTCACTAGTCTTAAGCTTAGTACTCATAACACATGCCCGTCAGTTCAATATGACTATTCCTTTTATCTGGTGTACGTCATTGGTATTAATCGTGTTGAACCTCATTTTCGCTCATCGTATACTCCTTCGACATGAAATAACCAATCGCAAGAAACAATGGATGTTTTTCGTAGGTTTTAGTATCCTTCTTTTTCCTACTATCTATGCCCCATATATTTCTGGTGCAATACTACTCATACTGTTGAATTACAGCATATACTATAAATCAGGATTGCTTATCGGAGGACTTTGCCTCTGCTATTCCTTAGTACACTACTATTACGATTTAGAACTGAGCTTACTTTACAAATCTGGATTACTCTGTTTATCTGGAAGCTTACTACTTCTGTATTACGCACTACTATCAAGAAAAATAAAACGCAATGAAAAAATATAAATGGCTAATCATCTCCCTAAATTTGCTGCTTGTACTCGTTATCTTCAATCGTAATGTGTTTCTAAAAGAACATACCATTTCCGATGGACAACTCGTGTTGTTTGAGTTGGCTCCTGTTGACCCTAGATCATTGATGCAAGGTGATTATATGCGGTTGAATTATACCATCGCAAATGACGAATGGAATTCTTCTGTTCCTGAGCATAAAAGAGGGTACTGCATCATTACTCTAGATAAGAACCAAGTAGCGAAACGCGTGCGTTTACAGCAAGAAAAAACACCTTTGCATGCAGGAGAAATAGCCATACGCTACAACCTCCATCCCTCACAAAGAATTTCAATTGGTGCTGAATCCTTTTTTTTCCAAGAAGGAGAGGCAAAAAAGTATGAAAAAGCAGCCTATGGGGCACTAAAAATAGACAGTCAAGGCAATAGTGTACTGATCGGGTTATCCGACATTGATAAAAAGCTCATCAAGTAAATTTGCTAAATACTACCTACCCATGAAAAAAGAATATAAAATACCGAAAGGGCTGGCAATATTCACCTATATCGCTTGTGTATTGATGAGTGCATTGAGCATTGCTCTCCTCGTCATACCATTTATCGATGAAGACATGAACATCAATATTGCTTACCTAACTAGCCCCCTTGCTTTAGGCCTACTCACCGTAATGATCATCGCCCTTATCGATACTAAAAACTCGAGGATTATCCTCACAGAAACCAGCCTAAGTATAAAAAGTGTTCTAGCAAATCGCACCTTACACAGTCAAGAAATTGCGGGCTATAAAAAAGATCAAAATTACCTTGTTGTATACCCCAAAACAAGACTGATTAAAAAGATTAAAATTAGCTTATTCTATGGTAATATTCACGAAATAGAAAACTGGATCACAACAAAAGTACCAGATTTAGAACATCAGCAACAGCGAATAGAATTAAAAAATGTTTTAAAAGACTCCCGTTTAGGAACAACTAAAAACGAGCGTAAGAAACGCTTAAAACAGGCAAAATTTGCTAGTAGGGCCTTTAATATCCTTGGCACTTTAAGTTTTTTCGGAGTCGTTTTTTTACCACTTCCAGTTTCTATTCGCCTATGTATTTTCACCTGCTTACCCCTTTTCGGTATAGGACTTATGCTGTATTATCGAGGACTGATAAGAGTTATGGATGAGGAAAAAAGTAGTTTACCGAATATAAATCTAGGAATGACCATGGCCATCTTTGGACCATTATTAGTAGTGATGTTTAGCGTTTCTATATATGATTTTTCCAATATGTGGTTACCTGTAATTGCTCTGGGTGTACTTTGTACCCTATTGGTTGCAAGAGCAACTAAAGAATTGCAATTTACATCGTGGAAAAGAGGGTTTAGCTCGCTTTTTATCAGCCTCTTTTTTATGGCTTATAGCTATACGTTTCTTTGTGTTTTAAATTGCATATTCGATACGAGCCGCCCAAAATCCTACCAGGCAAAAGTTATGGATAAATGGAAAAGCAGCGGTAAGACCACGAGTTATAATATCAAAACTAGTAATTGGGGGCCAGAAGGTTTCGATCGAAGCATCGATATTTCAAAAAAGTATTACGAACAGGTTTCAGTGAACGATAGTATAATACTCACGTTGAAACAAGGATTTCTTCATATTCCGTGGTTTTACGTGGAAAACGATAATCGCTAGTTCATTAAATACAACTCCCCCCAATAACCAACCGTCATATGTATGAAAATTTTATACCTTCCATAAAAAATTGTTTATATCCTAAATTCACATAAGCGTCATCCAATCAATTGTAGAGTTTGTTGATAGCTAGGTGAGTTTCACAAAAATTAAGACTATGAAAACCTATACCGTTCATTTGGTAAAAACGTCAAAGTTCACTGCTTTTAAATCACTTTGGTCCCCTCCGAATCCAATTGATATCAGAGGAATGCTGAATATTGAATGTATGAGAGGAATGACCTTAGGAGCTCCTTTATTTTCCTTTCAACGAATATTGCTTCAACAACTCGTCGTATTTATAGCTTGGGAAAACAGCGAAGCAATCGATGATTTTTTGGAAAATCACTCTTTTGGGAAACTATTATCTGAAGGGTGGTACGTTAGGCTTGCGCTGGTTCGTCAATGGGGATCTTGCTATCCTTATCAAAATCTGGATACCGAACAACAGTCATACAGTTCTCAAGATCCTATTGTTGCTCTTACTCTAGCCCGAATGAGCCTATTTCAATTACCGCGATTTTTGCATTGGGGAAGGCCCGCAGAAAAACTTGTTCGAGACGACCAGACTGCTCCCCTAGCTATTGCAGCAATTAGATTACCAAAAACCATCGCGACCTTTTCAGTTTGGAAATCACTCGATGATATGTTGAATATGGTGCATGGAAAGAACGCTGTTGACGCCCCTAAAAGACATGCCGATGCCATGAAAGAACGTCGCCGTAAGAATTTTTATGACGAGTTTACCACATTGCGGTTTGTCCCAATATCAGAGCATGGAACGTGGAATGGAAAACATTTTTTCTCTATTTAATCTTATAGCGATTCATGATTTTTACTTTTGCGAAACCCTTTCAAAATATCTTAGATTGGTGTACTCAACAATGGGTTGTTTGGAGTGGAACCAAGTTTGTACCTGAGCAAACCCCTTGGCTGAAAACCCCCATGGGGAAACCCAAAGTAACCGGAAGAGATTATATTCAGGCTCTCTGCGACAAAGAGGGACTTTACATAAGTCCTACCTCCAAGCATCAAGGGCTAATTACTGACTTTTCCAATTTGCAATTAGACGAGGAACAACTGACAAAACTCCCAAAAATCATTCGTGATTTTTATGAGAAAACCGCCTCTTTTGAACTTGATTTGAGCGTTCATTGGTCTCCCTTGTTTATTCCTTTTAATTTTTTAGTGAAGACCTTGTTTAGCAATAGAGTCCAACAACTCAACATCCCCTATTCCTACTCCAAAAGCACAGATGTCTTGAACAACGAAATCATACATTTGCATAACAAGGAAACAAATAGCCTTGAACGAGTATTCTGGTTTCGAACTCTTGGCCCAAAGAAAACCATTGTATATGCTGGTATTTACAGTAGTTGCAGACTTAAATCTGGTCGGACTAGTATTCAGGCAGTATTCCCTCTACCCAATGGAAATGCTACGGTTTTGTTAAGTCCAAAAGTTACCGATCAAGGTAAGTTCATTCTTACTGCAAAAGGCAACAAGTTCGGAGATCCTGGATTCTATTTTACATTACAAGATGCCCAACGTAACTATTGGGCAAAATACATTCCAAGTTTCAAGGATGAATTGATTATGGAAGCTCTCCATGATGAGATCATAGCACATCAGAAATTTTCTCTCTGGGGATATGAAGTCCTTACCTTGAGGTATAACATATATCAGAGTATCGGTAAAAATCCCCCTTCAAAGTAGTTCTTGAAATTTTCACCGATCCCCAACAAAAAAGGTGATTGGTACATTTATATTAAAATGAAAATAACTTGTATTACAAATACTCCCCGTCTTTTCATCGAATGCAACCGTTAAAATAATTATGTATGGCAACGGTAAACATCTTTAGTACCTTTATTATGCGCTACAGATATGCTATTAAAGAAGGTCACTATGAGGAGGAACGATTTATTTGAGGAAGGACCATTTATTTGAGAAGGTGTTATTTAAGAGGGGGACAATTGAGGAGGGGGACATTGAGGAAACGCAATTTGAGAAGAGGCAATTTTGAGGAATGACAGTGTGAAGAGCGACAATTTAAGACGAGAACTTTGAGGAGACAACATTTGAGAAGAGACAATTTGAGGAAAGGACTTTGAGGAAAGACAATTTTGAGGAAGAGACGATTTGAGGAGAGGACTTCGAGGAAAGACGATTTGAGGAGAGACGATTTGAGGAGGAAACTTTGAAGAAAGACGATTTGAGGAGAGACAATTTTGAAGAAGGAACTTTTGAGGAAACGACATTTGAGGAAAGACGATTTGAGGAGGTGAACGTGTTAAATAAGTGAATTTTGAATAGCAACATACTGATTGTGTGCATATTTTTAGAAGAAGTTCATATTTAGTTGACAAACATTAAGTAGACTTCTTTTGGATATTGGCATATTCTAGGCAGAAGTACATGTTGGTTTGACAAACTTCAAGTAGATATTTATTGAATGTTAGCATATTTAGGAAAAGGCATTTTCAGAGAAAATTAATTCAAAATATGGAGAGTATTTTAAAGGGCACTAATTGGAAGTGAATCTTTGAAAAGTATAATTTGAATTACTCAAAAATAGAAGAGCTTTTAGAGGAAGCTACAAACTTCCATCATGTCAGCTCCATTAATAAATGGAGAATAAATTTTAATGAAAGGCATTCTAAACAGTATAAGAATGACTTTAACAAAATAACGGTACAGCAAGTAATTTCACTTGAATACCTATAACAATTTCACATACCATAGTGACTAAGGGATTTCTAAAACACCCTAAACCGATTGGTGAAACGGTAAAAGAACCAGTGAAATTGACGTTGAATAAAAAATATCTTGAAAAAACACATTCATAACATTACTTGACTATTACTACCTTCCTAGTTAAAATTGAGTGAAGCAACAAATACAATTCTATTAATTTAAAAAATTACAATTATGAAATTTAAAAGAAAACTATCAAACACCCCTAAAGCAAACTTAACAGCCAAAAATTCATCAACAGAAACTACTATTGATAAATCATACATCGATATGATAACCCCTCTTGTACATAGAGCAAAAGAGGATGATGGGTTCAGAGAAATTGAAGAAATTCTAGAAAAGTATGGCCTTTCTAATTAAAATTTCCCCTGTAGCAGAAAAAGATTTGGTGTTGGCCTTTTATTATTTTGAATCTCTAATCAAGGAAAGAGCATTTTTAGATGAATTAGCGACTTTGTTGAAATACTTAAGAAAGAATCCATATTTATTTCAAGTATACTACAAAGAAGTTCGAATCGTACATTTTACGAAATTCAATTTTTCAATCCACTACCTCGTTTCCAATGAAACAGTGTACATTTTAAGAATACTGACACAAAACAAGAACCATAATCCGAACTCATGGAACCTACAGAAAATCATGATTATGTTTTTCTTAACCCCGTCAATAACGGTGCAACCAATAAAAAGAATTGCAGTTAATTCAATACTACATTCCTCAATAACTGGATCAACATAAGTTCAACGGACTGTATGTGAAGTTTATGATATTCTATGTGTAATCCTTAATTCACTTTCTTTTTCTTTCTTCGGATGAGTTCCTATAATTACCAACCTATAGGGACTCATCTCTCTTTGATTTTGACTGACCAATAACTCATACAACGGGAAAGTAAAACATTTTTTTATATTGCAGCTTCTACAAAACCATATATTTATCTTATATGAGCTTGAATGTATCGCTTAAAAAACTCTATGAAGACGAGAATTACTCAACCGTCATTGAACAAATTATTGATCTTCCGAAAAATTTACAATCTTATCAAGTTGTCCTTGTCCTAGCAAAATCTTATATCCACCTCAAAGACTATCAGAATGGATTAAGCAGCCTAAACACCATAGCAAAAAAAGGGACAGATGATGGTGATTGGAATTTTTATCGTGGTTATCTGGAATTTTTACAATCGAATTATGATGATGCCCTTCACTATTTTAAAAAAGGTAGTCGTCTTGGTAGTAAAAGCGCAAAAGGTTTTGCCGAAATCTTAGGTGATTATTTTGATCGTCAAAAAAACCCACCTCCAAAGGAACAGCCTCCAAAAAAAAGAGAGCTACTGACCATCAAAAGAAAAGATAAGCTCAAAGAAGTTCTTATCCAACTACATAAATACCTTCCAGAAATAGAACCAAATATTCCCGTTGACAAGATTGAAAGCTTTATTGATACACTCCTTGTTCAACTTAACCAATCTAAAATATCATGGCCACTTGGAGTTGAACTCATTAATGACACCCTACATCTAAAAAAACACGATGATACGCAACTTTCAATGCAATGTTGTAAGCGTATCCTCAAATGGATATCAAACAATTATAACACTGCCCCCTACACTAATATGGACAAGCAATGGAGCTCCCAAAAAGAAACATATACAAAAGTGCTTTCGTGGACTGATCAATTGGTGAACCTAATACACTCACTATCAAAACAAACCGATACTACCCCGCTATTAACATATATCCAACAACAGAGCATAAACGAATATGAGAAAAATCGAATAACATCACTTATATCATATCTAAACAATCCGGATTCAAAACGTTTCTCCTGTGATCTATCGCTTTCAGAAAAAACCAAACTACTAGCACGGGTCAATGACTATTTCGCTACACAATACCAAACAAATAGTAGTCCCTATGAACTTGTGGGATTGATAGAAACTATTCAAGAACACAACCTTTGCTATACCATGCATTGGTGTCAAAAGTCAGATATATATCTGTCACCTGTCAAACGCGGTGGTTGGGTAGGTGCTGGCCCTATGATGATTTCAAAGACTACAGAACACATGGAACAAATGGGCTCCTCCCCTGGCGTCGACTGGATACACCTTTTTGAATTAAAAATTCAAAATCAAGAGGAGTACTTTTCCTTAGAAATTCCTTTCACAGAAAACTACAAAGCCCACTTGTTGAAAATTCTTGAACTGACTGAGGAACAAATGAACGAACTGATCAATGGTGACAATATACTATGCCTCAGTGAAACTAAAAGCTGGTGTGATTCATCCCCTAGTTTTTCTTCAAAAATGAAAGAGTTAAAAAAACAACACATTCCTCATGAACTAAAAATCGCTATAAGATTAATTGACAATGAACTATAAACTAAAAATACGCTTATGAAATCTTTACTTTTGAATGCTAAACATTGGCAACTATTTGTACTACTATTTATCGCTCCAGCACTCTTAATGTTAGGAGCTATGGCCATTTTAATTCCAACTATCACCCAGCATACGATTACCAACGTTAACTCTATTTTTGAATATTTTTCCTATTTACCTTTATTGATGTTACCCTTTATTCTAATTCAAATTGCTTGGCATTGGTATTCTCTACATCTAGCAACTGAAGTCTTGAGTCCCGAATTCAAGCCTTCATTCAAGCGATCCAAAATGGCTTTAAGTTACCTTATTATTTATGTTTGTCTCTACATGCTTCTATTCTCATTTCTTACAAGACATATCCAAATAAATCCCATAACAGCTGAAAACATCGCTACTACATTAGGAATCTTTTTCCTAATGATCCCTTTACATTTACTCGCTGTATTTTGTCAATGTTACATTTTCTATACCCTAGCAAAATCTATAAAAACTATTGAGTTAAATCGTAAAGTAACCTTTTCTGACTATCTTGGAGAGTTTCTTTTACTCTGGTTTTTTCCCGTGGGCATCTGGATCCTACAACCAAAAATTAATGCAATTCTAAAAAACAGAAGGACATCAATTGATGCCACTCGTAATTCCCTCCAATAATCCTGTTTTAAATCATTCAAATTTATGAATTCAAAATGTACAACCATGATCAAAACAAGGGTAACCACATCAATACCAGTAACTTTTAAACATTAATAATCAAAAAATTAAATGTTTTTTAATATATTGTTGAAAATAAATTATCAAACATTATGCTTAAAAAATTTGCAATTACCAAAGAAGAACAAAAAAAAATTACTGGAGGAACTGCTAGTTCACAACCTTATGAATGTGAACCAAACGGACAAGTATATTGCCCCAATACTGGGCGATATGTAAGGTGTAATTATCCAGGACCATCATATTGTTAAAAAAATTGTTCTTTGAAGTCAGTCTGCACAGCTTGTAGGCTGACTTTTAAGTATTCGTGCTGCGTTTATCATACCTCTCTTATTAAACAGCTCGTATTCATCCGAGAATACCTTTTTTTAATTACGACTTCAATAAATACCCTACAATACTACATTGCCTACTCTTCATACTTCTTGCATACTATTTTTCACCTTTTCTCGAGCTAATTAAACCTCTAAACTCTTTATTTTCCAATTGTCTTTTCCGAAAGTCAACAAATAAAACCTTCTGAATTCAGAGCTTGACATTTTTTTCATATTCCATACTAATCCTAAAAAAAATGAGTTATTAAAATAAAGACTTATGCTATTCTTCATCACTGAAGAAGCAATTGGAAGAATAGCTCCTAACTATATTACACATGTATACTTCAGTTGTTATCGGTAACGATAATTGCTGAAGTTTTTTTATTTTAAAAGCTTACTTATGAAATATCAAAACAGTTTTTTATTTCTTTTACTCTTAATTCCGTTGTTTTTCTATTGCACTGATTCTCAGATAGATACTCAGCCTACTGCCACCCAGCGTCAGTTTGGAATTTTTAGAGTACAACAAAACAATACCACAGTCATCATGGATGGGACTATTAACAGCTCCTCTTTACAGAATTTCAACGCTTTGGTCAGGGCCTTTCCAAAAATTAAACACATTGATCTAAAAAATTGTGATGGCTCTTCTGACGACATTATAAACCTACAACTGGCTAAGCTCATCTATGACAAAAAACTCTCTATTCATCTGGTATCAAACGGAACCATTGCTTCGGGAGGTGTAGATTTCTTCTTAGCTGGAGCCAAAAGAACAAAAGGGAGTCAAACACGTATTGGTGTACACTCATGGGCAAACGGACATGCAACGGCGACGGACTATGCCGTAGGTCATAGCAATCACCTTCCATATATCAATTATTACGTATACATTGGGTTTACACAAAAAAAAGCCGAAGAATTTTATTATTTCACCATCAACGCGGCACCGGCTATGTCGATGCATTGGATGACCGAGCATGAGATTCAAAAATACGGTATTTTGAAAAACTAAAAAGAACTATTAGCTCATTAAAACATAGGTTATTCATCAGATTTCATGCTGGAAAGTCACTGCATAATCATGACTTGTTATTTACAAGACAACATAACATCAAAAACTTTAAGTAACGTACAAAAAACAATTACAATTTGATGTTAATACGAAACACTTGCTCGTAATTAGATTATTGGTTTGCTACATTTAGCAAATAAACACCTAAAAATGATGAAACTCGATCACGTGCTTATTCGTGTGCCCAACTTAAACCAAGCCATCATGGATTTTAAAACTATGGGATTTAACACCTACCCAGGAAACTCAAAAAAGCATTGTCATCATGCAATGATCTATTTTTCAGATGAGACTTTTATAGAACTTGCAGATCCAACGAAATTTCCATACTTGTATCGATGGCTCGCTAAGCTAGGTATTTTAAGTAAACTCGGCCCTTTGTTCAAGCGTTTTGGAAAATACGCGACGACCAACAACCTTTTTATTGACTACGCTTTGTTGGCAGATCCTTTTGAAGAATTTTATGAGAGCGTAACAAATAAGTCCAAGATTTTAACGATGCGTAGGAAAAACCACCTTGGCCAAAAACTAACTTGGAAATTATTTGCTTTTAAAGAATTAGAACTTCCCTTTGTTATGTCGGAGTATTTACCAGAGCGATTACCAGAACCCTTTGCAGATGAACATCCTAATGGAGTGCAAGGAATTGATATATTGGAAATTTCTGCAACAAAAGACTTCCTACAAACCTTTTCTAAACGATTTGACATTCCTCTAACTTCCGATAACAGTTTTTCATTAAAAAACACCCAAATCAATTCGGTAAAACAAAACCGAAACAGTTTAAACAGTGTTATTCTCAAAATTGATCCCAAAAACACAACTATCGACAAAGAACTATTAAAAAAATACGGATTACAAATAGCTACTACGACTTACGACCATTAGTGCTAGGAGGATACAACGTAGGCCTGTCCAACCATGCGTCGAACCACAAGGTGATGAAAAGGTTTTATCAATGTCATATACGCCCTACCAAACCAATTGTTATAGGCCACTAAGGTAGTTACTTTAATATTGTACTTCTCTGCAGTATTATCCCAAATCCGTACCCTAAAATTTAGGTGTTTATCATCCA
Source organism: Tenacibaculum sp. AWR4_210 (assembly GCF_056160945.1). Taxonomy (NCBI): domain Bacteria; kingdom Pseudomonadati; phylum Bacteroidota; class Flavobacteriia; order Flavobacteriales; family Flavobacteriaceae; genus Tenacibaculum; species Tenacibaculum sp. AWR4_210. The sequence goes on from NZ_JBSWYF010000003.1 coordinate 179,890, forward strand.
AGCCTAACACAATCTCATCAGTATTCAAGCAAAATACCTTGAATAACCCCACATATCCACCCTCCTTCAATTTTGGTGCATCTCCTTCGGGAACAACTGCCTTCAAACCAGCTAATCGAACCATAAAATTCCGTACTTTAAGCAAGGATCTAATCCACAGTGGTGCGGAGGAAAATATCAAATTTGCAACTTCTTCTAAAGAATTTTCCCTATTGGTTGTAGCATAGGTATCCGCATATTCTAAATTTTCTAATAGGTCTTTCATTTCATCAAAAGATGTAACAGGTTCTCTGACAGTTTTCATAAAAAATTGATTTTAGGTCAAATATACTAATTATAGGTCATGATTACTAATTCATATATATTTTTTTTGTACCTTTCAAAAAAAAATCCATGTTTGAAAAGCTAAAACTATCCGCGTTATTCTTGATTGTTCTTGTCTCATGCACCAAAGCTCCTGCTGAAAAAACGGCCCAAAAAGAGCCAAACACAATTAGTAACACTGCAATCGCACAAAAACAATCTAAAAAAGAGATTGTACCCTATAAAAAACGTTTAGAAGCTTTTGCAGACACCCTCAACTCCATGAATTGGGTTTCAGACCACAAAAGATTAAAACGTCTTAACTTATACCCGGCCTTAGTTCAAGGAGAAGTTGCTTACAGTAGTAAAGAAATCCCTTTTTATAAAGTCAATTATAAGCAAAGTGACATCGGACAAGGTCGATTTTTTGAGTTGCTTAAAAAGGAGGAACGAACGATAGATTTAAAAATGTTTCGTGAAGTTCGAAGTATCTGGGCCTATTTTTACAAAGAAAAGGACGCTGAATATTCTATGCCTGACGGTGTTATTGAACAATGGGAATTCGCCACATCAACGCAAGCCCAAAAAGCTCTCCAACAATTATACCCAGCCAGTAAAATAGTTTACTTCAGCACCAACCCCTATCTTTGTCAGATAGATAACTATTTGTATATTTTTCACACAAGTACAATGGCTTATAGTGATCCTCAAAAAAAGGTCTTTACCAAGTTCATCAGCACCTATAAGGGAGCAACCCAATACAAAGATTTGGCAAACAAAATAAAGTAGTTGCTAATGAAAGCTATTGGTATTCGATGGGGATACACCTCTTTAAAATTTCTTTTACTAATTATTATAGCATACGGTTTTGCTCTTGAACCTTTAGTGGGATTTTCTTCCAGTTATAACTGTGAACCTGAAACACCTGTTCATTTCGGGGCTCCATTCGTAAGCAAAAAATTTTCACTTGGTAGTTCTATGACTTTTCATTACAGTATTCTTGGACTCCTTATGAATACTCTTTTTTGGTTACTCATATTTTTAATCCTTAGGCATATATCTAAACTTTTATTAAAAAGAGAGCACTTCCGCCAGCTTAAGCGCATGGCCATGGGCTCAGGATTTTTACTTGCCTCTTTCGCAATTTACGGACAATGTATAACTTGTGAGCCTTCCTTCGGGCCAGAAGCTAACTACTGGTGGTGGAAAACACCTTGCGAACAAGTTAACACTACCCTCTTAATTCTGGGCACCCCATTATAGGAAATAAATTCCTTTCTAAGTATCTTACAACAGTAAACGCAGTTCTCATGAACCAATTAAAAATAATTACCGATCCACGAGTAATCATTACTTTTGAACGCTATCCGACTTTTGTACAACCGCAACTGCAGTCGTTACGTGAACTCATTGTACAAACAGCCATCGAATTAGAGGATGTAGTTGAATTACAAGAAACACTAAAATGGGGAGAGCCGAGTTTTATAACGCCCATAGGGAGCACTCTTCGTATGGATTGGAAGGAGAAATTTCCCGACCAATACCAACTCTATTTCCAATGTACGAGCAAACTTATTCCTACTTTTAAATCGGTATTTGGTAACCGTCTGCACTACGAAGGAACACGTGCCATTATTTTTAAATTAGATGAACCCTTTCCTGAGGAAGTTGCCAAATACTGTATCCGAACTACCCTTCGGTATCACAAAGTAAAACAACTGCCCTTACTAGGAATGTAACCTAATTTACGTGAAATACCTCATAATGTTATTACCTTGCTACCCTTAACCTACTATACTTCACCGTAAAAACTAATGAAGGACTGTAACACTGCCTACTAAAATCCACCTATGTTTATATTTAAACTCCGATTTGCATACAAGACACCACATGCTTATTGAACCGAGAAACCACGACTTCCTCTTGTTTTTAGCCCTTAACGGCCAAAAACTTCAAGCTACCAAGCAATAACAAGAAGTCACGCCTTATGCAATAACACCTACATATCAAAGATTTACAATCAATTACCAACTAAAAAAGCACCATACCTAATGCCTGTAAATAAGTCATCTCATCCGCTACGAGCACATCTCGAAGAAATCATTCCCTTAACTGATACTGAATTCGACTATATCGCTAGCTTCTTTACCCATACTAAGAAAAGGAAACATCAATACTTATTACAAGAAGACGAAATTGCTTCACGTGAATACTGGGTAATCAAGGGCTGTGTAAAAAGTTGCTTTTACGACCTCAACGGGAAAGAGCATATCTTGTCATTTGCCATGGAAAATTGGTGGATTACCGACTATGAATCATTTATAAAGCAGACACCATCCAAACTATACATCGATTGTGTCGAAGATGTTGAATTGTATTATATAACTCGAGAGGATAGAGAACAACTCACTAGAACATCTCATAAAATGGAACGCTTTTGGGCAAAAAAAAGCAAGTTTGGGAGAATTGCATTACAAAATAGAATTCTGTCTTTACTTAAAGACAGCACCGAAGAACGATACTATCAGCTTCTGCAACAATATCCTTCACTTTTTCAGCGCGTATCCAAAAAATTAATAGCGGCCTATCTCGGAGTTTCAAGAGAAACCTTGAGTAGACTTCAACAAAAACATAAATAATTCATACGTGATTTAACTCACATATTTTTAGTGCGATTGGTCAAGGCAGTTTGATTGGAGATTGAGGAATTTTGTTTCTGAATCTAAACCAATTATTTATGAAAGAAACTATCAGAATATCTTCAGGGATATTACTAATTCGCACCATATTCAGTGCACTACTGCTATTTCATGGCTTTGCAAATTTTACCAGTGATTACAACTTTATCAAATCGGCACTCGCTTCCATTTCACTTCCTGGTAGTTTGGCTTACCTCGTATTTATATCGGAAATCATAGCTCCAATTGCTGTTCTTTCTGGTATCAAAGCTCGTTTTGCAGCAATGATTATTGTAATAAACCTAATTCTAGCCATCCTTATTTCTCACAGTCAGGAACTCACTGAGCTAAATGCTTTTGGAGGATGGGCTGTAGAGTTACAGGTACTCTATTTAACTGGCTTCCTAAGTATTGCAATACTGGGACCAGGCAAGTTTAAGCTTAATTTAAAATTCTAAATCGATATGCCATTTGTAACTATCAAAATTACCGACACAAACGTCACTAAGCAACAGAAATCCGTTCTTGTAAAAGGGGTGACAGATTTACTGACCGAAACACTGAAAAAAGATCCCAAAACCACTCACATCGTCATCGAAGAAATACCTCTTGATAATTGGGGATACAACGCTAGCTTAACCTCTGAACTACCTTTATGAAAAATTCTATCAAAGAAATTCAAGAAGTTCTCAACAATTACTTCTTAGCATTACACGAAGGAAATACTAAAAGTCTCCAATCGGTATTTATTTCAAATCCTTTCATTATGGGAGATAAAAAGGGAACCCTATACTATAAGTCATTTAAAGACTACCTAGAAGATGTGCGAAAAAGAACTAGTCCCAAAGCCCAACAACAACAATTTTCGATGCAAACGCACACTATTTCCGTCACAAAAAACATTGCGACCGCAACTGTACAGGTACCACTCTATGAATACAATTATTACGATGTACTTCATCTAGTGCACTTTGGGGGTTCTTGGAAAATAGCATCGAAAGTTTTTACTCATGTGTAATCAGAACACTAAAAAACCAGCCCGTAGTAAGGCTGGTTTCTTTCGTTTAAATCTCCCTTATGATTCTAAATACCATTTGTATAAACTCGCATTTACAATTCACAAATCAAAGTTAGTTAAGCTCGTTTATCTCGACAAATAAACACTGTATACATTACATATACAACCCATACACAATACCTAGAATAACAACACATTAACCTAAAAAAATAGTAACCGTAAATTTCATTTTCTAGGCTGCAAAAAAAGTAGTAACTTACACAAAGGTAGTATCTTTGCATCCGTTTGATTTACTAATTTATGATGCTTTATGTCATATAATTTCCATATAAATATCAAGAATTCCCATTCTTTTTTTGGCTGCTTTCTACTCATATTGCTATGCACTAATGTTTGGGCACAGAAATCGATTACTCCTGAATGGCTCACCATTGAGAATGGCCTGTCGCAAGGATTCATTTCCGCAATGCACCAAGATGCTAATGGCTTTTTGTGGTTTGGAACTAAAGCTGGCCTCAACCGATACGATGGAAGGCATTTTAAGCATTTTCGAGATTCTAATATTGATATTACCAACCTTCAAAACGAACAAATACGAAGTATTACCGGAAGTACCGATTTTTTATTGATTGGAACGGAAGGCGACCTATATCTTTACCTGCCAAAATACGACTCATTTTACCCTTTTAAGTTAAAGTTTGGAATTGGAGATATCTTTAAAGTAGACGACACCACCTTTTGGGTGGCTGACACCGCTTTAGGGCTTCATAAACTTAGCTTAACACAAAAAGGCAATTTAATAGGTGAGAATGCTATTAGCAGTTTTTCTATTGAGAAACTTATAGGAGCTTCTGTTAATCCTTATTTCAAACTTAGGTCTTTTAAAAATACTATGGTGCTCTTCCGACAAGTAGGTGATCATAAAGAATTGCAATTGTTCAATGTATCTAATGAGCAATTTCAAGCGCTACCACCATTGTTCGAATATCCCATTCCGTCAGAAATGAAAATAGGCTATGCGGTTCTTGAAAATTGTATTATTGCTTATACAGATTCCGCTATTTACCTGTGGAAAGCATCTCGATGGCAAAAAATTCCAATTCCCTATAAAATCAACAATGCCCTTGGACTCCCTAAAGCTAAAAAGCTCTTGCTTAGCACCAATGATCGTTACCTATTGTTCGATATTACTTCGGTGCAAACTGGCCAATTTCAACCTCAACAAGCAGAGCATTCCATCCTTACCCCAAAAACAGGATTTTACAATGTACTGGAAGATAACTCAGGAAATATTTGGATTGGAACGACAGGTTATGGCATCATGAAACTAAACCAGCGAAAAATGGCTATTCAGCATCATTTTGAAGGTGTTTCTATCTATGCTAAGCCTTTTGTTTCGCAATCAGGGACCGTTTTTATTTACAATCCAATGAACGAATCCAAACTCATTGTTCCTGGAAATAATAAAAGAGAAGTTCAAAAAATCAAATCCTTTGCTAAAAATCATCGGGAACTCCTCTTTCTTCAAAACACAACAAATAACGAATTATGGTCAGCGACCATCACGCCTACCCTAATTGAATTATACAGAGAATCTGCTACTGGGTTTACCCCGTTTTTAAAGATTCCGATAGATTTTCAGTACCACATACGATTGTTCGCTTTTACACCTGACCACCAAGAACTCGTTCTTGCCCTTGGGACAAAGATCATTGTGATAAATATGCTCCAAAAAAAATGGATTCAATACGACCACGGTTTGGCCTACGACTGGCTTTGTTTAACTCTAAGTTCTCCATCGACAATTTGGCTGGGCGCTGACCAAGGTCTGCTAGCCATTCAAAGAAACCAGCAAACATTCACCCATAAAGTATATACTCGAAAAAATACGGTACTCACCAACAATAAAATTAGTGCCATTCATCGCGATACGAACTCACCTACTCAGCTCTGGATTGGTACTAAGGGAGGAGGATTGTACAATTTTGATACAGAAAAAGAGAGTTTTACCAAAATAAACACTACCCCTGAATTTCCAGATGCTACGATTTACGGCATCCTTGAGGATACAGAAAATTTCTTGTGGCTCAGTAGTAACAACGGACTTATTAGGTATGACAAGGTAACACAACAGTATAAACATTTTACCAAAAACGACGGATTACAAGGCAATGAATTCAATACTTTTGCCTATGCACAAAATAAAAAAGGGCAACTATATTTTGGTGGAACGAACGGGCTGAATAGTTTTCATCCAAAAGACGTAAAAGACAATACTACGCTCCCCAAAGCTATGATAACTGATATAGCCATCAACAATATCAAATTACACGACAGTATCGCTCCTGAATACCTGCAAAACTTGCAGCTCGAATACCGTGAAAACAGTCTGAGTTTTTCCTTTGCTGCCACTGAATATACTGCTCCTTTCAAAAATACTTTTAGTTACTATTTAGAAGGTTCTGAACAGCCTTGGGTCCATACCACCACCGACAATCGAGCCAATTATCTGAATATTGCTCCTGGCGTCTATCATTTAAAATTAAAAACAGCAAATAGCGATGGATTGTGGAATGAACATTTCACGAGTTTAGCTATCAACATTCGACCTCCGTGGTATCAAACCTACTGGGCATACGGCCTATATCTACTGCTCATGGGCACCAGTGTGATTAGCATTGTTAAAATCCGAGAACAACGGATTAACAATAAACGAGAAAAAGAAAAAATCCAACTAGAAAACCAACTTCTAGAATCCAAAATAGCCAACAAGCAAAAGGATCTTGTTGATCTCGCCAATTCTATCACGGAAAACATAAAATGGCGAGACTATTTGATTCAAAATTTAAAGAAAATACAAGGTGCCAAAGGGCAAACCAAAAATAAATATTACAACGAACTCATCAATGAAATAAAAACAAAAACTTCTATAGAAAACAACCGAGTTGCCTACCAACAAAAGATAGATGTACTAAATAATGAGTTTTATGACAATCTATTAGAAAAATATCCGAAACTTTCTAAAAATGAATTAAAGTTGTGTTCGTTGATTAAACTGGATTTTACCTCGAAAGAAATTGCCATGATTCAAGGAATCGAAGTTCGGTCGGTATACATTAGCAGAAGTAGGCTTCGAAAAAAAATGAAACTGTCGCCCGAAGTTGATTTGGTGGCCTTACTAAAAAAAATAAGTTAGTACTCCAACAGAGTCGTCGTACTAACTTTCAACTTCTTACTATAAATAAGTACTGTATTCGGTTTCCTATCAAAACTCTCTCATCGCTCCATCTTCTGGAATCCAAACCTTGTGTGCCATTCCTTTACTGGTAATCATTGCACTTAAATCAGTTCTTTTAGTAGGGCAGTGATTCACGGCCTCCATATGATTTGCGATCACCATGCCAGGAGCAACCCTTATAAAACGGAGTACATCATCAGTCGTCATTAAAAGTGGCTTAAAAATATCAAATTGTGCGGAACCTGCGGCTACTACGCTAATATCAGGACGGTAGGAAGTAAGAACTTTATCTACATCCTCGGTATAAATGGTATCCGAACTCAAATATACTGTTGGCTGGCCTGGAAAACGAAGAAAGAACCCCATTACATTTCCTGCAGGTTTGGCTACAAAGCCATATCCATGACGAGCAGGAATACCTTCAACAGTCCCCGATAACAATGATGTCTTTTCCCAGTAACGGACTGTAGTAAACACCTGCAATCCTCTTTTTTTCAGTTCTTTTTCATCCTTAACACTACAAATCACAGGAATCTGCTTATCACGTATAAAGGTTTCTCCTTGAGCATCTAAATGATCTGGATGCAAATGTGTAATAAGACAATGTGTAACTCTGTTTAAAGTATCATTACAAATCTCAGGGAGCGCTACTATAGGATTTCGTTTTGCCCGAAAACGAAAAAAAGAGAAGGGCGGCAAACTGCCCTTAGCCCCCAACATAGGATCAATTAATAATACGATATCTTCAAATTCCACTACCATGGTTGCGTTTCTAAAATGTTGTATTTTCATGTGTTTAACTATTAAAACACAAAATTCAAAACTCTGCGCAACACCTGCATTGATTCAAATCAAGAAATCCGTTTTCGTATTCTGCTCAATGTTTCTGGTGTAATATTTAAATACGAAGCTATGTGATACTGTGGTATGGTTTCTAACCAATGAGTTTTATACATCATTAGTTCTTTGTACAGATCTTCAGGTGATTTTGTAACGCGATTGTACTCCAAGAGCTCTTTCTGCTTCAGGAGTTTTTGAAATGACAGCTCAATAAATGAATTACCACACTGGTATTCTGCGAGCAATTTTCGGAAATCTGCTTTACCGACCACTAAATATTGGATATCAGAAAGGGCTTCCTGTTGTTTAATTGTAGGTGTATCTAAAGTAAAAGAAGTCAGATCTGAAATGAACTGGGGCCGGGTATAGAAATTAATATTGGTTTCTTTTTCGGAGGTACTGTAGTATTCACGAACCTGCCCTTGGTACAAAAAGCGAAGATGTTGTTCTTCCTTCCCTACCGTTAGCAAAGATGTCCCTTTTTTTACAGTTTTGGATTCAAAAAGTGCGAATAACGCTTCTAACCCATGCTTATTCAAAGGATATTCAGTTTCAAAAAAGGTGGCCAGCGTTTGGATGGGAGTATTCATTCCATAAAAGTAGTGCATTCTATTTTATTTCTCTTCTCTGTTCATGAAATTAAAACGATATTCCACTATAAAAATATGGATATAATTTAACGAAATTGTTCTTTTTCAGTTTTTAGAGGTTTTAAAAACTTACTATTTTAATTCATTCATTTTAATTATTTTTACATCTATGAAAAAGATTTTTTTAGCTCCTACGCTTTTATTTTTTAACCACACTTTATTTATAAAATCATGGAATGGTTACTAGAGTTGGTTATAGATTTTCTTTCAACCACTAAAAATGGTTGGAAGATTTTTTTACTGTTGTTCATCATTATTATCATTTGTTCTGTTATATTTTAATAACAATTATCTAATATAGAGAATGAAAAAACACCTTAAACAAGGTGCTTTGTAGTAAATACTATGTAACGGTTTACATACCTTTTTGTGCTTAGTACGTATTCTTTGTCTTAGTATTAAGTTCAACGGTCGTTTCAAAATTAAAATATTCATTTTGAGCTACTCCTTCGTATTCAAAGTCAATCATCAGTTCAGCGTATACTCGATATTCATTCCCTGACGTTTTAGCCCAATGCATACTAAGGATGTCACAAGGATTGTGCACATCTCCAATATAAACTGAGACTTCAGTTTCATCTTCCGGTGCATTTTTCAAATGAAGATTATGCAAGTCGTCAGGATTTTTCAATTTCAAATTGAGCCATTCTATAACTATTGTTGTCTCTACAGGTTGTTCTTCATATTCCAATCCTGAATTGAAAGGTGTTAACGGAATATATACTCTATGAAAAAGAGTCCGTTTTAAACCAATATGCTCATTTTCGAACCAATACTTTTCTGCAGTTCCCTTCTCTGCTTTAGTTATTGATTGAAGATTAATCTTATTCATTTTATAGTAAATTGCAGTGTGTTTTGTTTATTTTAATTTCCTTCCTTTTTTATCGATTATAAACCATTCATCACTTTCAACTTTTCGATGCTTATCTAAATCCAAATACTCTTTTGCATCATAAGTCACTTCGGTTTTTCCATTTTCAAACCATTTCGCAAAATCATATTCACAAGGAATAACTATTTGCCCATATTTGTTTGCATAACCCATTTTACCATTTCGAAGAACTCTAGTTAATCCCTCATTGAAAGGTTCTGGTCCATTATCAACCATTACAATATCAAACAAAATATTCTGATTTCTATCAATAGCAACCTGTCTTCCATAAGTACTATCATTAGGATGCTCAATAACATTTGCATAGAATTCTAAGGTATCGGTTCCGTAGTAAGCATATTTTCCAAATGGAATTACGGTATCATTATTATCATTTACAAATGCAACTCTCACTCCGTATTGCAGATTTTCTTCATTTGTTACCGCTTTCAATTTTTCAGTCGAAATGGTATCAGCTATTTGCCTGTCAAAATATTGATAGTTAGTTATCTCTTTATCGATATATTTTTTGCACGAAAAGATTACTATAACAGCAAAAATCAATAGTGTTATTTGTCTTATTTTCATTATTTAAAAGTACCACAACAGTAGGTATGTAATTCCTTAAGGAAATGTGGGCTACAGTCGTAGGCTCCATTACTGAATTTGGAGCGAGAGCCAATACTCTCCTATCCCACTTGAGCCCTCATAAATTATATACATCTTAAGTTAGCATTTCATCGTTTATTCGCTTTCTTTATAAAACTTATCTCTCAATCTATAGGTTAATTCATTTATTAACTCCAAATCGGGTTTATGAGGCAAAGAAGAACTTTCAAATGCTGATTCCATCTCAGTTCGCTTCAGGTCAGCCATATTTAAGAGTTCCGCATACTCAAATTTTCCCGCTTTAATATCGAGTAGAAAATCACGATTTGGTCTTACTACATTAACCCTTTGCTCATTTCCGATTTCAATAGCCATTTCTAAAAGTCGGAATACATGCATCATGTTTTTTGAATCATAATTCTTTCCATGACTTTTCGTGTTTTTATATCGGTCATCGTTTCTCTTATCTACCCAATCCCAATATTCTCGATATTCTTTACAGTAGGTTGAATATCCATTTCTATTGAAATACATTAGAGCTTCTTGTTCTGTTCCTTTTGGAATTGAACTTAAACAAATATCATTTGAATCTTTTCCTCTTAATACTCCACTAAATCCAAGTTGGTCTGAATAGTACAATCCATAAACATCTTTCATATGTGGAATATTCACTAATCCGCAATGTTCTTGTTGCCAACCTTTAATCTCAAGATATTTTAAAAGGGGAATCGCTCCTTTGTCATAGTTTACAAAACAGAATGACAGTACACTTTTTCTCTCTTTTGCAACTGGATTTACTATTTTCTTTTTTAGACCTTTTGCTTTTTTAACCTGTGATAAAGCAAACTTTCCAAAGGTGTTGTTACACAACTTAGATAAAATCAGTTCCGAATTTATTTCGTTTAAAAATGGGTGCTTGTAAATTATGGAAGATTCGGGTGTATTGAGTAATTCAAGAATATTTGGATTGTTCAATGATAGTAATTCCATAAACCGTCCAAATTCATAAAAAACGATATCGTTTGTTTCATTGCTTACTTGAGGAGTGTAGGTTAATCCGTAATATTCTTCTTTCGGTAAAATAAAAACTCCCTTAATGTCTGTGTCTGAGCTAGGCGTATCCAACCCATAAGCTCTACTTCCACTAATACATTCCAGTATTATTAATCCTCTCTCTCTTAAATCTTCTATCGTCATTGCTTAGCCTAATGTGTTGCGGAAAAACTCATTTAATTCACTTATTTGCCCCTTTGAAGCAGGTAAGATTTTTGATTCGTTAGTTGCTCTTTCCAAACAGCTCTCCATAAACTTAATTAAATCTTGCTCTCCATGATGTAAGTACGATTCACCAATTGTTGACTTTAATTCAATAAGTTCATTAATCCTATTTATTACAGTATCGGGTAAGTCTAATCCGTTAATCATTTTTCCAAATTCAATCGGTGGAATTCCCTCTTTTTCAAGGATCCATAAGCAAGCCACTGATGCGCGAAGAGCGTAAAAGAACCTTTTCAGTTTGTAGTCCTTTGAGCTTGTAACATCGTTCAATGCCTTTTTGGCCATGCTCAAATAATGATGAATTGTAGCAATTCTTGAATAGGTCTTTTGGGCAATTGAATTAATTCCAGCTAGAAATTCTTTGTCTACGTGATAAATAATCGGAGATTGAATTCTTTCGAGCAAAGACGGGTTTGACTTCCAAATCAATCGCAAACTTTTTCTTAAATCCCAACCACTAATATCGATATCATTGTTCTCATAAAAGCGTTCAATTGTATCTTTTTCTTCAGTCAGACTTAAATACCAGTCCTTATCGTGTTTGTAAATTATCCGTACATCAAAGTCACTATCAGGTGATGGAAATCCCCATGCTCTCGAACCCGTCTCACAGGCAAGTAAAATCTTTATTCCTTTTTCTTTCTCTAAATCAGCTAAATATTTTTTAATCTTTTCTTCCATTAATCGCGTTTAAATAATTACTGCTATTTCTTACTATGAATACACAGCTTATGTATAAACAAATAAATACGCCCTACTACCAATTTAGATAAAAATCGACGTACTACCATAGCATTTTCTTTCCAGCTAAAATAGAATAAATAGTAGTTACAACAATAAGTTCAATGAACTTTTACCAGATTATAATTCTGGAAATTCTGCAGTTTTACCGTTTATAAATTCCCTTTTGATCATAACACAGCACTTCTAACATCCCTTAACCATTTTTTTAAGCAGCACAATATTATGCCACGACCAATTCTCAGACGCAAAACCGCAATCACCCCGATATACCTATTTAATTTTCATAACTTTAAAAAAACCTTACTCATTATTTCTATAGATTGACTTCAATTCGTTTACTTGCTCTTGAACATAATAAACACCTTAAACAAGGTGCTTTGTAAAACGATAGTATTTTTCGATATGGTGTTGTACATCCGCTGTAACGAGTACTGATTTTACCATTCTTAGTATATAATACATAATACAAGAAACAGATCGAATGAGTAGTCAAAAAACTATTTGCTATCAATCTTTTTATGTACTCCCCTTCTTTAATGGTATTTCGGTTCAGGAAGGTTAAAATATTTACTTTTCGTATAGTCTAAGGTTTTAGAAATGCGTTTGTAATTTTCTTCAATTGGTTCTAGGTCGACAAATTTATCAACCATTGTTCTATGCCTGTAAATGATAAATGTATTTTTTACTTCTTGATTGATCCTGTTTAATCTTATTTCACTCTCTATGTCATGAAATGATGGAACAAATGTCAATGCAGTATGTTCTAATTGTAGTTCATTCCCGAGTTCTTCCAGCACTTTTTTTCTATTCCTTTTGCTATAATCAACGCTATTGCCATATACAAAATAGACTTTCAAATGATGACTTCTACGTACACTTTCCGATTCTAAGAAAAACAACCATTTTTTAATTTTATCCCAATTAGGCTTATTGCCTACAAAATACAATATTCCGTGAAATCTACCGTATTTACATACCGGGCAAGTTGTAGTTCCTTTGTCTGGTCCAAATGCATGGTATGGAGAAAAAGAAGGGATTTCTTCACCGATTTCAAGTCCTGATTTCAGTTTATTCGGATTATCCTTTGGGTAATTAGGAATACTAAGTCCTAAGACAATATTGTGTTCTGCGATTTGCATAGCTCCATCTATTAAAACCCTCAAAATTCCACTTCCGCCTCGATTTTTAAATTGTTCTCTTTTTTTCCTTGTTAACAATCTGTCATCCGAAAAAACAAAGCTATCGATGTAATATTCGTCATCAATATTCGGTTCTTTGATCGCTATATGAATATGAGCAGGTGCATCTCGATTGGGATAAGGACTTGGACGAATTGTATAAATTGAATAGTTTCCGTTTTCATCAGTTTTTACCCAACCCCTAATATGTCCATGTCTTTTTGCTCTTTCATCCATTCCTGCCTTTGGAGAATAATACCCGTTGTTGTCGGTTTGCCAATAATAGATAATTACGTTTGGTGCAGGAATTTTACCCCCGAGTTTATAAACTGTACCCGTTTTGAGGAGTTTCTGACCTTTTTCAGTCCAACCCGCACTTGTGTCTCTTGCGGTAATGTTTTTCGGCATCCCCACATACATTAATTCGCAACCATCACAGCCACCTCCAACAAGTTTTTTCTTTTTAGCAAATACTTTTGTCTGTGAAATAGTATTGGTTTGTCCTTTGCAGCTTGTGAAATTCCCTACCAGAGTAACCAAAAAGATGAGATAGCATAGTTTCTTTAAAAATTGAAATTGCATTTTTTGAAAATCCATAATTAATTGTTTTGAATCAAAACTAATGTTGGATATACTCAAAAAGAAATTACATGTTTCAAGACGTGGAGTTTATGTGCTAACCTGATGAGTGTTTTTAAACATACTCTTAAAATTGGCAGCATAAGTTCTGCTCAATCTTAATTCAATACCATTTTTTAACAAGATATCGTAATCACCATTAAGTCGGGATTTTAACGAAACCACTTTGTCCATATTCACGATGGTAGATCTATGTACTCTAACAAACATGCTGTTATCCAACTGGGTTGAAATTGATTTCAGTGTTTCTGTATGAAGATATTTCTTATCCTCAAGTTGGATTGAAATATAAGGTGTTTCCGCAGTAATTCTATAAATGTCGTTAACTTCTAAAATTGTTCTTTTTTTTCCATTGGCAATGACTATTTTTTGGGTACCTATCTTATTGTTTAACGTTACTTTTTCAGGAATTTTATTTGACAGGTACTTGTGAATAAAAACAAAAGCAGCGTAAACTATTACAAGTTTGTAAAAATCGTTTGCCAGTGTGTAGCTTACTATCTTGTAAATGCTATAGCTACCATTAAAGAAAATAATTGAACACAATGAAAACACCAACGTAAGAACTATCAAGTGTATTGCAATGGATAGTACTATTAAAGATACCTTTTTACTAAAGGAGTCAATTTTTTGATTACTCAAGATTTTTTTTATGAGCGCTAACTGTGGAATAAAAAGAAACCAAACTGTTTTAAATAAAATAGATTCACTAAGATAAAATGAATAACCATTTCTTTGGGACTCTAAAAAGTCTTGAAATACCGCTAAGGAAACAATTGAAAGAACGATTACTATTAGTTGTGGAAGATTCTTATAAGTACCACCTGAAAATCGATATATAGTTTTTTTATGTAGTGTTGTTTGTGTCATAATTCTATTTTTCAGGGTTCCACCGAGTTTATGATACCTATTTGTCAGTATTGACTACTTTAGTAGTTCCTTTTCGATGTTCAATTCAAGTTTTTCCATTTCCTTTAAAATCAACCGATACCTGCCAAGTTTAAATTTCCGATTATTTCGAATCCGCCATAAGAAGCTCAGAATTTCTTGTTTTTCAGCTACAGACAATGTGCTAATTCCATGTATTCCTTTTAAATCATCGTTAGCATCAAATTCCATAAACGGATAAATCAATTGATTAATTCTAGCAAAATAATTTGAGTAGGAGTTCATTTCTGGTACTTCAAACTCCAAACTTTCAATTATCGTGTAATAGTAATCATAGAGTGAGATAATTTGTATGCGCAGCGAATCATTTTCAATTGTTTTTAGGTTGTTTGCTTTTAATGATTCATAGGCCGACCGGTTTACAATCGGAATATAATCTCTAAAAAGTGCTGTGTAATAAAAAGCTACTGAATCTTGGTTAATTTCTTTTCCCTTTAGCAAGTCTCTAAACATAGCATCTGCTTTTAAACTCAACGTATTTCCCTGAATATTTTGTTTAAAATCGTGTTCATCAATTTTTAAACTGTTTTTTATCTCAGAGAGGATTTTGAGTTCAGAGTGTGTGCTTATCCTATTTTCATTCCAGCTATTTAAGCTAAAAGCCGAAATTACAGCAATAAAGATTGACAAAAACTCAAGTCCAAATTTTTGCCAATTTTTAGAGTTTACTATTCTAAATTTCTTTTTCAAAATATAATTATCAATTAATTGTAAAACCAACATCAGTTGTATCCGTTGGTACTAATATATCACCCATAAGACGAATACAACCAACTTTTCTTGAATGTCCACCTCAATTTTTCACTGAAATACACTCGGAGTACCAATGCTTTTTAGAAAGCAAAAAACAGTTCCAATTTGTTTTCTTTCCTATTCTTATTTTTCTGTTCCTACATACCAACTTAACAGTTTTGTGTCCTGTTAGTTGTATATTCACGAAACTAATTTACTAAAAGTGAACTAGCCTGAATAATTTTCGTCGGAAATTCTGAGTAGCCCCACAACGGGCAATTAATCAAACATCTTGCTAACCAACCTTATTTCGGTTCATATTCTTTTCGAAAAACAAATTCAATGGGTTTGTTACTCACTTTCGCTCCATTATATTCAAACAACATTTCGTTTGTTGGGTACGCTCCTTTTTCTCCAAATAAGAATGAAATTGTATTTCGCTTTGTTAAGTCTCTATTTTTTAATTCCGCTATAAGTTCATCGAAAAAGTACTCAGCGTCGAGTAGGTCTTCTTTATATTCAATCAGTTTATTTAATTCCAAGTTATCAAACCACCAACTCTCCATAAAATCCTCATCGAAATCCCCTATCCCCGCATCTTTTGCGAATTTAGATTCAGAATTGTCGTCGTTCTCATAGTCAATATTTAGATAGTCTTCATACAGTTTATCTTCTGATTCAAAAGTTCCAATCCAAACGCAAATTACTTTTTTAGTCATCAATTTTTTTTTAAGGTATAACTACGGTTATACATTCACAAATATAGAACTTATCCCTATAAAATTTCTTGGGTAGCCACGAAAACAGTTTTATGAGTCAGAAAACCCTTCTTCCCAACGAATACGTATAAGATCGTTTAACAATTTTTGGGTACCATAAACACAGTACGGGACTTCTTTCTGGAGTTCCCTCATAAATTCAATAAAAGACCTCCATAACTAAGCACTTAGCCCCATCCGTTTGGCTATTTACATTTTAGGCGAAATGATCGGTATAAGCAATCGTACTAATTTTCAATTTTTTCAAATTCATTATAATTTTCAGAAAATTGATATTGAATGTACTTCGCAAAGTCTCCAGTTTTTAATTGTTTAACATCAGATCTTAAAAAAGGCTTAATATTTCTTTCTAACTCTTATTTCTAAGCTCCTAAACACCAACTTAACAAACTCATAACATGTTAGTTGCTAGTTCAAACACAATCTTTTAAGCTGAACTAGCACATAAAAAAACTCTTCTTAATCTTTAAATAAATTTAGTTCTTATTAGGATTTAAAATTCAACTGTTAATCATAAATTTGTGGGTTATTACCTTAACAATTAAATGTGTAATATAAGTTGCTTTCCACATCAATCATATTCTCTTGGACAATTATTCATCTCTAATGTTTTCTTCATTGATTAAAGAATTTCTCCTCTTTTTTTCAATATTCATTTTTAAGTTATCAGATAACCAGTTTACTTTTAAATTCAATAGTATTTAAGCGTCAAAATTAGCAAATTCAAACGCATTCAGGATACTTGAGAATGTTCGTTCGCAAACAAATTTCGACGGCGAATTTAAACGGTGTTACCTATTTTCATTTTCAATTCATCAATACTTAAAGTATCAATTGTTCTGTGTAACATTCTATGACAATTTGAACACACAAGTGCCAAATCTTTTAATTTAGTTTTTGTTTCACCATTTATTTCAGATAAGGGTATTCTGTGATGTGACTCAATAAATCCCTTTCCTAATTCCCCATAAGTTTCATAAAAGTCAAATCCACAAACCTCGCAATCCAATTTACCATACTTTTCAAAATATTGATCTTTCTTTCTTTGATTTAGTCCAAAATTTCTTTCTCTTAGTTTATGTAGTTTATAAATTACTTTTCCTTCTTTAGCAGTATAATCTTGATCATCTGATAATTCATAAAGTTTTTCGTTTATACTTTCATTAGAAACAGTGCTTTTTATTTGATTCGCGATAGATTTAAGTTCATCATTTTTCCCTTTAAACTCAAAGAATATTTCTCTATCTCTTTTACTATAACTTGACATTCCTTTTCCATTAAAATCAGGATCAATAGCCTTAAAATTACTGAGCTTTAATCCAACACCATTTGGATTCCTAAACTTAATATCTTCTTTTCTTTCTTTATGAATTGGAAGTTTATTTAGGATCTCAGATAATTCAATAACTTTGGGACTCTTACTTTCCATTTCCTTTGGTTCAATACTGCGATACAAATCAAGCGCAAGTATAATTTCATCTCTTTGCCATCTTGGTGGTCTCATACTTTTTATAATAGTGGTTAACTTATTTATAAATAACACATATCTTTTTAACCCAATTAAACATACCAGGTATACAAAAAATGTTATTTCCCAATTATTGATTGGTGCCAAATATACAGATATCGATCATCTTATAATTGCGGAAAACCTTACCAAAAGTATCGAAAAACTATAGTTTTGAACAGGCGTTAAACTGCTAAAACATCCCCTCTTAAATAAGCATTTCCCTCCTCCCTTTAAAAATGATGATGACCGATCTTTTCAGCAAATCCCAAACCGAACCTAACCCACTACGCATCACCCCACTAATCACGTCATTTTTCTCCACAAAACATTCCACACCTCGTTAATTTTATGTATTTTTATCCTACTAATTAAACGCATATGAAAACAGCTATGACACTTCCGAATACTCTGAAAAACCTGAGTATTCCCTTTGGCCTAATAGCCCTCGTTATTGGACTTACACAAACCTCTTTTTTTTCGCAGTACCCGAGTCAATTAGCACTAGGAATTAGTGTCGATTTACTCCTACTCATTCCAATACTCTATTTTTTTGCCATTCGAAAAACCGAAATTCCCAATATTACCGTTATACCTTTTACCGTCGCTAGCCTCCTACTAGGAAGCTATGCCTTGCCGGAACAACATCAGAGCTATCTGGAACTTTTTAAATCGTGGGGATTGCCCGTCATAGAGTTAATTGTCGTAGTTGTCATTTTAGGTAAGGTCCGACAAACCCTCCGTTCCTTTAAACAACATCAAGGAACTTCTATTGATTTCTACGACACCTTACAAAAGAGTTGTCAAGAAGTACTACCAAAACCAGTGGCCAACGTACTTGCGATGGAAATAGGTATCCTTTATTACGCTTTTGCTACTGGATTTACTAAAAAACTCAACGACAACGAGTTTAGTTCCTATAAAGAAACTGGAAGTATCGCCTTGTATTTGGTAGTACTCCTGATTATCGGTATTGAAACTTTTGTTTTACACGGTTATATGATCGAATGGAACTCGACCATTGCATGGATTATTACCATCGCCAGTTGTTATACTGGGATTCAATTTTTAGGCTATCTAAAATCACTTGTATTTAGTCCTACCACGTTAAGCGACACTGGACTTCATCTAAAATACGGTATGATGAGATCAACCTTTATACCCTACGATGCAATTGAAAATATTACACTGTTCAGTAAAGATTTAGAAGAAGACTCTCCTGTAAAGAAATTATCTATTCTGGGAAGTCTAGAGTCCCATACACTTCGCATTAGCTTGCGTACTGCAACTTCCTTGACCAGTCTTTACGGAATGCATTCAGAGTACAAAGAACTCGTTTTCCACATCGATAAACCGGGTGATTTTATCGAAGCGCTACAGAAAAAAATACATCAATTTACTTTAGAAAAATAATTAAAAAACCTTGAAAATTCTTAAAAAAGCACTTATCGTATTGGTGGTAACAGGTACCATTATGATACTTGGTATCCTCTATTTTTTTATTTCCAATAGCTATGTAATGCCATGGGAACACGACGAAGTACAAGCAATTACGCTGAAATGGGGAGGTTTAGCTCCTCTTCCGAATACTGTAAAACACAAAAGCTTTGAGAAAAAAGGGAGTATGTTTAGCCGACAATTTGTACTCTGCTTTGAATTTACCTCAGAAGACAAGTTGCAGCAATGGATACAACGCTCTAAAAGATTAAAAAACAACGTTCCTTCTGTGAATCAACAGATTAAAACCTACCGTATTTACCCCGGTGAGGAAAAATCATCAGGAGGTACAGTAACCATTGAGCAGAGACGAGTAAGGATTTCTATGAGTTGGAGCTAGCGCCATTGCAGTACACCGACATTAGGTAACCATTACCTTTCCTTACAGTTTTTTTTTAGTATTTGTGAATTACCAAGACTAAAAATTACAACTATGAAAACAACAATATTTTATGTACTTAGCTTCGTGAGTTTTATTGCTTTGAATGCTTGCAAACCAGAAATACAATTCAAAGAGAGTTCTTATACAAGCCCTTATGATTTCAATCAACAAATTGAAGATCAATTAGCACAGGATAGTTTAGCTTGGAAACATCAAATTGCCGCTGCCAAATACGCTTCTAAGGGTGCCTATCAGAAAGCTCTTTTGGCATGGGACAAAGCTTTTCCTAGGCGTCCTTTTGACTATACCCAAGAAGTTGTTGATTCATTGCAACAACACTTTAAAATTGCCAATGCTACGGAGCAACTGCTCAAAGAAGCAGCACAACACGATATACTCATCATCAATGAAGCTCATCACAATGCCTTGCATCGTAACTATACAAAACGACTCCTTAGCAAACTTAAGAAACTAGGCTATAAACATTTATTTTTAGAGGCTTTGACCAACGGTTCCAAAAAAGATAGTTTATTAGTGTCGCGAGGTTACCCAATACTAACCTCGGGCTGGTACTTAAAAGATCCTCAGTTCGGAAACCTGGTACGAGAAGCCCTCTCCTTAGGATTTAAGGTTTGGCCCTACGAACAAACGACGAATAAAAACGGCAAAGAACGAGAAATTGAACAGGCGAAGAACATACAGCGTATCCTCAAAAAATTCCCCAATGAAAAAGTAGTGATTCACTGTGGTTTTGACCACGTATTCGAAGGAGCCCACCGCAAATGGGAAATGGCTATGGCTGCCCGTTTAAAAGCATACACTGGTAGCGATCCGTTAACCGTACACCAAGTAGTTTACAGTGAACATGGAAATCCTAAGTTTAATCACCCCTTAGTAAAAAAATTCGCAAAAAACTCAGCGGCACTCCTAGTGGATAAGAGTACGCAAAAAGCCATACCGTACCGACGAAGAAATGCCTTTACTGACCTGGCAATCATCCACCCAAAAACAACCTATGTACACCAGCGTCCTTCTTGGTTGTTTTCTGACAAGTATCAAGCTATTCGCATTGAACACTCCAAAAGCCAACT
The DNA here is from genome assembly GCF_056160945.1 of Tenacibaculum sp. AWR4_210. Lineage (NCBI taxonomy): Bacteria > Pseudomonadati > Bacteroidota > Flavobacteriia > Flavobacteriales > Flavobacteriaceae > Tenacibaculum > Tenacibaculum sp. AWR4_210. Next base: position 200,872 of record NZ_JBSWYF010000003.1, read on the forward strand.
CAGCTATCCCATACTGGTCCATGCGTTTTACAAAAATGAAATGGGCGCTCAGGCCATACCGGTTGATTTGATGGAAATTTCTAATGTCGACACCCCTTGCTTTTTAGCATTACCTAAAGGGACGTATACACTTGTATTATCCTCGGCCACATCGGTGAAAGAAACCACTATTACTGTTCCGTAGTTAATTGTTTGCGTTGTTCTAAAAGTTTTCTCGTTTCCTTTGCTTTCTGTTCTGAAACGGAATAATTCCTCATCAAGAACATGGCGATAAGGGTTCCTGCTATGGGGATGGCTGTAAAAAAGAAACGAAGGCCAGTTATCGCTTGTTCTGTCTGTTCAACAGCTCCAGAATTAAATCCTACAGAGCTCAGCAAAACACCGCTGAGACCTCCTGCAATTGCCAATCCAAACTTCACCATCCACCAATAAATAGCCCCAAAAATTCCTTCCCTTCGTTTGCCTGTTTTTAACTCATCCAAGTCAATGACATCGGCAGTCATGCTCATCATTAAGGTAAACAAACTACCTATTCCGAAGGAAAAAAGAGGAAGTGCGATGATAAATAAATAAGGCTTTCCAGGAACGAAGAGAAACCAAAATAGCAAATAACCAATCAAAGAAATCCCTTGAGAAATAAGAAACGCTTGTTTTTTACCATAAACTCGCGACATTTTGGTCACTATAGGGATCACCAAAAATGTAGTAGCCAAAGCCCCTAGTGAACCAAAAAGCGTTGGCCATATTCCGGCATCACCTGTACTTCCGGCAAATAGGTAATAAACGATAATGAAAAAAGAAAAACTTGCAACGGTATTAAAGGCATTAAAAATAAAAAAGGTAGCGAGGCATAATTTTCTAAAAGGAGCCGAGCCAAAGGCCTCTTTAAATCCATTAACTATTTCTGCAATGCTCGCTTTCAAATTGTGGTAAGTCAACGGAATATACTCTTCATCTACCGTACTATTGGAACGTATAAAAAATGCGGGAATCATTGCAAACACCATACAGGTTAGCCCTACCCAAACGGCCAACTCTCTAACGGCAATATCCGCAGATACAAACCATGTCTGATCGTACATTACCACCCAAAACCAAGGAGCTACTACCCATGCCCATTGGCCAATCCATTGCGCAATGGCCATGATCTGCGTACGTTCGTGAAAATCAGTGCTCATTTCATACCCCATGGCTACATAAGGAACGCTAAAAACCGTAATTCCAAAATAAAATACCAAAGACCACAGTAAGAAATATCCAAAATTGTACGATACTCCATTTACGCGATACAATTGCCACATTACTATAAATGACACTCCCATAATAATAGCTCCCAGTAAAACATATTGTCGTCTGCGTCCCCATCGAGATCGGGTATTGTCAGAGATAAACCCCATAATGGGATCGGTTATTGCGTCAAAAATTCTAGGAACGAGAAATAAAATTCCCCACATCCAACCGGGGAAACCCAAATCTTGGATAAGTACTACCACAAAAATGCCCAATACAGCAGGAAACATTTGATTTGCGAGCATTCCTATTCCGAAGGCTACTTTTTCAGTATATGTAACTTTATGACTCATAGCGCTGGTTCGTTTTAATGACAATAGTTTGCAAAGCGTTTTTTGATATCCTGATAACTTGTTCCACTCCGGCTACTTTCAATTGAAATACCTTACTGGTTTGGCTTGGATTAAACACGACCACAGCGAGAGAAGTATCTGGATTCCTAACTGCTGTAACTAACAAATCCGAATCTTGATGTTCCCAATGAATTCGCTTGGCTCCAGGTCGAATAAACTTGCTAAAATGCACCATGATATTGTACAGCGGTGTATAGTACACTTCTCCAGCTTCTGTATCGACGATTACCGGAGCCACACACCAATTCTTAAACCAATTAGGGCCTCCTTGTTTGTTGAGTACCATATTCCAATCAACCCAACCATCAACCCAATTATTTAAACATCCGATGATATCTCTGGCATAACGGTGCACAGGGCTGTATTTTGGATGCCATTCTTTTTGATCTTCTGGAGCCCAATCCCATCCCCAATCAGTTGCTTCTTTCTTCCAGTACCAAGCATCATCTCTCCAATGAGGAACTTCAGAATCGACGCAAGCTTCTGTTTGGATCAAGTATTTATCTGGTGCCTTAACATGCGCTCTTTGCAAGGACTTTTCAAATACTTTAAAAGTACTTTCATACCAATGAATTGCTGTACCGGAAAAGTATTTCGCATTTTCTTGATTCGCATACATGCTTTGAGTCCATTCATCCAATCCCGCTCTGTTTTGATCATATCCCAAAATTTTAATGTGATTCCAACCAGATTTTTCCAGCGTCGGACCTAAGACATCACGAACAAAAGAGGTCATTTCATCAGGACTAAAGTGCATACTCTCCCAATTATTCCCATTGCCATGTGGTTCGTTGACCACCGTTAGCCCCCAAATATCTATTCCTTTCTTTTTGTAGGCATCCAAGTACTTTACAAAGAGTTGTGCATAGGATTCTTGGTACTCATCGCGTAACTTACCCCCTACATAGCTGTTATTATCTTTCATCCAAGGTGGTGCTGTCCAAGGAGATGCTATAATTTTAAAACCAGTTTCTGAACTATTTTGTGCATCCAAAATCAGCGGAATCAAATCGTTTAAATCTTCTTTGATACTGAAATGGTCCAGATGCTTATCACCAGCAATGGCAGCATAGCTATAATTGGTTAACGAAAAGTCACAAGACCCCATATGCGTTCTCGTCAAAGAATATTGGGCTCCCTCACTTCCGAAATACGCATTTAGTACCTCTTGCCTTTTATCATCTGAAAGTGCGCCTAAAACTTGTGCCGTAGCTTCTGTAAAAGAACCTCCAATTCCCGTTATCGTTTGATACTCTACTGTTGTATCTAATGTTAACTGAATCTCATACTCCTTGGAGGCAACGGTTTGCACCTGTGTTAATGAATGTCCTCCTGCAGAGGTTTCATACACTGTAACAACGCGTTGCTTCGGTTTGTTGCAAGCAACAAATCCAATCACTGCAAAGCAAAACACCAGCTGGATATATTTTTTCACTGCCATCATTTCGTATACCATTTTTTAAGCGTAAAAAAAACTTCTTTTTTTCTTCTATCGATATCCACAATGCCCCAGAACTCCTCATTAGGAGCACCGTCATAGGGAACTCCGCTACTATTCGGAGCCCAGCCTCCTCGGTCTTGTTTATCCACATTTCCAGCCTTCCACCAGCCATCGGTAAACGAAAAAAGGGTAAGCCCAATACACGGTTGTTTTGCTTCTAATATCGCTCGTAAAATTTTATCAGTGGCGTCGGCTTGAGCTCGCTCGTTAACACCGGCTTCGTACTGGGCATTTGCTACCGTCATAAAACTATCAGCGCCTGCTTCAGAGATATACATGGGTTTATTACTAATCCCTTGCCATTCTTCTAAAATACTGCTTGGATTATCCCAGCGATATACGTTCATTCCCCAAATATCCACCGCTTCGCACAAATCAACCACTTGCTTGCTAGGTAAATCTCCATGTGCAGTGGCTACGGGACGATTAGGATCTATGTTGTGAATTTCGAGAGCGGCAGTATTCAATGCTCGATACCAATTCTCTAGCGCATTATCAAACCACTCAGGATGGTAGTTATACTCATTTCCCAGCTCCCAAAATAGAATTGCTTTGTGCGATTTAAATTTGGCTATGTACTCTTTATAAGTACCAGAAGCTATGTCATACTTACCATTTTGTCGATAACCAAACCCCATAATAACCTTAATACCACGGGCATGTAAGGTATCGAGCACCGCCATATCCCCTATGGGCTCATATACTCGAATGGTATTGATCCCTGCCTCTTTCATTAAGGCGATGTCTTGTTCGAGGGTTTCAAAACTTCGAATATTCGTACTTCCTTTGGGTACAGGATGATAGCAAACTCCTCTCACTTGATATGCAGTAGTTCCAATATACAATTGCCCTCCACTCACAGTGACTTTCAGTCCGTCTGAAACCGACGGTTTGCAAGCCATACAAAGCATTAATACTATCCATATCCACAGAGCATTTCTATTCATGATTCGACATTATTTTTAATTCCGTTCTCACTACCGGAGGGACCACCTGACTCAATAAGGTGGCTCTATTTCCTCCATATGTTTTCTCTAATAATTTTCCATTTCGCGACTGCAATGCTGGCCCTACGTTATCCGCCCAGTCCCACAATGCGAATTTCACTTTTCCTTCTTTTGTAAAAAGTCCAAAATAATTCTCAGATCCCAGGGTATTTTCAGCATCCTTCCAGGGTTCATCAAATGCTTCAAAATAAAAGCAACTAATACCCTCCTGTTGCGTCCATGCCCTCATATTTCTGTAATACAATCCGGCCTTATATTCATCCGTCGCTTGTGAACCTCTTGGGCCGTACAGACCATTTGATTGGCTAGACCAGCCCGTTTCACCGATGTGCACTAATTTCTTTATCCCTAAACTCTTCACGTATTTTACGACATTGGCATATTGATATTTAGCATAATTTGTAGCTCTATCCATAACTACTTCGAGTTGTTCTTCTTTGTTCAAACTTTGTTCACTAGGCATTACCCCCCAAAAATCAGGTTTGTAATGCGTGTCATGCATGGGATAGGTATGAAGGGAAATAAAATCGACAGTAGCTATTAATTTTTCCAATGCTTCTGTGTGGTATTCACTACTTCCTCCACCCCATGAAGCATAGTTATCACTACTCGTAATCCAAAGGTCCGATGACAAAACGCCTTGACGTTTTTTTTCCTGTAAAAACTGCACCCATTTCAGCACTATCTCAGGACTCACATAATACGAAGTTGCCCACTTCACCATAGACTCATTCCCCACAGAAACCACCTTAACTATATCCGAATAGTCTTTAGCTAGCCTCATGGCTTCCAATATTTCTTGAGCGTTTCGGTCACTTTCCATATGGTGTATTGGCGTTTTCGATGTCCAAGCATTTTTACAATCTATCCAAGCACCGAGCATAACGTACATTTCAAACTCTTGCTCTTCTTCTTTTAATTCTCGAATCGCTTTCAATACATTAGCAGCATGTGGCAGGTGCACATTATAGGTTCTGAGTAAACGAATACCAACAGCCTGTAACAATTTTAAATCTTCTTTTATCTCTGCAATTGTGGGTTGGACTGTCCTTGAATTCATCCGATACCCTCCATAACAAATAGCCGGATACTTTGGATTCCCTAGAATTTCAGCTGCAACTGCGCCTCGCGAAGCAGTGTCAACAGTCGCATTTTTACAACTCCCTACACAACAAAACAGCAAACAGAACAACAACCACCTCATATACTTAGAATTACAGGTTGATCGGTAATTTTACAACGATCATTTTCAACACGTTTGTTCTGCCAAAAACCTCCTTGCTCAACTCCTTATTCAAATGCAGCGCACCTATGGTTACGTTACGACCATCCGTGTAATACAGTTCTATTGCTTCTTCACTGTCTAGCTGATAAATAATGGGTAACTGACACAAGGTAAAAGCAAAACTCTTCGGTTCTAACAAAACGGTAATCGCTTCACCCAATACATTATAACATTGAAACTTTTTAGGCGCCGTCAAAAACGCACTTTTAGTAACTCGCTTAGAATCAAAATGCAGTACTCCTTCATGAATACGAATTCCAAATTCACCGAATCTCGTTAAAATATCTTCTTTTACTTGTCCCGTCATACCAGGTTGTTGTGCTCCTTTATTCGCCGGTGTATGAGAATAAGGATCTGTAGGGAATGCCCCATATAATTTTGGTGATTTATGCACCCCTATCCCTTCAATAACGTCATCGTAAGCAGTCAACAAATCTTCAGAAGTTTCGCTCCTTCCATCCTGTAATACACTGTATTCCGCAACTTCTTGTACTGCCAATGCCAACTTTGATACCATATGCCAATAAATGGACCCTAATCCTTCATAGCCAAAAAAAGTCCCAGAGCGTCCTGTAAAAAACTTGTGTTGAAAAACTAGCTCATATACTGATAGTACCTCAGCCATCGCTTTGCTAGCAACTTTTTCCTGTTTAGCTTTGAGCATATGCTGCAGGTCATCGGCATTTTTAATACTTCCGTTAAAATGATACTGTCCGTATAAATCTTTCTGAATAATCCCTGTGCTATTGTCCTGTACCAAAGCTGCGAGTACTTTAGACCCTTCAACCTTAGAGGTCGGTATGCAATTGCGTTGCATAAACCCTTTTAAATACTTGTTTGGATATAGTAGGTAACTATTTTGGTCTTTTCGATACAAACGACTGACTTTTAATATTTTTACTAGTGCCAAAGATTCTTTAGCCGACAATATGCCAGCACTGAGCGCCGCAACTTGTCCTTCTAACATTTCATCGAGACGTTCAATTTTTACCGCATCATTCTGAGTGAGTGTCATGAGGTTGTAAGAATGAAATAATCCATCGTTACGACGATTATTACGCAGAGAATGTTTCGTATAATCTGCTATCAAGTCAAAGAATTCTACAACTATAACCTTTGTTATTTTTGACTTTCTACCTGAAAAAGAACGGTCGTAAATCACAGTTCTAAAAGCTGTTACCGCATTTCCCATAGCGTCGAGAAATTGCTTTCGTTTTATATCATCAAATCCTGAAGTTAATACGGGATGAAAATGAAGCAAGCCTCGATTTACCGTTTCAAAATAGGTCACGAATTCTTCTGATATCGGAATTTCAGTTCCATTCCATTGCTTGATAATTTTAGACACAAACACGACAAAACGATGTAAATACGCGAGGGTTACCACTGATACGCCATTCCCAACCAACGCATTGTTTGCATCATTCCACTCAGGGCGCTGAGTATTCATCCAAATACCCGCATCCGGAATGAAATTGCTAATTTTAGCTAAGGTTGTCGCAAGTATTTTCTCGATAAAATTAGCTTTGACTATAAAGTTAATCTCACTGCGCAACAAGGCACCATCAGCTCCGTGTTCAGTTCTACTAGCTCTAATCTGTTTATCAGCAAGGACATCGAATTCTATGCTGTCTTTTGGATTGTTCAAAACGGTTTGATATTCCTTTATTTTATAAGGAACATTTGCGTATACAAATACCTCTTCTTCAAACAACTTTTCTAGCTCTCCAGGAAAATACTTTTCTTGGGCCTCTAAGAGTTTTAACAAGTATACAATTTGATGATCTCCCCAATACCCGATATAACTCCATGGATCCTCAGGTTCAATCGTTTCCCAATCAAAGCCATCTTTGGTTACTCGATAAGGATTGTATCCGTCAAAAGTACTGGCATTTAAAAACTTGTGGATCATTCCTTCCAAAAAATCAGGAAAGGAAAACGCAAGAGCCTCCCAATTCTGAAATATATCTCTCCAATTTCCTTCGTAATCAAGTTTTTTACTCCCATCCTCTCGTTTAGTATTAATCGAAAATTTATTCCAAGGCCTGCTGGGATCACCATGACGTCGGCTAAACCTAATCGGTAAATACTCCAAACAAAGTCGTCTGAAATTTTTATCTGTGCTAGCCCAGGCCAGTGTTCTCAACTCTTTTAACGTAATCGTAGTCGCTAAGGAATTCAATAAGGATTCTTGAGTAAAAGCCACCTTCTTATTTGCCTTAGCGATGTAGGTTTTAAAATCATCAGTTTCTATGCTGTAATTGAAATCAAAAATTCCTCCTCGCATGCAATTGAACAGCGTATTGGCGAAGTGCCTCGTATCTCTGAGTTCGTCTTGTGTACATTGCAAGCCATCAGCCGAAGCATTTAGGACTGTCAACGCGTCGCGAGTTTTGGCAATATCGTCATGCAATGTTTCCTGCAGATTATCGGAGGTTAAAACCAAATGATTCAGTCCTACAATTTGTGCATGGTCAAGATTTACGTCGGCTACAATACACCATTCCTTAGCGGTACCCGCCGTTAAAACTAGGCGTTCGTACACAAAATACGCTCCTTTTTCTGCCTTAACATCCATTTCCTGTACTAGAGGGTAGCCTGTCCTAAAACTCTCTAGCTGCAAACTTGATAATAAATGCAAGCCTTGCTTCATTCCTACCGACCATACTACATTTGCCTTTAAAGCTTCACTAGGTTCGGCTCTATCTACAATAATTGCACTTAAGGCAAATACCCCAATTCCCGTTGCGGCCATTAACTCTGATCTTTTATAAGCATCAACTAAATTACTGCTCGCACGTTGCAAGTCGTTACCTACGCCAAAAGGGAGTACATTCTGAACACCATCTAGGATTTCTACATGCTTATCGTATTCACTTAAATTAATTAACTCACACGACCTTACAAATCCAAATCGTTCAGAACAGGTCCACTCGTAACGAAAGGCCAAGCCAACATCATTATTAATTTCCTCAAAAAGAACTTTTGTTCCTGTTTCATTTTTATACAAATTCCTCACGGTCGCATAAGCCCCTACCATCCTGTCCGAAAAAGGTTCCCACAGCCGTATCTTTCCATCCACTTCAACACGAACGAGTGTTTTACTTCCAGTATTTTCGAAATTGGCTGCTATTTTATCGTCAGTATCGTACGGAAACAGTGCAAATTCAGCATTCTGTCGTCCGGCTGTGAGTCCTCCAGTACTCGAAATAAACAACCAGTGATTTGAAGGACTTACAATACTCATAAAAAAGGGACGCATCAAATTTACATTGGCTATTTTATAATACCCTTCATTTTTTAGCAAAACACGAATTCCTTTTACTTCCTTTTGTATAGCTTTTTGCATGTTATCTATACTGTATATGTATTGATTATTATTCATAAGCGTAGCATTACTCGCAGGTAATTTTTTGAGAGCATATCGTAAAGAGGGGACCTAATTCAAACCAAATAATTCATAATTAATCCCCCCTTTCATTCTGCTCTATTGGTAAACTTTTACATAATCTATTTCCATGGTTGCTTGGCTAAAAGTAGCATCGATAGTACCACCAAGCGTTCCGCCCATTGCCACATTGAGGATCAAAAAGAAATCTGAGTTAAACGGTAAATTGGCATTGTTCGCTAGTTCGTAAAACTGAACATCATCCAAATAAATTTTTATCGTTTGGGCGGTCCATTCTAAGGTGTATTTATGAAAATCACTTGTTGCATTGGCTATGGCCGTAGTTCTACTAAAATCTGCTTTAACATTATTTGCCGTATCAAACCAATGGCAAGTTCCTAAAACACTATTTTTTGCTGCTCCCGTTTGTTCCATAATATCAATTTCGCCACAGCGCGGCCAACCAACGGTTGGGAAATTTGCTCCTAGCATCCAAATTGCAGGCCAGGTTCCTGCCCCTGCAGGCAATTTTGCACGTACCTCGACGCGACCATAGGTAAAATTGTACAATCCTTGAGTTTTTAACCTTGCAGAAGTATATTGACTACCTGAGAAATTTTCTTTTTTCGCAGTAATCACCAAATTTCCATTTTCCACTTTTACATTATCAGCTCTATCCGTATAGTATTGTACCTCGTTATTTCCCCAGCCGTTAGTCCCAGTTCCAGTATCGTAGGTCCATTTAGTTGCGTCAGGAGCTCCTGGGGTATTAAATTGGTCTTCCCAAACTAGCGTATTGTAGGTATACGAAGGACCTTTCACTGGCTTGGTTGATGTAAACTTATGATACCAAGCAAAACCATTCCCTTTTTGAATGATACGTACAATCAACTCTGTTGCGCTCACTGAAATAATATCGTACTTACTGGCTCCTACAAACCAACCCATAAATCCACCATCCGAGAGTTCAAAAGATGTCTTTCGATATGGATTCCCGTTATAAGTTCCCTGCAAGGCTGCCTTTGAATTCGAAGGGGTAAAGGTTACGTTTTTTACGCCAAACATCGTAGTTGCTACAGTTTGATCATGACAGGTATCACTGGTAACCCCGAGCACCGAAGCATAGGCTCCTGGTACAAATGCAGGTCCTACCGTCTGTTCAAAAGTAATCCCAGTAGCCGTTCTGGTGAACACGAATTCATTGTCATACATACACGATTTTTCTGTATCCCAAGGCTGTATTGCATTCCACCAAGCCTCATAGGCAAACTCTCCATTTCCATAATCATCCGTTACGGGGCCTAGGCCTACGTGAAGTTTCTTATCTGCTTGCCAGTACCACTTTTTTTGATCTCCCACATTGGGGCCACTTAAAAAATTCTCTGCCTCTACGTCTGAGAAAGAACTGAATACTTCCAAGGTAACTGTTTTGATAGACTTCGTTCCACCAGCACCTATGGCATTAATCACCGCGGTGTATTTATGTACCCCCGTTTTGGAATAAACATGGGTTACCTGACCGTTTGGGATACTCTTTGAGGTCCCATCTCCAAAATTTATACTGTAACTCAATGCGTTGGATGCAACGATGCTAAATTTCACTTTACCAGAACCATCTCCATTGGGGTTTGCCCCATCTTTACCTATGATTTCAGTAGTAATTTGAATGGCACTTGGTGCTATAATCTCACCAAATTCATATTCGTTGTCTTGACATTGATTAAACAGTAGAAGCACCAACAACTGTATGCTTATCAATTTTATGTATGTGCTAATTTTCTTCATGTTGCTGCTGTTAAAATTGTGTAATATCATCTATGTAAATGGTGTAGTTCCCAGAACCATCACCTTGTGTTCCATTATCCATAATCATAACGAGGTTATAGAACGACACCGAAGTACTAATTCCAGAAAAATCAAAGGTTAGTTCTTCCCATGCATTCGCTGTTGTAGTCGTAGCGGTCACTTCTGCTGATGCTGTTACATTGGGCCAAGGGACGTCGTCTTCAAACTTCATTAATAAGTTCAATCCAGCTCTTGGCGACCAAACTTTCAGTTTTACCTTCGTTTGTCCTACAAATGAGAATTTTTCAGGTACCGTGATTTTTGATCCGGCCCACGGTTGTCCTGCATTTTTAATCATTTTAGCAACCATGGCAGAAGTATTTCCTGTAGTATTCGGATTGGCAACCACCGAAATCTCTCCTCCATCGAAACCACTTAAACTAAATTTAGGTTCAAAATTTAAACTAGGTGTGGTAGCTATATCATCGACGTAGATGGTGTAATTTGCCGAACCATCACCTTGGGTTCCGTTATCCATAATCATCACCAAGTTGTAGAAATCAATACTCGATGAAATCCCTGTAAAATCAAACGTCAATTCTTCCCAAGCATTCGCGACGGTCGTAGTAGCGGTGACTTCCGCTGATGCCGTCACATTGGGCCAAGGGACATTATCTTCAAACTTCATCAAAAGCTTTAGTCCTGCTCTAGGCGACCAGACTTTTGCTTTGACCACAGGGTTTGTAAAATTAAACGGTGTATCCAGTGTAATTTTAGATCCTGCCCATGGCTGTCCTGCATTTTTAATCAGTCTCGCTACCATAGATGAGGAGTTTCCAGTCGTATTCGGATTAGCAACCACTGCAATATCTCCACCGTCAAAACTGCTCAAGCTATAACCAGTTTCAAAATTGATAGGAGTTACATTGTTAGGCACGGCTGGTGTTTTCCAAAAATAGATATTATCGATAAAAACGGTTCCAGACGCCCATGGAGTTCCCACAAATTTCAATTGCAAAATTTCATTGACACTAAGCCCCTGCGCGGTATACTCAGAGATTGGTATGTCTAAACTTACCCAAGCGTCTTTAGTTAAATCTTTAGTCACAGGCTTCTCTGTTGTTGCCGAAGGTGTTGCCGAGGTCACATTGATCAAAGAGGTTTCTAATTTATCTACGTCAGCAGTCCAAACATCAAGGTGTAAAAACTCCATTCCTGAAACATCTTGACGACTACCGAACTGAATTCCTTGATAGCTCAGATTTATGTACTGCAACATTTTATCACCATTCAGATCAAACTCCTTCCACGAACTACCTTGGCCACCTTGTCCCCAATCGGGAAAAGTATTGGTCCCTGATACATCGGTGTAAACACTTGAATAAATACTAATGACATCCGCTGCATTTCTCGACGGAGGTGTCGGAGCTGAAGCTATAGGCTGAACGATTGCCGTTACGTCGAATTCCTGAGTAAATTCCGTAGTGGCAATCGCCGCCCCTTTAGCTACTACCCTAACATTATATTTTCCTGCATTTTGATATTGATACTTTACTGTTTCGCCTATGTTTGCAGTGGCTACAGGCTGATTAACACCTGTTTCACCCGAGTAAAATTCAAACATCGTAGCAAAGTCGGCAGTTGCCGTAATATTTAACTGTTTCGAAACTGCCTGATCATTTTCTAAGGTTACCTTTAGATTTTGTGGCGCCTTAAATGAAACGATTAAATCTTGCTCTTTTTCGGCTTTATCTCCTTTGACATTGAAGGCCTCTATTTTCACTTTATAGTTACCTTCAGCATAGGTATGTTGTACGTTTTTACCTGCTTCCACTGTTGCTGGTTGTGCAGTAGCATCACCAAAATACACTTTAAAACTATCGGCTCCTTCCGCTGTGGGCGTAATGGTTACCAGTCCAGTATTATCTTGAGTAATATCATACACTGCAGCCACATTTGTCGGAACGGGAATGCTATTGAGTAAATCTAGTTCATCTATATCAGTACACGCACTAATTACAATTAACACGGTAAAAATTCTGTATAATAATTTTATTTTTCTCATACGATCCGTTTTTAATAGCCTTGATTTTGTTGCCAATTTCCTTTTGAAAATTGAATTTCCTCTATAGGGATAGGGAATAGTTCGTTCTTGTTAGGTGTAAAACCGGAGATTACAGTTCCATTTCCGGTACGCACTAAATCAAAAAATCGATGTCCTTCCCCTACTAATTCCAAGCGTCGTTCCTCTAAAATCGACCTCGTTAAATTCGTTCCTGTAGTTGTGATATCGTGATTTGTATTTCCAAAAGCTCTTCTTCTCACTCTATTGAGGTACTGCTGTGCTCTGACATCACTAATATTCCCTCGGTTTAGAGCTTCAGCGGCCATTAAAAGAACATCAGCAAATCGGATAGCTCTGTAATTGTTAGGATTGGTCAGATTTGCATCACCTGTATTTAAATCACCTTTACGCGCAATGTACTTTCTGTTAAAGTATCCGGTATGTTCGTAACCCGTTCCGTAAGTTGCTCCTGTTTGAGCCGCCCACGCTACTATGTCCAAAATGGCTACATCCCTTCGATTATCTCCTGCTTCGAAGGCATCGTACACTGCTTTTACAGGCACGTTAAAACTAAATCCTGCATCAAAAGTAGGTCCGCTGTAATTGCGAATACCGTTAAAGCCAACGGCTACATTTCCTTCACTACATTGCAAACAATCAAATCCGGCACCTTCTGCATCTGAGTACTGCACTTCAAAAACAGACTCAATTCCATTTTCTCCGTTGTGCTCAAAAATGGTTGAATAATCCGTAACGAGATTGTACGGTCCGTTGACTATAAGATTCTCCAAAACGTTGGCTGCTTCCGAAAACTTGTTTTGATACAAATACGCTTTCCCCAGTAAGGCTTGAGCCGCACCTTTCGTGGCTCTTCCTACCTGTGGAGCGGTATAGGCTAAGTTGGCTATTGCAAATTGTAAGTCCGACTCTATACTCGCATATACTTCTGCCACCGTTGCACGTGGTATGGTTTGTTCGTCCCCTACCTGAAAACGACGGTCTCCTTTTAGCGGTATGCCTCCAAACCATTTCACCAATTCAAAATGGTAATAGGCCCTCAGGAATCTGGTCTCCGCTATGATTACATTTTTACCTGGAAAATCTGTTTTATCTTTAAATTCCAATATGTAATTCGCCCTGTTGACCCCTGCAAACATCCAACTCCAAATATCTTTGAGATTACTATTTACCGAATTGTGAATCATATCGTCAATTTGTTGAAAACCGATGACGTCTGTAGCGCTTTCGCCGCCACACAAGGTATTATCCGAAGCTATTTCTCCCAACATGGCATTCACATAAGTCGCTTGCAGCAAATCATAGGCACCGATTAGGGCTTTGTAATAATCGTCCTCAGAATTAAAGTAATTTTCTGAGTCAATTTCATAAGTTTTTGCCTCATCTAAGAAATCTTCTTGACAGGCTAAAAATGTGAGCCCAACAAAGGACAATAAAATGCACATTTTATAGGTATTTTGTAGTACTTTCATTTTCTTAGTTTTTAAAATGCAACGTTTAATCCTAGTAAATACTGACGTGATATGGGATAAAATCCATAATCTATTCCTCCTCCGATCGCCTGACCTGAAGTTGCCGCTGGATCGTATCCTTTATAATTTGTTAAGGTAAATGCGTTGTTAACAGTCGTATATATTCTGAGCTTTGAAAAGCCTATTTTTTCCAGTACTTTTTTAGGTAAAGTATAGCCTATTTGAATGTTTTGAACTCGCAGAAAAGAAGCATCTTCAACATAAAAGCTTGAAAACAATCGGTTATTGGTTGCTCCGGTTGTTACCCGAGGAACTTCATTGCTCGTTCCTGGCCCTCTCCATCGATTCAAATAATACGATAATCTATTGACATTTGGCTGGTCTCGCTCATAGTTGCGTACCATGTCTTTGTTGAGCTCTGCATACATATAGGTTGAAAAATCCCAATTTTTGTAGTTGAAGCTCAAATTAAGCCCCATTATAAACTCTGCTTGAGGATTTCCGATATTGGTTCTGTCTTTAAAATCAATTACGCCATCTCCATTGACGTCCACGTATTTTAAATCGCCTGGCACGGCATCAATTCCTAACAAACCGCGTTGAGATGGCGAATTATTAACTTCAGCCACTGTTTGAAAAACTCCAGCCGTTTGCAATCCGTAAAAATATCCTATGGGCTGTCCTACTTCCATTCGTGCTGGTGCTAACTGACCTACGCCAAAAGCTCCTCCTTCAATAAAAACATCTCCGTTTATCTGAGTTACCTCTCCGTTTACACGAGTTATGTTATAGGCTACATTATAACTAAAATCTTCTCCCACAGTATCGTTAAACTTCAATCCTAGTTCAAATCCATGAACGCGAGTTGATCCTGCATTGACTGTTGGACTTCCCGATCCTGGGGCTTGTGCCCCTACGATTCCTGAAACCGGAACATTGGGTATTAGTAAATCATTTCGATCTTCTCTAAAATAATCAAACACCAATTCCAAGCGATTTCCCAGTAAATTAGCATCCAATCCGATATCCAATTTCTTTCCTCGCTCCCATCGCGCATTCGGATTGGGCAAGGTTCCTACTGCAATTCCATTCACTATAGCATTGTCTAATACATAGGCTGCTTCCCCGTTGAGTTGTGCTCTAAATAAATTTCCACCGGCATTGGTTCCCAAAATTCCGTAACTACCTCTCAACTTCAGAAAATTTATCCACTTCCATCTTTTCATGAACTCTTCATCTGACAGTTTCCATCCAGCCGTAACTGAAGGAAAGTAATCAACTCTATTTTGTGGCGAAAAATCGGATGCTGCATCCCTCCTGATCATCGCAGACACTAAATACTTCCCTGCAAAATCGTATTGAATTCTTCCAAATTGAGATAACAATCGATTGTCATAAACGTACGATCCGTTGGTTTTTATGGTATTTGTCCCTGTAGTCAAACTAATATCTGCAAAATCCCATGAGTTGTTAGGTACGTCATAACCTGTAGCAAACAACCCATCTCCCCAGCTCTTCTGCATGCTGGCTCCTACCGTTGCCTCTATAGTATGATCCTCTGCGAAGGTTAACTTGTAATTCACAAATGTTTCCCAGTTGTAGTTGTTTGCATTTGTTCTGGACTGGTTTACCTCACTCCTAGCTCTGTTAAATACTTTTCCAGAACCGTAATTAACAATGGGTAAAAACGTCTTGCCTTTGTCATTGTACGTTTTATATCCCAAACGGGTAGTTATTTTAAGATTATCAATGGGCTCGTAACTCAGAGCAACGCTCCCCTCTATACTTGAACCAAAATACGTATTGTAGGTATCTCTCACCTGAGAGAGCGGATTGATTACTTCATTTCCCAAAAACCCAGCCGTATCTTCTTGACCAGTTGCAAATGTAGGAGCGTAATTGAGCGCGTTAAACAATACCGAACCGAGTACATTCTCCGCAACGGTTCTTCTTGTATTGGTAAAATAATTTGTGGTTGATTTAAACTTGATTCGTTCGCTCAGGTCAATTCCTAAAGCTAGTTTTACGTTATTTCTTTCAAAATTTGATTTGTCTGGAGCAATAATACCATCTTGTTCTAGTCGAGACAGACCGACGTAATACGTAATCTTATCTGTACCTCCCGAAATACCAATATTGTGATTCATCATAAATGCTGTGGTAAACAACTGATCTTGCCAGTCCGTATTCTGTTGAATGGCATTGAGGTCAGGGAATGGCAAACTCTGCCCATTAGCAGCATAACTTTCATTGAGTAATAGTGCGTACTCATTAGCATTTAAATAATCTAACTTTCGCGACGTTTCCTGAAGACCTGTGTAGGCATCGTAGGTGATGCGTGTTTTTGCATTCTTTTTCCCTGATTTTGTAGTCACTAATACAACTCCGTTGGCACCTTGAATTCCATAAATAGCAGCTTGAGCATCTTTTAGTACCGAAATTGAAACGATATCGTTTGGATTCACGGTATTTAAATTGGCTCCAGCTAAACCATCGATAACAATGAGAGGTCCATTGGCTCTGTTCGAACTAATTCCTCGAATAAGTATGTTAAAACCACTTCCTGGCGCCCCAGAAGCCGTGTTTACCGATACTCCTGCTGTGGTTCCTTGCAGCGCTTGTGCAGCATCCACTGGTTTTAGGTCAGTTATCGTCTTTTCACCTACTAAAGACACGGCTCCCGTGAGGTCTTTCTTCCCTTTAGAACCATAACCAATAATCACAACTTCTTCTAACTGCTCAGCACGTTCCTCAAGTTGAATTACCAATGGACTTGCTACCGCCGCTACTTCTTGTGTTTTATATCCAATGAAACTGATTTGTATGGTTGCTCCCTTAGGTATATTAGGAAGTATAAACTTTCCGTTGAAATCCGTTTGCACTCCCTTATTTGTACCTTTTACCAAGACACTAACTCCCGGAAGTGGGCTGTTGTTTCGGAGGTCAAGAACAGTACCTTTGCTCGTAATTACTTGCCCCCAACCTAGAGAAGTAACTAAAAGGAAAACAATGAGTTGTACGTGTTTTTTCATGTGTTGAAATTTTGATTATCATAAAAATACAACACATATTTTGCGATATCAATAAAATTTTAGCAACAAAAAACATACAAATTCACTTTTCCTTCAAAAACACCATAAACACTACAAAAAACGACATACTAAACAGAACTAAAGAACACACAATACTCGTAATGTTGTGGTCATGTATAGGTAAAATGACAAGGTGTTGAGGTCCTATAATTCCAAAATATAGCTGGTTAAGTTCACATCGTGCTTCAATTCCATTTTTTTTCGCAATCGATAACGCTTAACTTCGACACTTCTCGGTGAGATATTCAACAGCGGAGCAATTTCTTTAGAAGACAAATTTAAACGGAGATAAGCACAAAGGCGTAAATCGTTCGGAGTCAAATTAGGGTGTATCGATTTTAGCTTTTTAATAAAATCTTTATCCGCATTATTAAAAGCTTCCTTAAACATATCCCAGTCGTCCTGATTATTAATATTGTTATCTATGATCGAAATCACCTTTTTGATGCTTTCGGGAGCGCCTTTTTTCAATTCCTTTTTAATGGAACTCAACAGTTCATTCTTTTTAACTATACTCATCGTTGAACTCGCTAGCTCTCTCCCTTTGCTTTCCACAGCAATTTTCAATTGATTATTTTTCATAGTCATTAACTCTTTTTCTCTCGACATATTCAGCAACTCAAAATCTCTCTGCTGTTGTTCAAGCTCAGCATTTCTTTGACGTCTGTAATAATTTTTATACACCCGATCCATAAACAATGAGAACAACAGCACTAACAAGCCGTAGGTAGCAAGCATGACATTGGTCAAATACCAAGGTTTGCGAATTTTAAAAGCAAAGGAGGCTTCTTCATCACTCATAGTTCCTCCTAAGGAAGCGCGAACCCTGAATTTATACTCGCCATAGGATAAATTTTCAAAGCGAGCTCTTGGCTTGCTAGACCACGGTGACCAACTACTATCATGTCCTTCTAAAAAATACTGAAACCTCAATTCACTGGTTCCTGCATCGAATGGTACATTAAAGAAAAACTCAAAGTTATTAGACCTATTCGCAAACTCCTCTCCACCGAGGAGTTTAACTTTTCTTTTTTCACGGTTGAGCCCGTAGTTGTCGATGGAATTAATACTTACCTTCGAAAAACCATTCTTATTTGAAGAACGGAGCAAATTGAATTTCACATAACCATTATCAATTCCCATTATGTAATTGCCCCCTCCCAGTGCACTGATATTCTCATATCCAACCGCACTTTTTCTTATGGTCTTTCGGTAAGGAATTTCTCGTAGACTTAATGAATTCTTAAAAATATCTGTGGGCTTCACATTGACTATGGTATTTTTAGTAAAAGCCCAGATGCTTTGGTCAAAAGAATTTGTAAGCAACTTACCACTCTCATAAGTATCCTTTGAATACAACGTACTCAAAACGGTATCTCTTTGAAAATTCACTCCTCCGATATCCATAGTATAAATTCCCTGTGGATAAGCGTACAACAGCTTATCACGGTATGTAATCAAACTGGAATGTACGCCTTTTTGTAAATTCAAAAATGGCGTCACTGCTGTAATTTCAGTGAAATCCTTTGTTGTTTGCAAGCTAAAAACTCCCTTGTATTCATGATTTACAATAATTTCGTAGGGGCCATTAAATTCAAAAAACCTACATGATTTGTCAAAGCCTTTGAGCTTATTGCGCACACGCCAACGACCATTTTGGTTTTCTAAGACATACAAGCCCGAATAATTACCTTGTATGTATATATTCGGATGTACTTTTTTGATATCCCAGGTTCCTTGTACTGAAATTTTATAGGCGAGTTGTTCACCTTTAATAACCATGGTTCCGCGATCGTGTGCACAAAATAATTCATCCTCTAAAACAATTAAATTCCACACTTGACCTTGAGTTCCCTCAATTAAATGAAATGCATGCTCATTTTTATAATTTTTCACAAACAATCCTTGATTCGTTCCGAGATAAATATGCTCCTTGAAATACGCAGTGGCATATACCGTACCCAATTGGCCTTCGACATCTCTGTAGACTAGCATTTGATCATCACCGTGAATACAATTAATACCTTTATCCAATCCCAACCAAATATTATCACGCTTATCTTGAAAAAGGCTTAAAACAGTATTATTACTTAAACCATTTGTCGTATTTAGTTTATACGACACGTTTCCTTGAGCATCGAAAACGATTACTCCGTCGGCAATGGTTCCTACTGCAATACCGCCATCAGTCAACTGCATGCTGTTATACACTTTTCTGTTATTCAAAAAAGCATTACGTGCGTTGTCAGGTACTAAGAGTCCTTCTTTCCAATAATAGAAACCGTGTGAATTGGTCAGTATTTGCAGTCCGTTTTCAGAAGCTATCACATCAATTATATCGTCTGTTTGCAATACGGCATCCTCAGCTATCAAAACTCCCACTCCATTCTCTATCTTAAAAAGACCTTGACCGAATACGTGATAATACACGTCAGCGTCTACTTTAAACATTTTGGTCAATTTTCCCGTGGCACTAATCACCACGGATTTTTCTGACCTTCTATCGTAAATATAAATGCGTTGGAGCGATTGAAACAACAACCAATCTTGTACCTCAATGATATTCCAAAACTGCTCATCTTCTACAATTGGAATCAGATGTTTGGCCACTAAAGAAGTATATTGCAAAGTTCCGTAGGCATCTTTCTCCCAAAAACCGAAATCCATATAACTTCCACTATACACCTTATCCCCTATACAGTTAACAGAACGCATGATGGTATGATTAGGCGTTGGATACAATTGCCAGCGAGACCCGTCAAACTCCAACAACCCTAAATTATTAGCACAGTAAATAGTGCCATCATCGGCCTGGGAAATAGCCCAATTTTGGGATTCTGCCTGGTAGTTATCTGGTAGGTATACATCAATTAAAGGCAACTCTTGACTACAGAGTCCCCATGAGTAACACCAAATAATAACGAAAGTTACAACTGACTTCAAAAGCTTGATTTTTATTCGATTACTAACAATATTACGAATTTTACTGCCCTAATCCTATAAAATCAACCAATTAAACTCTGGTCTTATTCGCCTACAAAAAAACAGCCCGAAGGCTGTTTTTATAGATTGGCCAAGTCTAATACCTCTCCAAACTGTACATTTTTTTGTTGAATAATCGGATAATGCGTATTCATTAATTGAAACATATAATCCAGGGGGACTGTATCAAAACCTCCGTAATCATCCAAGTATTCCATAAAAGCCTTTGCACCACTTTTATCGAATTCGTGAAAAATAGAATCCTCATTCCCATTAAACTCTAGTACTTTCACTTGTAACAGTTCGCAAAGAGCGCTATTAAATGCGGGTGTTGCTTTTACCCAATGGCCCTCTATATACAATTCTACGTACCCGTGGGGTACTAAAATATCTGTACCTAATTTTTCTATAATTTTTTCGACTGCCAAATGATTTTTCACCTTCGCCAATCCCAACCGACTGGGAATTCCTTGTGATCTCAATAAGCTGATGTAAATAATAGCCTTTTCTATACAATGTCCAGAGGGTCGTTGCATGAGGACCGAAGCTTTCCAATCACCTTCAATTAAGCTAAAATGATAGGGATAATACTCCCATGAATCACGCACGTAATCATGTGCCTTTACGGCAAACTCTTTCGCTGACAATTCTTGAGAATCTCCTTTAATTTTTATCAATACTTTCTGTGCTATCTCACTCGAAAAATCAAAGAAATAATTTTCTTCCAAATAGCTGTTCATTTCCTGCTGCATGTTCTAACTCAGTTTATATACACCTCTCGATTCTTTTACAAAATCACAAATCTCACGTCTGGTGTTTTTGATATTCAAATGAGGAATTCTTCCAAATTTTTTCCAGGCTTTTGCAATGACCTTGGTCTCTTCTTTCGAATCAAAACAAGCCATTAAGTCTTTAATCGCAATTGCGATCTTTTCAAAACGTTCAAAAGTTGCTGCTTTTAAAACAGCCTCGTGTATTTGTACTTCATATTTTCCGAGTTCTCTTAACTTCGCAACGCGCATGACAGTACTCTCTAAAGCGTATAACTCTATTAGTAAGTCGGCAATATTGAGCACAACTTCTTGCTCTTGCTCCAATTCTGCCATAAATTTCTGCGCACAAATTCCTGCCGTTACCACCGTTAATGCCTTCATATTTTTCACAAACTGTTGATGTGCCTCCAAGGTATCATCAGAAAATTCTGGTGCTTTATCATCTATACTATCCAAAACACTGGCAAAGGCTCCGAACATATCAATTTCGCCTTTCATTCCTTTTTTAAAGAATTCTTTTACAATCACCAAGCGGTTGATTTCATTTGTTCCTTCAAAAATTCTACTAATTCGCGCTCCTCGGTATAAACGCTCTACAGGTGACTCTGCTGAAAAGCCCATCCCTCCATATATCTGAACGGCTTCATCGACGATCGTATCTTGAGCTTCCGAACCAAACACTTTTGCGATTGCGCACTCTATGCTAAATTCCTTTAACGCTTCCATTTTAGCAACAGGTCCGTTTTGTAGATCCGAGTTGATTGCTGTAGTATACGAATCTATAGCCGCTGCAGCGCGGTAGACCACGGCTTCATTTGTAAAAATATTCGTCGTCATCTTGGCAATTTTTTCCCTAATCGCACCATAGCTGATAATTGGTTTCCCAAATTGTGCTCGCTCCATCGCGTACTCCACCGCGTGTTCCATACTCAATTTACTGACTCCTATACACGACGCTCCAAGTTTAATTCTTCCGGTATTCAAGGTATTTAAAGCAATTTTCAGTCCCTTATTGCGCTCACCTAAAAGATGGCTTTGAGGCACCTTGGTCTGATCAAAGAATACTTGACGTGTGCTCCATCCCATCAGTCCCATCTTTTGTTCTTCTGGTCCCAATGTAATTCCGCCAAAATCCTTGTGAACCAAAAATGCAGACAGGTTTCTGTCGTCCTCTATTTTGGCAAATACTATAAAAATATCAGCCAATCCCGCATTAGAAATCCAAGCTTTTTGACCGCTAATACTATAATTCCCCGCATCGTCAATCAATGCTTTTGTTGTCCCGGCGTTGGCATCACTCCCCGCATTCGGTTCTGTTAATGCAAAAGCAGAAATTACCTCACCCGCTAACATTGATGACAGGTATTTATCCTTTAAAAAAGGGCTTCCATATAAAAGTAAAGGAGCTATTCCAATACTGGTTTGTACCCCTAACGCCCCAGCAAAAGAATGCCCCTTACTAAAAGCTTCTACAAAATGTAGTACTTCCTTTAAACTCAAATTTAATCCTCCGTATTCTTCCGAAACCTCAAGCCCCAAAAAACCGAGATCTCCACATTTTTTTAGCAATTCTGGAGTTGCATCTATGCCCTCTTTCGTTTCTAAATGAGGGTTACCTTCCAGCTCTGTCGCCAAAAACTGACCAGCACTTTCCAACATCATTGAAGTTTCTGCCGATTTCATTTCCGGAATATACACGGTGTCCGAAGAAGTTTCTTCTACCAAGAACTTACCTCCTAACTTTTTCTGATCTGTTGTTACCATACGTTTTTTTTAGATTATTAGGCATTAGTGCCTAGACAAATATATAAATATATTTTAAAGTATAGGCATTAATGCCTAAATTTGACCTATGAACACCAAGCAACGCATATTACACAGCGCATTGGAACTTTTTAATAAAGAGGGATATCCGAATGTTTCGAGTAAGAGAATCAGTGAAGAAATGGGCATCAGTTACGGGAACTTATGCTATCATTTTCCTAAAAAAGACGATATCGTACTTCGTTTACAGCAAAATTTGTGGGATGAAGTTGATGAGTCCATGCAAAACTTAGAAGGAGAAATATTTGAATTCGATTTTATGCTACGCAGCCTTACCCAGCTCATGGAACTCACTCTAAAATATCGTTTCTTTCTTATTAACAGTTATGATTTGACCATACGCTACCCAAAAATTAAGGAGAAAACCATAGAACGCGCTAAGGCCTACCATCACGTTCTTTATCGAATTGCTCATTTTTTAATGGACAATGGATACATGCATCCTACGAAGAACGAACAGGTACTTCAAAAGAAAATTCATGGACTTCTCATCATTTTTAATTCATGGATTCTCGACTATGCAGTATTTTACGACAAGCCGGAAAAAAACATTGCGGAGAGCACCCCTTACTATATCCAACTCTTGTTTTCGATGATTCATTCATCACTAACACCTAAAGGGCGAAAAATATTCTCTTCAGTGTATCGAGAAGTACACGGAAACAGCTAAAACCATACAAGCGCCTGAAAATCAGTAAAATAGTACAAATACCTGATATTTAAATACGTATCAAAAACATGATTATGATTTAGTTTTAATACAGAAACTATAATCATTATTAATCATGAAAACTTCAACCCTTCTAAAATTTTCAACAAAACAGCTAAAGCTTTTTGCTATTCTGTGCGTTACTTGTGCGAGCATGTCCTTGCAGGCACAAAGTAATTCGACAGCACCCCACACGCCACATCAGCATTCTGACAAATGCTCGAGAATGCTGCATCGCGACCAACAACACAAACGACAAGACCGGGCGCCAACTCCTCCTAGCAGTACGTTTACCGACCATCAGTATGCAACGGCTTCTCGAGTCCTCGGTAAAACCAGCCCAACCTGTGATGCGGGAAATGACGGTTGGTCTCGTTTGTCGCCTAGTGGATTGGTCCGAGAGCTCAAATCGGTATATGACTATCAGAAGTGTTTTAGCGCTTGGTACCAATACAACTCGACGTATACTCCACGCATATTTTCAAATGTGAACGTCGCTGCCGTGGCGCGAGAAATGTACAATATTTCCATAGCTTCAAACGGTACTTATAATTCGGGAATGTACGGCTTAGTAGCCTATTTACACGCCGCTATTTACCACGAATTTTACCAGAGTACGGTTAGCTTAGATACCAATTCAAAATATTGGATTCGTACCGCTTCAGAATCGTTTAGCCAAAATGCTCATTTGCTTGACCATTCAAAGGCAGCCCTCGATATTTTAGACGAATACCTCATCATTTTAGACTACGATGGACTTCGACATCGACCGAGAATCATCTCCTTAATGAAAAATATTATGAGGCGACTAGTGGTTAGTAAATCGTGGAAAACCATTAATGACAGCTCTTTATTACGAAGCTATGCACGCGCGTATAACCGTGTGTTCTTTGCCTATTTCAGAGGTAATCAGGATTCCGATTTTAAAAACGCTATCAATGGAGATCGCGATTTTTTTAATCTCCTTTATCAAATAGGTACAGATCAGGAGTTAAAAAACAATGCTGCATTAGGTTTTATGTCTGGCAATGCTGTACTAGAGCTTACTCGTATGGCAAACGACAGCAATTTGCTTGACGATGTAGAACCTCTAGCAGCTCAGATAGCAAAACAGCACCCGCGCTTAAGTGTTGCCTGGTTGCGCTGTGTCGAGGCCATTAATAAATACGGGGACTGTAACCGCTACAACCTTTGCGAAAACGTCGCTCAGCTAAAAACGGAATTAGAAAATTTCTTGTTCCCCAACAGCTATACTTTTGACGATGATAAAATGCGTATCAAAACTCCACTTGCGGAAAACGAAGTACAGGAATTATACCATGCTGCTAAACAGGTTCAAAATCAATTTTTCAGATTAATACAGACAGACCAACCCGTTACAGGAGACCCCAATGAGACCTTAACCATGGTAGTCTTCGGATCCAAACAAGCCTATGAAAATTACGCTACCTATTTGTATGGTATTCCCACTAATAATGGAGGAATGTATATAGAACGGAGAGCTACTTTTTATACTTGGGACAGAACAGTAGGTGTAGAAAGTTCACTTTCGTTAGAAGCCTTGTTTAGACATGAATACGTACACTATTTACAAGGGCGTTATCTCATTCCTGGATTTTGGGCAGAGACAGACATGTACAAAAATGATCGAATGGTTTGGTACGAAGAAGGTATGGCCGAATTCTTTTCAGGAGCGACCGATACTGACGGAATCAAACTACTTGCCAGCAATGTCCGCGTAGTCCAAAACAATACAGGAAAATGGCCTTCATTAAGTACTGTTTTTAACTCGAGCTACACCAGCGGAAATTTCCATCATTATCACTATGGTAATATGGCGTGGTACCATTGGTATTTAAATGATTTTGGCAAATTAAAAACCTTTTTCGATTTGACGAGAAGTGACGATGTTCAGGGATTTGACAATTTGGTAAATAATCTTCGATCAACAGATCACTCTCGCTTTAACAACTTTCTGCAAAACGTGAGTAATGGAACTGTCACCGGTAAAGAACCCAGTACAAACTGGTTAGACGATCGAAAAATTGCCATTGGAAATCCCGCAGACATCAAGACGGAGTTTATCACGCTCACAGGGAATTCATCCATAACAACAGGCATAGATACCCAGGCAAAAAATAGACGCTTTAGAATAGATGGAGTGCTTGAGGGTAGCACGCCTACAAACAACAATGCAACAGCTGCTAAACAATTGCATACCTCACTCGACAATTTACTCAAGCAATTACGCCAAAACCCGTTGCTGAATAACTTCCAATATACTGTGGGGTACTTTACAAACATTGACATCAGTTCAGGAATTCCTAAAGCTAGTTTCCGAATTTCAGGTCCTTTGAGAAACTCGGGGACTCCTGACCTACCGGCTGCAGATTTTACTGTCGCAAATCCCTTGACTATTACTGGTGGGAAAATTGCATTCACCAGTGAAACCTCTGGTTATTTAGCTTCTATTTCATGGGATTTCCCTGGAGGTAGTCCTACTCAAATAACCAATCAGACTACTCCGTCCATTCAATACAACCAAGCAGGAACTTATGATGTAAGCCTCACTGCCACCGGTAAAAACGGACAACAAGCCGTGAAAACAAAACAGAACATCGTTCGCGTGTATGACAAAAATAAAATGACCTATTGTGCTGGCTCAGGCGCTCAAAATAACTTATACATACGTGAGGTACGCTTGGGTAGTATACGCAACGTATCGGAACACGAAAGCTATGGCGATTTCAGCAATCAAGTAACGGCACTAGAAATTGGAAAATCTGATACTCTGACTATCGATCTCAATCAATCGCACTGGACCTATAATGCTGTAGGTGCCTGGATAGACTGGAACAACGATGGTGATTTTGACGATCCTAATGAGCAAGTACTCAAAGCCTATAAGGCAGGTCCCTACACCGGTGTAATCACACCTCCGAATTCGGCTGTAAACGGTACGACCACACTTCGCATTCGAGCCGCTTATGGAAGCGAAAGCAAAATTACCCCCTGTGGTTCTGATTCGTATATGGGAGAGGTTGAAGACTATTCTATCGTCATCACGGGAAGTACAGGAGTCATACGCCCTCCTATTGCTAATTTTTCAAGTAATACGCAACGTATTTTGGCAGGAGAGTCCGTTAATTTCACCAATACTTCTTTACATACGCCAACCGAACTCTTATGGACGTTTGAAGGTGGAACTCCAAATACAAGTACTGCTAGTACTCCCACTATTAACTATACAAATCCAGGAGTTTATAAGGTGAGTTTAAAAGCGACAAACAGCGCGGGTACTCACACCAAACTAATAGACCAATACATAACTGTAGAAGAAAATGTTAATTATTGTACACCAAGTACTGCGCTCAATTACAACTCCATTACGAGAGTACAGCTAGGAAGCATCAACCAGCAATCTACATGGTCGGCTAACGGTTATCACGATTATACGCAGCAACAAGGAACTAGCTTAGAAAAAAACAACAGGTATACCCTGAGTGTACAAACCCAGCACGAGCATTGGTCGGGAATTGATGTACAGGTATGGATCGATTGGAACAAAGACGGTACCTTTGATGCCAGCGAACGAAGCTATCACCGACGTGGCAACGGACCTTTTACAGGCCAACTTGCAATACCTAACTCGGCACAATTAGGAAAAACACGTATGCGTGTGCGCCTCGCTTACGGAAAAACACCTGATGCTTGTATGCAAGACGGTTATCAAGGAGAAACAGAAGATTATACTATTACCCTTGTGGACACAACAGGAAGTACATTGGCTCCTCGACCAAACCCTACAACAGCAACGGCAGAATTGCTCCTGTATCCGAACCCAAGTACTACTGGGACTGTCACGCTGCACCTATCGAGTGGATTTACTCCCGGAACTCGTTTCGAACTCGTCGATTTAAAAGGACAGCGTCATTTAGCAGAGCACATTGAAGCTGCTGGAGTTCAAGAGCTCCAACTTCAACTGCATCAGTTAACTCCCGGTGTCTATTTTATCAAAGTGCATACCGAAACACAAGTGTTTACAAAGCGAATTCTAATTCATAAATAACAAATAAAAAAAAAAGACTGTACATGTACAGTCTTTTTTCTATTTACAATACAACTCAACAACTGTATTGATGGGGGAAAAAGAACTATTAGAAGTTCTCGCCGGGGGAATCTGGGCTCTGTGCCTGTGCTCTTTTAGGTTGTAAGATTAAAAAGGTTCCTGCAGCCGTCATACCGACATACTTAGCAATAGTACTCAACTTAGCCAGTGCCTGTTTTCTAGAAATTGTATCCGTTTTATTTTCTGAGGGTATCATATTTACTTAATATGTATTTTAAGGGTTTTGGTTTGGTGTTTTGTGGTGATATTGAACAGGTATACTCCCGAAGCCAATTTTGGTAATACTACCGTATTTTCTGCTGCAACAGTCTGAGTATTTCTTGCTATTTGAGCTCCAGACAAGGCGTAAAGTCGCCATTCCAATTCACCGCTGTCAGCACCGGTAATCACAATTGAATTCAATTTGTGTACCAACTGTAATTCACTTACCTCCGGTTCACTCAATGCAACATCTCTACCTCCTATATGTAATTCCAATTCACAAGGATTACAAGTAAGATCTTTCAAATCTATGTGTTTAACTCCGGCAGCAGGCAATGACAAATAACTACCAGATGTTGGATTGAAGAGCTGTATCGCCGTATTTGGAGGAATATTTTTCGCGGTGAATTCTATACTTCCCGAATGATGTGTCTTATTTATTACCGTAATTGGTAATACCTTCTTTACCTTCCAATCATCTGATAACGATTGCACAGCGAAACCGATATCAGCTCCAGAAATTTCTCTTGGCAAATGACTAAACACATCAAAGTCAGCTCCATTAAAGTTTCCTAAATCATACCCTGGATCGAGATCTAACGTTCCTCTCTCATGAAACAAAAACTCCGTGAATACCTCTCTTTTATTTGATACTAACTTCAATTGAATGGTAGGAAGGCTCGATCGCTGAAACGAACTCCCCACCAACGGAATCGACTTTCTCAATGCTTCTTGAAACTGTAGGTTATTAGCACCCGCTGCAGTTTTTACAAAGAAGGCTTGTCCGGGAGCCAAGTATTTTTCTGCTGTTACACCAGAATTTGGAATGTATTTTTGCTGAGTGCCATCCCAGGTATATACTGCTTGATACACAGGGTCTAGCTCTCCAACATTTGTACTCAAAAAAGTTTCTCCAACTGGGCTATTTACAGGATAATATGCTGTATACGGATTACCCAAAGCTCGCCACGATGAACCGTTCACTGCTACGTTATGGTTTCCAGTTGTAAGACTCCCGGTGAAGTGCAGTTTCCCATCGGTCTCTCGAGAAGCTGTATATCCTTTACCTACTTCAAATTGTAATGAACTAGATACTAAATCCGCCGCTGTATAATACTGCCATTTTTCACCGGTAGAACGCTGATCATCATAGGTTGCAACAGCATAACGAATTGGATTTACAGTACTGTTAGTACGGATAGCATTGTCTAGGTTTACAACAAATGATGCTATTCGCTGCCCTTGCACAGGTGAAGATACGAGGTGCCAGTTATCCGCCAGTAAACCACCTCTTTCATAGGTTACCTGCCCTGAGGCTGCTCTACGTACTAGGAGTGTTCCACTCGATAATTTTGAAGATGCGACACGTATCTCTCCCTCATTGTTCATCGTTTCGAGTACAGTCAAACTACCAGTTGTCGTAACTTCCAACGAGGCCCCTGCATAAAGATGCATACTTTTTATACTGCCAGCATTTTCTGAAAGTACCGATTTATTAAGAGTATTGGTTATGATAACCTCGTCTGTAGCTACAGGAACGGCTGTTCCTGTCCAGTTATTCGGATTCGACCATTCGGTACTGCTTGCACCCGTCCAAATTGCTTGGTTCGGTCCTGCAACCACATGTACTTTCCTTATCAGTTCCTCAGCAGCATTACCATGAGCATCTCTGGCATTGTATCGTACATCATACACCCCAAGTACCTGTGTATTAACAGCAGTATCATCAATACTGACAGCACTTCCGTCATCAGTGGTAGCCCCTAATTCACGATAAACAGCTCCGAAATTTTGATATTGAGGATTGTCACCTATCAAAGTAATCACAGGAGCAACACAGTCCACACTAAAACTTGCGGTATCATCTTTTGTCCAACTGCTTAAATACCCTGTTGTATCATCGTCCACTTGGATACAAGTTAGACTAGCATTTCCCGATAAATTAACACTCGTCAAATTGGCGTTATTACCATTTGCTATATTTAAGGAAATCAAATTATTATCTTCCACCTGAACCTGTTGTAAATTGGGATGCGCTGATAAATCCAATCGAGCTAGTTGATTATTTCCTAGCAGTAAGGACCTCAACACTGTATTTTTACTGAGATCGAGGCTGGTTAAACTATTTTCACGACACTCCAAGGTTTCCAACTTAGAAAGTGCTGAAAGATCAAGAGAACCCAAAGGGTTTTCGGCTGTTATCAATCGTATCAATCCGGTATTTTTACTCAAATCCAATGCATTGAGTTCATTATCCTGTAAACTGAGAATGGTTAATTTTAAATTCTCACTCAAATCAACCGTTTGCAATTTGGATCTTCTACAAATCAAAAATTCCAAATTTTTAAAATCTTCAATTCCCGTAAGATCAGCAATTTCTGTATCTTGAATTATTAAAGTGGTTTCGGCAGCAATCAATTCTGTATATACCTTTTGATCGTTAGCTATGCCATTTCCAAAACCTCTACTTTCCAACAAGCTTTCAAAGTGTGTATCGGGAATGTGAGTTGTTTTACAGTAATTGGCAAAACTGGCCGTGACATCTTTGTCCCAACTACTGAGGTAACTCGCAGTGCTATCATCTACTTGAATACAAGACAAGTTCGGGTTCCCTGTAAGGTATACCTCCATGTCTCTCGAATTGTTTCCATTTTTTAAGTTAACAAACTCAAACTTGGCATCCTTCCCTTCAAAATATTCAAGCAAGTTAAGTTTTGATAAATCCAATTCGGTGATTGCCGTATTATTCAAATACAATTCATCAATTTTAGTCGAATTGCTTAAATCAATGGTAGTCAACGCAGTATTGTCTGCCCCAAATTCCTCTAAATTACTATTGGTCACTAGGCTGATACTCGCTATTTGTGTTCCATTAATAAACAAAGAGGTAAGGTTGCTGAGTGCGCTAACATCGAGAGACTCCAGCGGATTGCGCTCACAACTCAAGGTAAGCAGGGCTGTATTTTTCGAAACATCCAACGTCGTTAACATGTTATCCGTAGCATACAATCGCATTAACTTGATATTTGCACTAATATCAATACTCGATAACTTATTTTGGGTAAATCGCAAATCCGTCAATTCAGTATTCTCAGAAACATCTAAAGAGGTCAATTCATTGTAATGTAATGAAGCATGTGCTAGCTTTTTATTGGTACTCAAATTGAGATTTTTCAAGGCATTATTGGTGGCAACCAATCGTGTCACTTGTTGTAGACCTTGAATATTGAGTTGTTCTAAGCCCATATCTGAACAATAAATTTCCTCCAATTTCTTGTTTGAAGAAAGATCCAAGCTCGTGACTAGATTACGAGAGCAGGTCAACCTTTGTAAGTTTTCGAATCCCTCAATTCCAGTAAAATCCGTGATTCCTTGATTGGAAATATTTAGAATCGCAATGTTTTGAATACGCTCCGTCCCGACTAAATTATCATTAGCGATACCATTTCCCATACTGGTTTTATCGCCAAAGGCAACTGGAGCTCCTCCTTCAGTATGGGTTTCTAAATACGCTTCAAAATTATCGTCCGGTACACTCGTGGTACTACAGAATGTACTGAAGCTCGTTTGCCCATCAACTTGCGTCCATCGGGCAATAGCATCCGTCGCATCATTAACAGCGATACAGGTAAGTCCTGGATTATTTCTGGCATCGAAATCCGTTAGGTTTGCCGCTTGTCCATTTCTTAAATTAAGGCTTGTTAATGCGTTGTTTTGACAGCGTACAACTTCTAGATTAGGAAAGCTGCTCAAGTCCAGTTCCGTAAACGCATTCCCATCTAAATACAACTCATAAAGGTCCGTATTACTAGTTAAATCTATGGTGGTCAACCTACAGTTGGACGCATATAAATACCACATTTCTGGATTTTGACTCAGATTTACACTCGTTATCGGAGTATCCGAGATATCCAAGTCATACAACTTAGGGTTCTTACTCACATCAATACCTGTGATAGCCGTGTTTCCGGCAAGTGATAAGGTATGAAGCTCTGGATTGTTTTGCGTATCAATACTCGACAACTGATTGCGCTGACAGGTCAACATTTTTAATTTTGATAATTGGCTAATATCTATAGCAGTTAACTCATTGTCACGAAGAATTAACTTGACAAGCGCAGTATTGGCTGACAAATCAAGGGTTGTAAGCTTATTTTCATAGGCAAAGATCTCGGTTAGCTTGGTAAGCGTCGTAAGCTCCATACTCGCGATGTTATTTCTATGAACAAATAATTTTTCGACATCGGTAAAAATCTCCAACCCGGTAACATTCACAATGGATTGGGCCGCAATGTTTAACTGACTTACTCCTGCAGCCGCCGCAGTTCGAATAAACGCGTCATTGGCAATTCCATTCCCCAAACTATTCAAGGCTCCTACAGCTACAACATTACCTGCCGCATCATGCGTTTCTAAGTAGTTTTCAAAATTAGCATCGGGCACTGTAGTTTCTCCACAGTGCAGGCAAAAAGTAGCTCTATCTACACGCCATAACACCAAACTAGACATAGTAATATCATCGACTAAAACTTCTGTCAAATCGTAATTGGCACGTGCGTCAAAAGTTCCTATTAGCTCATTTTTCCCATTGCGAACATCTAACAACTGCAGTTGATTGTCTGCAACTTGTACTTGAAACAAGTTTGTGTTCTGTTTTAAATCCAAGCGCGTTATCTTATTGGTCGTCAAATACAAATTCTTAAGGGAAGTGCTGGTCGTTAGGTCAATACTTGTCAATTGATTATTGGCCAAGCTCAACGTTTCTAAGGCATTGGTTCCTTCTAAATTTACCTCAGTAAGGGTACAATTTGAGGCATACAGCGTTTTTAGTAAGGGATTATTGCTCAGATCCAGACTCGTTAATCCGGTATCTTGAACTGTCAATTCTGTCAATTTGGTATTCTTTGAGACATCCAACGTAGTCAATGCCATATCATAGGCATAAAGGCTCTTTAGTTCGGTATTCGTTCGTACATCCAAACTCGTCAATCCCGAATTGAACACCCATAATTTCTCAAGGCTTACCAGACTCGTCAAATTCAAATTTTGCAAATTCGTCGTATTCTCAACCTGTAAGTGCTTTAACGAAGCATTGTTTAATACCAAACTCGTTAAGCTCGAATTGTCATGACAGGTTAACTTCACCAAAGATGTATTGGAACTAACATCTAAACTCGAAAAGGAATTATCTCTACAAAACAGGTTTTGCAACGCGCTAAAATCAGCGATTCCTGTCATATCTGAAATTCCTTGACTTGAAACGTCCAAACTCGTTATAGCTGCAATACTTGCTGTAGTTACATAATTGTCATTTGCAATGCCATTTCCTAAACCATTGGCTTCTAAATACGCTTCAAACTGATCATCTGGAACATAGGTTTGCTGCCCAACAACCGACAAGAAACTGAGTGACATAAGCACTGTCACAAGAATTCGTTTTTTCATCTAGTCAAAATATTATTGAAGATTCCCCTCATTTTGGGGCAAAAATATTTTTCCTAGTAGATTAGCCTTATTTTTAATGGTGGCAAAAAGTGGCAACACACACAAACACCTAACCATCAACAAATTAAAAACAACACTCTAAACTCAAATAAAAATTGATTATCGCAAATTCTGAATGAATTTCTCTAACTCTTCTCCTGTTTTGAGTCCCATTTTTTTTCGTATTCGATACCTGGTCGACTTTACAGCATCCAAGCTTGCGTTCCTCACCGTCATAATTTCCTTAATTGATAAGTTGAGACGAAGTAGTGCACAAATTTCTCTTTCGGTCTTACTCAACTTCGGATATTTTTCACGCAGTAACTTATCAAATCCCTTGTTAGCTTCCGTAATTTTATTTTGTAGCGAGGAGTGTTTTATTTCTGTGCTTATCTGTAGCTGTAATTCTGTAAGTACAGAATTCAAACTCTTTTTTAACCCTTCAACAGTATCTTGGTTTAGTTTACTTTTTAACTGCTCTACCAATTCTTGTTTGAATACCAATCGCATGGTATTATCAGCGATTAACCGATTTGCTTCTTCTTCCGTATTTCTTACTTTGGCATCGAGTAACTCCTTTTGCAATTGCTCCTGCGCCAATTTTGCTTTGTAGGCTTTGGTTTTGATTTTGTTATTCACGTATACCAAAAAGCCGATGACAATACCTCCTCCAGAAATTACCAATAGTAACACAAAATACAGCCATTTTTGTGAGGCCTCAGCAGCTGCTATAAGCTCCATTTCACGTTTTTCTTGTTCAAACTTATAATTGAGTTCCAACTCCTGCACCTTTTTCACATTTTCGATATTAAAAATAGAATCAGAATGTCGGTTAAATATACGGTACTCGTAATACGCCTTTTTGTAATTATTCAGCTTGGCGAAGAGATAGCTTCGCCTGAGATATCCCTTAGCAATCAAATCTCTAAACTGCTGATTTTTTGCAACTATTAGTGAGGAATCTATGTACTGTAAAGATTGTAAGTAGTCTTTTTTTCCTTTGTAAACGTTCGAGGCATTTCTGTAAGCAACACAGAGAGAATACAGCTTTCCATGCTGTTTGGCATGCTGCAAGTTTTCGAGGGCAATACGTTCCGCTTCATCGTAATTTTTTAGATTCAAAAACAAGGCTACTAAATTGTTATTAACCCTTCTTACATCATCATAACTCGATAGCTTCTGAAAAAGCGTTCTGGCCTTATCGTAGTATATTTTCGCGGAATCCAATTCTTTAGATTGTCGGAAAGATACTCCCATCATATTGTAACCGGCGGCAACACCGTGAAAATCCTCTAAGGGTAATTTGATAGCGATTGCCTTTCGATAGTGTTCTAAAGCTTTGACATGGTTATTTTGATAGCGGTACACCATCCCGATATTGTGCAATACATCAGAACTATTCCACGCATCGCCATTACTATCGTATATACTTTTAGCTTGCAAATAACTAGCTACTGCCTCAGGAAATTTGGCTTCTCTACGCAATACAACACCCTGAATAACTAATGCCTTGGCCAACTGCTGTTGTCCGATACTGTCTGTTGGCGTTTGTAGAAGTTGAAAAACCTTTGACAGTTGTGCTTTTGCTTTGCTAAAATTACGTTCGTATTCTATTTCTGCGGATTCCAACAACCGATGTACCTCATCAGTTATTGGCTCTGTACTAGGTAATGTTTGGTTTAAATTATCTTGAATTGGCTGTTGCCCAAAAGTACTCAGACTACAGCACACAAAAAAGGTGGCAAGTATCACTCGAATCATCACCACAAATGTAAGTATTAATTTCTGAAGTTATTAACCTAGGTTAAGAATGCGGTTTATGACTAGTCAAAACTATACGTCAACCCATTAGTAATTCGATACTGTTCTTTGGGGATACCAATAGCAGGAAAGGCGTCGTACAAATACTTAACACCGATGCTCAATCCTAAGTTCTTTACGATTCCTATAACGACCTTGCTATCATTACTAATTCTAAAATCACTCCATTTATTCAGGCGAGGTTGAAAATAGGTAGTACTTACGATGGAAATATTTTCCTTCGGAAACAAACTAAACGATAGGTAACTACTATTTCTGAAGTCTCTGTTACGCACATTTTCAAGTGCATTTTCGATTTTCTCATACTCAAACATCAATGCAGTTCCCAAAAAGAAATTATACATTTCTGATTTAGACACTTTAAACCGCGGTCCCGTTCCGATGAGCCCTCTAAAATCAATTGCTGATATTTCATCGAACTGACTTTGAACGAATCCCTCCCAAGCGAATGACTTTGAAAATCGATAATTATAACGAAAATGCTGAATTCCCTTGTCTACTAAATTCTTAGCGTTTACTTCCTTAAAATTAATCTCATTGATGAACAAGACCAAATGTTGTTTATACAAGTATTGTACTTGAAGGGTATTGCGTAAGTTGAATAAGGTATTCTTATTTTTAATCAAGTTGAAAGAGAGGCTCGCATTTCCACTCCACCTCGATGTATCACTCACACGTCGCAGTGATTCTACATTTACAATCTGTGCCTGCGCACTCAAAGTTCCCAAAAACAAACATCCTACTACTAGGTAAATCCAACGTGATTTTTGTGCTATTTTCATGTCTAATTTTTCCATCTTTCTCTGAATGACAACTCGGTACTCAGAGGCTATTATTCGAGGGTAAAATTAACGAGAATCCTAAGAAATCACTAACAATTTAACGTTAATGAGGCCGGGTTTAAAAGTACAAAACCAACCTGTTGATTTCAAGCAAGTTTGAAGCTAAAAGCCTGAAACAAGTAGGCGTCGAGCACCTCGAATTCCACATTTTTGGTATTTGTGATAGGCTTGTGCTGCCTGTTCTCGGAGTTCATCGTTCGACTTGTTGTTTAACCAGGCATCGATTGCGGCGACGAGCGTGTAGGCCTCAGGAGCCATTAAATTCGTTGTCCATAATACAGGAGTCACCGCCAGTTTTTGAAGATACGGTTTAAAATAACGCTTGCTAAAACAAGCCAAAATTATAGCCTCTTTTTTTGTAGCTGTCCCCTTCCTAACTGGTGGACTCACTGTAAACTCCATAAGCCCATCGTGTCCTATATAGGCTAAGAGCTGGGCAGCACCTCCAAACGACAGCTTCTTCCCATCGTTATGTATAGTTACTACATCCTCTGAATTTAGTGCTTTTAAATAAGCTTCTGTGCAGTTTTTTATAGCCGCACCTTTATAAGCATCCGCCAACAAATACGCATTTTTTGAACGATGCTTAAACAGCAATCGTTCCAAAACGATCTCGGAAGGTCTATGTATTTTCTTTACCAAAATCCACTGTTTAGCTTTGTATTTTAAAAAGGATTTCACACCATAAGCTGCTCCCCAATAGAGGTTTGTTTGAGGTTTTTCACCATTGCCCAAAGTTGCTGGAACGGGAACAATGCCCTGATTTACATTATCACATAGGGCCACAAAAACATGTATCGTTTTTACTTCTTGCGCATTTATGGTTAATGAGTAAAAAACCAAGAACGCTATATACCACTTTTTCATAGACTTCTTAATTGAGATTTTCTCGTAAATAACGAAAATAGCCTTGTATTATTTTGTTTTTGCCTAGTGAATGCATTTAAAAACAATATTTTACCAACACAGCACAGCAAATTTCATAGACAGCGCCTCCTATCTAAGTAATTCATATTTTGGGCACCTTGGAAGGCGCCCAAAAATCAAACATAAAAAATTCTTCCTCCTAGCAGCTATTTCTTTAGGATACCTCAACTTACTTTTCTCGCTCAAATACTACTTCAAGCTTATCCGAATTTGCTGTACTCTGGCAAGAAAGTATCCAACCTGCATTGAGCTCTTCTTCGGTAAGTACTGAATTGTTCGCCATCAACACCGCTCCTTTGACTAACTTACAGGCACAGGCCCCACAAACCCCACCTTCGCAGGAATACGGGGGGGTTGCTCCACTATTGAGCAAAGCCTTCAATATCGTATTTCCCTGTTTAAGCTTTAATTCATACACCTGCTCATCGATATACACCTTAGCTGTCGCAGCCATACCTCCTTTTGATTGTACCTCAGCACCAAGATTTCCAAAACGTTCTATGGCAATTCGATTTTCTGGTACATCCATACCTAATAATCGCGCTTTGGTATTCGCGATCATACTTCCCGGTCCACAAATAAAATACAAGGCATTTTGTGCATAAGGTGGGTATTCTTTTATAAACCAAGCTATGTTTATGGCGTCAACACGTCCCTTGCGATAAACAAAATCGGTTTTCGTTGACCATAGTTCACTCCAACTGCGAATGGGTTGACTAAGTAGGTATATAATTGTAAATCGATCCGCAAAACGTTCACTCAAAATTTCCAAATCACCTTTAAACATGATTTGTTCTTGATTTCGATTGCCGTACAGCACATAAACTCGACTGTAAGGTTCGACACTCAAAACACTTTTTACCATCGATAAAATGGGAGTAATTCCGCTACCGGCAGCAAAAAAATAATAGGATTTGTATTGGGTTGAATCGAGTTCAGCAGTGAATCTTCCCATGGGAACTTCCACTGCTAAATAATCTCCAACTTTCACTTCCTCATTGAGAAAACGGGACATCCTCCCGTTCTTCACCTTCTTTACTCCTATTTGCACATAGGAATTGTCAGTTATATCATTACAAATAGAATAGGAACGGCGCAGAGATTCTCCCTCCAAAGTATGAATAATTGTGAGAAATTGCCCTGGCTTAAAATGAAAGGCTTTTTTTTCAGCCAATGGAATTTTAAAGAAGAGGGATACTGCCTCTGCGCTTACTTGTTCCTTTTTCAGAACTTCTAATTTGAAGACTTTCTTTTTCATAAAATCATATTTCCGCTCCGTGAGCTACCATCCATTTTTTCACTTCTTCCTGAAATCGAACTATTGCATACTCACCGCGTACAGCTCTTGCTCCCACACTAAACCTAGGAGAGTACAAAGACTTTTGTTGCTGCTCACATGCAAAAACATCTTCTGCCATAAAATCACCAGAAGCCATAGGGTCATTGCTATCCCCTTCGTATTTCCCCTGCCCTCCGTAACGTTGCCATAGCTTATTTGCTGAGGACTTTGCATACTGTTTGGTAAACTCCCATTCTGACTTATTGGCTACTTTCGTTCTTATAACTACCAATGTTCGATCAGCAGCGAGTGGAATTGCATGAAACGTATTCCATTGAGCTTCCCCTTCTGTGATTCCTATATTTGGGAATAACCAAGGTACATAAGCCCCTATTCGCTCTCTGGGCACACTCTCTATCAAAGGAAATTGTGCCGCATTATCCACGTCTGCCAAATAATCTGGCATCAAGGGTTCGTAAAACCAATAATGAGGACCTTTCCATCCGAATTCAGCCTTTTCGTGATCGTACATATTGAGGGTTCCTGCATGCAAATGGGCCAAGTGATAATGATCGATGTAATTTTCGACCACAATTTTCCAATTGGCTTTTATTTCTTTGGTATAGAAAGGTTCAGGTCCTTTTTCTCTATACTCTACTAGTTCTTCAACTTTGTGAGGACCTAAACAAGGGGCTACTTCCCCAAAAAAATCCATGATATTCGGAGCGTCCTTATCGGGGTGGACAAAGAGCATTCCTTTAAAAATATCTACCGAAGCTTTGTGTAAATTAAGCCCGCAATCTTTTAATTTACCCTCGCACAATTCAGGGAATTCACGCTCTTTTTTGGGAACGCTTAGCAGCTCTCCTTCTAGGCTATACGTCCAGTCGTGATAAGGACAAGTAATTGCCTTCTGCCCTTTCCCTACTGCTCTGAGTAGCTGAGTCCCTCGATGCCTGCACATGTTGTGAAATGCCCGCAATCGATAATCACGACCTTTAATAATAAAAATATTATTTAAACCGGCCTGCACGGAGATATAATCTCCCGGCTCTTGAATATCTTCAACGAGCCCTGCAAATTGCCAAGTTGTACTAAACAACGTTCTCATTTCTAAATCAAACCACTGTTTACTGGTATAAGCCTCTACCGGCAAGACATGCATCTTATTTCCCATTGCTTTTCTCTTCTTCTTTTACACGGTTCCAAATTTCTGTATATGGTTTTCCTTGATAGGTCATTTTAACTTCCAACAAATCTTCTTGTTTTAGCACTGCATTAATTTCGTAATACTTCCCATCAATGCCATACAACTTTCCTTTGCTGTACCCATTCTTACCAGGAACTAAATCGGTCAACACATAACTCGGTTTTTTCTTTTGTTCCCTGAGTTCCTGTTCGCCATCGTTATAATACTTAAGCTTTCCAAAGATTTTTCCTTTAAATGAGATCAACTCATAGGTGGCCTGGTAAAATTCACTTTTCACCTTCCACGTGCCTTCAATAGGATCTTGTCCTTTTGCACAGGAAACTGTTAACACAAGGCAGGCCAGTATTGCTATAAAATTTTTCATCTATTTCTTATTTATCTTTTACTACAGGTAGCCAATCTGGGGGTTTTACAAACACCAGTAATTTATTTTTCATTCCCTTGACTTCACTTACTTTTTTAGCCAATCGAGTCAGTCCATGGAAAAACACTTTAAAAGGATTTACACTTTCTAAAGGTTCTGATATACCATAAACTACAGTTTCTTTTTCCGGTTCGAAAGTCCCAAACAAGCGATCCCAAATAATTAAAATCCCTCCATAATTCTTATCCCAATACTGCCTATTTGAACCGTGGTGTACCCGGTGATGGGAAGGAGTATTAAAAATAAACTCCAAAGGTTTTGGTAATTTCCCTATAATTTCCGTGTGCAAAATGGCCTGAAATGTTTGCACAAACAGCTCGGAAGCCAACAACAGAAACGGATTAAAGCCCAATAAAACAGTAGGAAGTGAAAACAATAATGGAAAAACACTATCCAGAGGACCAAATCGATACGCCACCGACATATTGAAATAAGGAGAACTGTGATGTACGGTATGAGTGGCCCAACCAATTCCGATGCGATGCATTAAACGATGTTCCCAGTAATACAAAAAATCAGCCATTAGTATACAACACCCCACAGTAATCCAATTCAATGGCAATT
Organism: Tenacibaculum sp. AWR4_210; assembly: GCF_056160945.1. NCBI lineage: Bacteria > Pseudomonadati > Bacteroidota > Flavobacteriia > Flavobacteriales > Flavobacteriaceae > Tenacibaculum > Tenacibaculum sp. AWR4_210. The sequence continues at coordinate 241,297 of NZ_JBSWYF010000003.1, forward strand.
CAGGAAGTATACTGTAATACGAAGCGTACATGTACAATTTTGTCACTAACAGCAGTCCTAATCCATATTCTATTAGCATAAACGCACCGAGGGTTATACCGTTTGTTAAGGCATCGAGCACAATATTCAACTTCAGGCGTTTTAACACCAAATACCTAAGCAGTTCTACGACAAAAAATGGAATAATCACATAGACTATGCTAAGGTCATTTACCAAGTAAAAAAGATATTCCACATACTCACTATTGAGTTCGGTAATCTGCCAATTCAGGTTTGCCCAATGTGCTCCTCCAACAATGGATACTATGCAAATCAAAGCGTAAACCAGTAATCTAACTACATTCATAATTTGACTATTTTAGTTACTACAAAAATCTATCAATTCCTCAACATTTTCTTTGACCTAGGTCAAAATCGAAAGGTGTTGCGCTATGGTGTATACACCGATCGTCATCCAAATAACTAACAAGCTCCAGTAGAGTTTTGGGTGTTCTTTTTTGGTTACTGTTTCTACAAAGTGAATTTCCTCGGCACTCAACATGTGCCATAGGGTCATTCCTACAATGAACCCCCAAAACCAATTCCATTCAAAAATTACGGCTCCTATTAGCATTCCTACGGCCAAGACCGTTTTCCATTTATCCATAGTAGTAATCTTTAGCAGTGAATACCGTTGCTATAGACAGTCCTGCAAAGAATAACCAAGTGCATACAATAATCCAAAACAACCAGGGGTGTTCACGTTTCGTGATAGGTTCAATAAAGTAGGTTACACCTGTGAAAATATCGGGGATTACCCAAAACAAAAACAAGCAACCCCATGCCCACTCCCAATTCATGAGGACTGATAGGTACATTACAATTAATGCTATAACCGTTCTCCAAGGTTTCTTAGCCATGCTTCTTAAAGATACTAAATTTTAAGACCAAATCGACGTAACATCTTCTTTTCCATCGTCCAAAAAAATGCAAATTGACCAAACAACCAACCGTAGGTTACTAATAATAACTGGTAACACACAAAGCTGGTGATGACAAACACGGGATAGTACAACCAAGGACTCATGATTTCATTATTGATCCCTATCCACTTCAAAAACGGACGTCCCACTGCAATAGATGAAGATCCTGTGATGGAGAATACAAAAAGTATGATCAACACTTGTCTTGGGCTCTCTAACTGCCACTTATTCATTAATTTTTTCATGTAAATGTAGGTTTGCTACAAAAGTAAATTCCTTTCATCACACAGACTTTGACCTATATCAAAATACACGCAGCGGAAGGATTTTGATATAAGTCAAAATTTATTTTCATCAAGCTTAGCAACTTTGCCACGTAACAAAGAAACTCTCAGATGAACAAAACGTACTTAATTCTTATCACAGTATTTTTCTCATCCTGTCAAAAATCACCTGATGAACGCATTTTTGGTGACTGGAAAGTAGCTAATAACTACTATACAGCTGATTACAAAATTGAACGTACCGAGCGCGGAATCACCGCCAAAGTCATGTATTACGACGATGGCACTACGATTTTAAAAGCCACCCATAGTGATCAAGACATCTACATTCCGTCACTGCACTATAAAGATGGCGAATACGTCGATGCTGTATCAGGTGCAACGCAACAAACACCGAGTATTCGTATTAAAATACGCAATACGGATAGTTTAGACGTCACCAAATACGTGATGCACAAACCCATCAAAGAATATTGGACCAGAAAAATAGATTAATATGAAACTTTTAAAACACACCCTAATTATTGCTTTACTCACCTTAACGAGTTGCGATAATACTGTTAGGGATATTACGGGAGGAGCGAACAATCAATCTCCTACACCAACACCAGAAGTGAAACCTTTTAATATCAATACTGATGGATTTGATTTTTTAGCAAAAATGCAAGGACATTGGGTAGGTACCAATCGCGTTATCGCCGATGACTACGCTTGGTTTGGTTGGGACTATCGCGCAATTTCACCATCTCATCTACACGGCATTCACGAGGGAGGAAGTTTGGGGAACTTATTGACCTCATTTTTTGTAACCAACTACAAAAACACGAGAACATTAATGGCTCGAAATGGCGGTTTATTAAACGGCATTTACCGTACCAGCTATTTCGTACTCGACAAAGTAGAAGACAGAAATCAAGATGGTAAATACTATCGTTTTGTCGATGCTGTGGGGGGTACTGGTATTATGTATTTTGAGTTACGATTTAAAGATAACGAACTGTTTTTTAACTCGTATACCAGTAACTTAGGAAATAGGGTTCCTACGCGTCACATGACCTTTAAAGGTACCAAGAAACACCCTGAATTAGCAGCCGCTGCTGCACAAGCCACAGGTTTTCCTAAAAATGAAATTGATACTGGTTTAGATTTTGCCAATGGTTTTAATGAAAACAATCTGTATGTAGAAAAAACAGGAGACAAACCAAAATCTGCGACGTTCTTGTCACAAAATTCGGCAAACGACGTGTATGAACTAGCTCCTTTATCAGGTGATCCGTACACTATTATCAACCACCCCTACCTCGGAACCTTAACCGTTCAACTTACTCGCGGAACTGCTATCAAAGACAGCAATCTATTAGTTTACCTGTCGAGAGATCCTTTAACAGATAACTCTGGATACTTTTCAAGTGTCGCTGGAGCCTTTGATACCTTGTTACACTTTCCGGAATTGGAAAATAAAGAAAATTCCCTGTTATTCACCTACCTGCATCCCGGTACTTACTATGTAACGGTCATTGCGGATATGAATAAAGATGGATCGCCCAACACCGGTGATATTTCGAGTATTTCACAACGCATAACCATTGGAGCAGAAGAAAACAAAACCGTAACTGTCAACACCATTAATGTACAAAACTAACATGAAAAAATACCACACCATCGTTGCATTGGTACTGCTATCCTATAGCTGTACTACTGCAGAAATTCCAGAAGCAGCAAGCATTACTATCGACAGGAAAGTGACCTACGAGCGAGATATTAAACCCATAATGTATACCAATTGCCTCACCTGTCACAGTGCTGTCAACCCCAGAAATGGACTTATTTTGGAAACCTACCAACAGGTAAAAGCATCAGCAAGTACCGGTACTTTAATTCAACGCATGAATGATGCTGCGAACCCTATGCCTCAAGGAGGCTTATTAACGCCAGACAAGAGGGCTTTGGTAGACAAATGGAAATCGGATGGTTATTTAGAAAACTAACACCTACATGAAAAAATATATTTTACTTTTCGCTTTAGGGCTTATCGGACAATTGATGTACGCCCAAAAATACTACACGCGAACAGGGAGTACACATTTTAACTCATCTGTTGCAACTTTTGAACCCGTCGAGGCAATCAACAACAGCACAACTGTAATTCTCGACAGTAACTCGGGAAAAATGGCGGCTCAGCTTTTTGTCAACGCCTTTCAATTTAAAGTGGCTCTTATGCAAGAACATTTTAATGAAAATTATATGGACAGTGATCAATACCCAAAAGCGAGTTTTACTGGCCAACTCGATAACTTTGATACTACAGTGCAAGCGACTCCTAAAAGCTATACACTTTCTGGAGTATTAAAAATTCGAGGCGTTGCAAAAAACATCGCGACTATCGCCAAAATCCAACGAGAAGGTGATACCCTCATCCTAAGGGCTAATTTCTCAGTTAAACCTGAAGATTTCAAGATTAAAATCCCAAGTATCGTTCGAAAAAAAATAGCCAAAGAAATCAAAATCACTCTGAAGTATGAACTGGTCAAAAAGAACTAGAAGTTATGGTCTGATACTAAGTATTACCCTTCTTATTGGGGTATACTGTAGCTATGTATTCCTGTTTAGTCCTCCGCAAGCTATCGAAAATGCAGCTGTAGACTACAGCGGACCTAGTGAAGCCCTCCTACAAAAAGTATCGAACAACCATAGTAATTGGAAGACTCAAGTTGTAGCTATAAGCGGTACTATTAGCAGTATCGAGCAACAAGGAATCATATTAGATCACAGTATTTTTTGTCAATTCAAAAACAGTGATGACCTAAGAACTATTAAAACAAATCAACGGATCCAAGTAAAAGGTCAAATTGTGGGCTACGATGACCTCCTCGGAGAATTAAAAATTAAACAATGCATAGTATTATAAAAAATATCACCATCGCAGCTGGGCTATTCATGAGCTTTCCGCTGTGTGCTCAAGAAGATTTACTTTCTGAAATTGATCGTGAATCGAGTAGCACTCCCCTATTTAGTTCACCAGCATTCAAAGCGCAACAAATAGGAAATTTACAATCTACAAAACTAGCGGACAAAGGAGACCTATACTTAATTGTTTCGCATAGGTTTGGCTCTTTTAAAGATGGTATCGATGAATTTTTCGGTTTGGATCAGGCCAATACGAAAATACAATTGACCTATAGCTTTTGGGAAGGAATCCAAACGAGTTTAAGTAGGGATAGTTTTGAAAAAACCTATTCGGGAAGTTTAAAAGTTCGCCTTTTTCAACAATCTACACAAATGCCAGTAAATCTCGTTGGATATGCCAGTGTGGATATCAATTCTGAATTAAAAAAGGCCAACTATCCTTTGTTAAAATTTGCTGACCGTATGAGTTTTACGTATCAACTACTCGCTTCGCGAAGATTTAGTAAAAAACTATCGGTACAAGTCGCACCAATTTTTATGCGACACAACCTACAGGATTTAAATGCGACAAAGGCGCGTACCCACAATCAATTTTTATTAGGACTTGGGGGCCGTTTAAAAATTAGCAAGCGCATGAGTCTCAATCTGGATTACGCTTATAATTTTAATAAGTCGCGTAGTTCCATTTATAACAATCCATTGACTTTGGGGCTAGATATCGAAACTGGAGGTCATGTATTCCAGTTGTTGTTTAGTAATGCTAGGGGTAGCAATGACAGTGCTTTTTTAACCAAAGCACAGGGAGATTGGGCCAAGGGAGACATTTCTTTTGGGTTTAATGTTGTACGTGTTTTTTAACCCGATTTCCTTTTCATTTGAATGTCAAGACTTTCTCTTCACAGAGAAAGTCTTTTTTTATTTTCCTCGAATTCGACTTAGTGTCTCTTGACTAATACCCAACATAGAGGCAATATGTCCTAGGTTCGCAATCTGAAGGATTTTAGGATAGAATTCTACAAGTAGTTCGTACTTTTCTTTAGCTGTTAAAAAATAATAGCCTTTGTAAAAGTCATCAATCGTTGCAATTTGTTCTTCGATCATCAATCTTCCAAAACGTTCTAGTTCTGGATATTTTTCATATAGCTCTTGCCAATCGTCATAAGAAATAGCAATAACAACAGTATCACTAGTGGTCTCAATATATTCGTTTGCCGGCTTTCTAAAAATATAACTGTGCCAAGATGTTACCACCGACATTTCAGGATAGATCCAATGCGTAATATCTTTTCCTTTTTGAAAAAAATACGTCCTCACCGTTCCTTCCTTTAAAAAGTACAAATGTCTACAGGTTCTCCCTTCCTCTACCAGCAATTCATTTTTAGCATAACTAATTTGCACGGCAACTTCTTCTAACGCTCTTTTTAATTCTTCATTTAATGGGATGTATCCCTCTATATAGGCTATAAACTCTTGCATAGTGCTAAATTACAAATTTCATTGATTTGCATAAAAAAAACAGCAATGAGAATTGCTGCTTTTCCATACTAACTCCTTTTGTTTATCAGCTATTAATGGCTGTGTATCTTTTTGATTTTCGCATTCCGTCATTGACCGCTAACTCCACATTTTCTGGTAAATCAACAACATCTGCATTTTTAGTTCCTTTATTGGTTAATTTATAAGTAAAAGCTATTTGCCCCAATTGAAATACAATTTTTATAGAATCTTTCATTGACAATTTGGAACCATCCATATGTACCCAGCGTTTTAGTGGCTGTTCACAAACCAATTCCTTGGCTCTTTGCAAACCAAATTTCTTTTGCATACGCATAAAAATTTCCACGTCGAACAACCATTTTGTAATGAACTTTTGTCCAAACAAGATTTCAACAACATCTCTCTCAAATATTTTAGCACCGCATTGAGTGTCTTTAAAATTCATAGAAAGTATTTTCCTGATGATAAAGTTAATCGTCATACTGATAATGGCACGCGCCGAGTCTTTGGCAATCTTAGCCCCCATTCTTTGAATTCTTGAACCGCTAACAATTTTAAAATCTTCGCTTTCTATGGTGGCAACCAAATCTTCAAAATCAGCAAAATCTGTTGACAAATCTGCATCTAAAAACCCAATATAATCCAGCTTTTTATGAGTGGCCATGTAGAGCATTCCCTGACGAACGGCCTCCGCCTTTCCTCCATTTTGGGCACAATTATACACCGTGATATATTCCTCTCTTCCTTCTCTCAAACTGTTTAGTACTTCAAGCGTCTTGTCTTTACTTCCGTCGTTAACAAAACACAAATTGTATCCGGAATACTCATCAATAAAGCTTAAAAATTGACTTCCCGACAAGCGTTCTTCTTCGTTGTAACACGGAATAACTACGCCAACGCTACGCTTCTGGATAAGTACACGGTCTGTTAGTTTCGCCGACTTCGCAGTAGCCTCATTACCCTGTGGCACACCTATTAAGCGTTTTGTTCGTGCACATATCTCATTCAGACTGATGGGTTTTTTCATATAATCATCAATCCCCAAATCAAATCCTCGTAAAATGGTTTCATCATCAACACTTCCTGACAACACCATTATTCTGGCATCTGACTTTTGTTCTTCTCGAATGAACTTTACAATTTCCAAACCGGATATGGTAGGCATGTGTACATCCACTATGACCAAATCGGGCTGAAAAGAAACAAACAAATTTTTACCAATTACCGGACTCGTCTCTATCTTTACAGTATAGCCGAGTGCCGTTAATCGTTTTTCAATGGGTAGTAGCACTAATTGCTCGTCATCTATGACTAATATTTTCATTGTATGTTAAATTTCGGGGTTAGCTCTTTAAATATAGTTTTTTCCAACTGAATTACCAAACCCACACAATTGATTTTCAAGCTTTTTTAGTTCAACAACCCTATTGTATAGATGAATGGTATCACGCTTTTTTAATCCCATTAAAAACGCATAGCAAATTGAAAAGCATTATTTTTGCCTCCTTAATAGAAAATAAACTATGACCGCAGAAGATATTGTCGGAAGCTACCACATAATTGGGACCAATCAAAATGATAGTCCCGAAGAATATCGAGGTACGCTATCACTAACGCTTGATCAACATAAGCGCATTGTAGCTGAATGGTGCATTCACGACAATCAATTACAATTCGGTTATGGATTTTTTAAAGACAACATTCTGGTGATAAATTTTTATTACTACGGTAGTGAAAACGACAAATACAAAGGTGTTGTCGTATACCGTTGCTTAACCTCTAACATTTTAGATGGTTTTTGGTCAGAAAAACACGGCGATTTGGACTTTCTTGGAGAGGAACGCTGCTTTAAAATTGATACCACTAACCAACAAAACCCTACCTGCTAATGAAGTGTCCTTGCTCACCAAACAAAACCTACGAATCCTGCTGTGCCCCTATCCATCGCGATGTACACAATGCTACCACTGCAGAGTTACTTATGCGTTCGCGTTACAGCGCATTTGTTTTAGCAAATGGTCATTACCTATCCTTGAGTCATCATCACACAGAGCGTTTATCTAAACGCGAAATGAAAGAATTAATTCATTGGACCACTTCTGTACAATGGTTAGGCTTGCAAGTAATGAACACCCAATCCGGAGGCCCCAATGACGACACAGGTATCGTAGAATTCAAGGCCCACTTTATTGAACACGGGAAAATGAATTTCATTCACGAGCGCTCAAAATTTGTTCGAGAAAATGGACATTGGGTCTATTTAAACGGTGCGCATCAATAATTTGATAACCACACCTTTTTCCTATAAAATAAAATAGTATCTTGCGCACCTTAAAAATTTGCTATTATGTTCAAAAACATTTTTTCATTTGAAGGTCGCATTCGTCGATCAGAACACAATTTCACCTTATTAATTTATTTGGTTTTAGTTCAAATCATTGAATTCTTAATGGAGTCGTTGAATATGCCGTTGCTTGCCATTTTGATATTCCCTTTGCTCTATATTTTGATAGCGCAGAGCGCTAAACGTTGCCATGATTTAGGCAACTCAGGTTGGTATCAACTCATTCCATTTTATGTATTGGTTCTTATCTTTTCAGATAGTAAGTTTGGGCCTAACAAATACGGTGACAATCCAAAAGGAGAAGGTAATGGAGCTGAAATCAATCAAATAGGAACAGAATAATTTCTTTTTTTTGAAATACGAAGGCTCGTTACTTTAGTCGCTTTTGTGGTATAACTTTATCATTTTTCCTTACTTAAAGTAAGGGAATTACACGCAATTTTGGGTAATTTATAACTAAGTTTCCAGTACTAAATTACCAATCAATGTTAAACTATATTACCACTTTAGGAAAAAAATTAAATTCAGAACAACAGCGTAACATCCAAGGAGGAATTTCGGTTATTTGCCCAAGTGTAGGCATGCAATGTAATGCCCAATATCCAAGCCTCATAAATTGTATCAGTGATGTGGACTACTGTTGTGTTGATGGAAAGTTCAAAGTATGTTAAAAAAAGCGAGTTTTCTCGCTTTTTTTATTTTACCATCTTATTAACAAGTCCTCACTAGCAGCTAAGACTTCAAAATATCCGGGACTCTTACATAAGTAGCGAAAACAATTGCCACTACTATTAAAGCTACTACTTCATGAGGTTTTCCTTTATACATATGAATACCTGTAATTAATACGTAATAGCCTATTAAAAAGCTCGCCCCGTAGTAAACTGTTTTCTGATATAAAAATAAACCGGTTGCTACCAGCAAGAATATTCCGGTTCCTACAATTACCACTGGATTACTTACAACCTTGTTCAATTGTTCTGCTGAACTTATTTTTTCCAGGGCATTGGGTATAAAAATTAAACTCAACATCAATGAAGGGAGCCATATCAAGAATGGCTTTAATAATTTTTTCATAACTCTTTTTTCTTAGTCATCTGCGATTTGATTTATACAGCGTATTAATAGTCCTAAAGTTAGTATTTTTTCTCTAACTTTCAGCATTACTCACGTTCAGTGCGTACGCGTTCATCAATCCACTGCATGAGCGCTAGTTTATCAACTGAAATCCACGTTCCCTCCACGTTTTTCTTTTCCGATTTGCTATCTTTTGGATAAATAATGGTTAGACTAGCGTCTTTATTTCCTGCCATTTGTAATTCAGCTACCAATCCCACCATATCAGGGCCGTTATTATCGAAGGGAGTTTTCTTTTTTTCCTTTAACCAATATTGAATGGCTTCTTGCATGTACGTGCGAAAAGGAATATTTTTAAAAACAGCAATATTTCTACTGCTAGTATCTGAATAACTATAGATTGAAAAATTCAAATAATTTTCCATGACCTCTGCTGGTGTTCCTCCAAGATTACTCGCTAGTAAATAGGTTGTTAATTTCCCTTCCCATACGGCACCCTTATTCTGGTTAATACGTACATCCCGAGCTCCTTCATTGTACTGGCGTACCCAGTCTAATGCAGAATCGCAAACAACGACCCCTCGAATATTCAATCGTGGCTTAGGTTTCTCTTCCGCAATGTATTTTAGGTAACTCAATGCTCGATGACCGGATAGTCCTACACCTAAAAAAAACACATTATTCGTTGGTAGCTCATACTTCGTAACTGCCTTTTTCAGCTGTTCCTGCGCCTGGTGTAACGATGACTTTTTAAAGAAAAAGTCCAGAGGAATTTCGGTGGAAATAGAAAGGACCGCAAACCCTTTTTGATTGGCTTGATCATATAACAAACGAGCCATTTTGTTCTTTTTCTCAAAGCCAGCATCTTCAAAAAACACGAGTGTTCCGCGAATATTTTTTGCTGCTGGTAGGTACAAAGTATAGCCTTTTGAAATATACGGTAGTACCGACTTAGTCTCTTTGCCTATGCGCTGTACTTTGTTCAGTGGTGCAGGTTGATACTCTTGCACCAAACGTTGACTGTAAAGCAACTGCCCACCTACCAATAGGACAAGCGTGATTCCTGTAACAATAGCTTTCATCTCATTCTTAATTTCTATTCTACCGACGAAAGATACACCAACGTTGTTTTGGCGATTGTTAAGAGACTGCCAAAAATACATGAACAGCCCCTTATAATAGTAAAATTCTAAATAGAAGTATATGTTAAATACATCCAATAGGATTTCCATTTCTTTTTTTGACTACGTTCCTCAAACACTTGCTGAGACGCCTTTGGGCTCTTTCGGATCTGTAGACTAAAAAGATCTCTAAATCCATACGGGGCCAGAAATTCCAAATCATCACTCTCGGTTACCCTTACCGCTATCGCTGTCGCCGTTTCAGGCCAAAACGAAATAGCATCAATGCAATTTTCATAAGGAGAGTGCCCATTTCTGACATGCATACGTGCTTGGTTTTTAACAGACCACTTACCTTCGGGCATCCTGTTTTTTAAACGTGCTATTTGCTCGTGCTCCTCTACTTCACTCCCACCTTCTTCGAAATAAATCACATCAATATCGAACAAAGAGCGATACTGAGAATTATGTAATTCGTCCCAAACTTTATTTCTCAAAAAACCCGCTCCTATCCAACAATCTGGTAATTCTAAATCCCGCACCGCTCGTAATACACCCATCATCGAATCGTCAGCAAAAAGCCACTCTTTTATTTGTAATTCATAATTCATACTATCAGTAGCATTACTAATTTCTACTTACTTTTTATAGCGTTTTCATTTTTTGTTTCTATTCAAAAAAGTCTCGAATCCATTGACTTCTTTGAACAGCTAAACTACCGAATTGAAAATCAAACTTCTTTGAACAGTATTGAAATCGAATACTAAATTCAGCAAATTTTAACAGTACACCTCTTTGATATTAATCCTATCTTTGCGCCAAAAAAGTTGTGAATAATATTCTTACCTACCTCATTCGAGGTTTATTGATTGTAGGTATTATGTTGTGTATTGACCGCATTATTGACCTATTAAAATCCGACAAAAAACAAAACCAATGGCAACAATTGAGCTCGAAAGGAATTCGTATTCTACTATTGTTGATCATCTTGATATCTCTGTTGTACTTGCTCTTCGTGAGCTATACTTCATAAACTAATGGTGTACCTAATAGGTACAAAAAAAGGTCGTCTGTACAGACGACCTTTAGTAACTTTTATAATTGAGATTAGATTACCTCAACATTAACGGCGTTAATACCTTTTTTTCCTTGTTCAGTATTGTAACGAACGCGGTCATTTTCTCTAATTTCGTCGATTAATCCAGAAACGTGTACAAATACATCTTTACCTGTATCCGCATCTGTGATAAATCCAAAACCTTTTGATTCGTTAAAAAACTTTACTGTGCCTTCTTGCATTTTAATTAATTTTAAATGATTATTTATACTTCGCTCCCTCAGATGCCTTTGATTATCTTTTAACTCATTTTTTGAACTAAATAGAAAAGCTAACCATTTTAAAAGTACTGATAAAATAAATAAAGGCAAGAAGAGTTGTTACTCAAAAAACTAATTACTAAATAAGACCTTATAAATGAAAAGCATTCCTTAGGAACGTCCCAAAGGTACATTAATTTAGGTTAGTATTTCACTACCTAATCATTATTTTTTCCACGATTTTATAAACAAAATTCTCAAGTCAAGAGTACCCCGAGCATATCTTTAGTAAAAAGTATAGTTTATCCTTACTTTTTTTATGGTTTTTTTTCTTCACAACAGATTGCAAGTTGCTAATTTTAAGAAATTTAAATAACCAAACCATGCTAAAAAACATTTCAAACTTAGGTACAGCGCTAAACAAAAAGGAACAAAAATCTATTAACGGAGGAAATCGTTGGAGACAATGTGGGACTCGTTGGTGTTGTTTAACCTTACCAAACGGACACGAATTAAGAGAGCCTTGCTTTTGTAACCGTTGGGGAAGCTGTATCCTATTATAAGAAAATTACAAACTACCGCATTGGAATGCGGTAGTTTTTTTTAAACTTCCGTCGATCTACGGGATAAAAAAAGCGGTAGTATTAACCACCGCTCGTATTTTATTTTTCATTCATTTTCTTTTCCAATTGTTGCACTCTTATGAGCAACGATTTTAGAAGTTTATTTTCTTCCTCTAAGGTTTTGATTTTTTTCTGCTGAGCTCTTAGCGTTTCTATTTCCTTTTGTTGCTTGATGGTATACAAGGTTAGTTGTTCGATCTTCTCCAATAATCTCGCGTCCATATCGGCCAAGTAAAAACCTTCTTTTGCCACTATTTCAGCACTAGGAATGTTTGCCAGATGTCCTTTTTGACGTATGTGCTCTTCTACCTCCGTTAAACTTGGTAAATCATAAGTTGGTTGAAAAACGTAGTCCGGCCAGTTGCTCTTTGCTGCTACTTTAACTTCTAAAGCAGCTACCTTTCCATTAACTCCCAATTTAAATCCACTTGTATCAACAGTACCAACACCTATATTCCCGGTATTTAAGTCTACCGCGAATACCTCACTTTCCGTCATTTTTTGTCCAGACTTCTTACCGATAAAGAATTTGCCGTTATTGGCAAAAGCCACCGCTGAACTCGAACTAGGAGTCGCATCTGAAAACTCGATACTAGGCACAAACTCTTTAATCGTTAAAGATGACTTTCCGTTTACATCTAGTTGATTTTCGGGATTTAACAAAACCGTTCTATTCGTGTCTTGAAAAACTTCAAACTTGGCATTTGGTGTTGTAGTACCGACTCCTACACTACCGTTTGAGTTGATGTAAAACTTTGCGTACTGTAATTGTCCAATAGCATCAGGACTACTCGTCTTTGGTGCTACACCAATCATATAGGAATTCGCGTGATCTCTGTATGGATTTCCTGCATACCAATAGTTCGTTTGCCCCATACTTACTATTCCTGCACCTCTGTAGTCATTATGACTTTCTAAATACAATCGAGATGACAAATACCCAGTACCATTATCAGGATTAAGATACATGTGCCCCTGCCCAATGATATTTCCATTTACCGTAAGCTTTCCCTTAGGATTGTCGGTTCCAATCCCCACGTTATTATTACTCCCTAGGATGACCATTGCATTCCCAGTTCGCGTATCCCAACGATGACCATAATAACCAAAATTTAGATACCGGGCCTCCGAAAGTGAACTGTTATACGCAGAATAGGCATGCGTGTAATTGTTAGGGTCAAAAGTAAGTTTAGCACCACTTGCTAAAGTTATCCCCCCATTCACCTGTAATTTTTTATTAGTATCCGGACTTGCGAAAGACCCCAAACTCGTTTGACCAATCGCCACAATTCCACTTTGATAAATAAAGTCGGACTTCCCTCCTGACTCGGTAGTTACTTTTTCCTGACCATACGCACTTGTAAACGCAGTCAACATAGCAATAGATGCAATTTTTAATGTAGTTTTCATAAAAAAATAATATTTCAGTGAATTACAACAAGACAACACCGAAGGCTCACCTTTAGTCAGTTTAATATCGATAGTGTTGTTGTAAATGCAATTTATTCGGGGCAAAAATAAAAAAACTAGCCAATTCAAGCTAGTTTTTTTTATAATATCCTATTAAAACCTCTTCCAAGTCAGTTTTCTGAATTTTAATTACATTCCTTTATAATCCCGATTCAAAAATTACGGCTTCGCTAGTACTCACTCCTTGCCTCCATTTTTTTAAAGGTTGGTATGCTGGATCGTTATAAAACCCTAAGGCCTTCTGCTTCGAGTCAAATTCAATAAGTACCAATCGACCTGCAGGTAGTACTCCCTCAATGTACTCTGGAGTATCATCTACAGCAAGGGTGATCCCTCCATACCGTTTTACAATTGGTACCGCTTTACTTAGGTAAGAATGTGCGAACTCCTCGTAGTTATTGACACTAACAAATGCTAACATATATGCTTTCATATTTAAAAATTTTAATTGAAATCAAAATTAGCTGCTGGCAATACCCCCTGCATTAATATATATTAAGAGTTGGAACGCAATGCATCGTGCTTTGCCTTGCTAAGAGCCTCGGGGGTCATTCCTAAATAGGAAGCGATCATTTTTTGTGATACTCGTTGCACTAATGACGGATAAGTTTGTAAAAAATGTTCGTAACGTTCTAATCCCGTATAACTCATTAACATGATTACTCGTTGTTGTAATACCCACATACGTTTCGATATGGCTTGCAATTGTGATTCAGTACCTATCAATTCCTTTTTTCTAATACGAACTTCGGTGTCTTCTAACGCCTCAATATACAATTCCGCTGGTAGTACACTCGGTGTTGCATCTGCAACAATCCACCCTTCAGGAGCGAACATAAAAGTGTACTCTTTTCCTTTTTTATCAATGGTATAACAGCGTAATAAGCCTGAAACGACTTCATAAACACAGGTATTATACACTCCACTACGTTGTAAACACGTTCCTTTCTTTATTTTCATTACTTCCATAAACATCAATTTAAATCATGTAAAGGATACATCTTTCTTTCAATACTTGATCAACAATACCATCCAATGATATACAACACCCAATACCTGCGACAATTGCTGATTGTTGTCTACTTTTTCATGTGCCCCTTCCATCAACCCAATTGTGATTTGAATGCCCGTGTCGCACCGTAATTATTTCACTAATAATGAGTGTATAAGCCTAAAAAACGCAAGAATTAACAAGCAACGAATTTCCCTATTCCCGAGTCTCCCAAATAGTTGTTGAACTACCTATAGGATATTGTTCCGCTAACTCTTTCCTACCTTGTTCAAAATTATGGATGAGTGCTGGTTCAGTTAGTACCCCTTTCTGAAACTCTTCTTCTAAAGAAAACAATAACGAAAGTTCCTTTAAAGTCCTTTTGTATATGGGCAGTGATCCATAGCTCGATATCTTTTGTAAATTGATCAGTTCTGTAAATATCCTATTGTGTGTATAGTCCGATAAATTCTTAGCAATGATTTCATTGGACACAATCTTCTCCATCAATTGAGGATATGGAACGGGATTGTTTTTTTTAATCTCAATTAGACGTTCCTCGGATATTTTAAGACTATCTTTTTCCAACGACTGTATGTACGTTTCCAAACCAATGACATATACGTGCGTTCTATCCAGTATATTCGATGCCGATTTTAAAAGTTTAATGGTATCAGAAACTTCTTTAGTTTTATTTGACCTGTCAGACAACGTTATAGCCAATAATACCCCAAACAATGTCGCAATCATCGTTGACAAAAAAGACAAGGCCTCTGCCTTATTGCCCTTTCTTCTGATGATCCATAAAAACACAAGACTAGCGATACTCAATACTATCAGGACAATCAAATTACTCATAAAAACAAGGTTTCAAGTTAGGTTTAGAGTCAAATGTAATTTCTTTTTTTCAAATGCGATGGGGTCCCAGTATTTTTATGACGTAAAAAGCGGAATTCGACATCTATATCCCGTAAAACAACTGGCCTTTTCGAGCCAAATACAAGCACATTAAGAATTTTAAGTTCTTTAGATGTTATAGTAAGTAAACATCATTACTTAGCCTAGTACTATAATGCGCTTCTATTAGTCAATTTTCTTTAAGCCTTGCAATACCGATAAGGCACGATGGCCATCTTTTTCAGCAACAAACACATGATCGTGATAGTAAGCTGCCACAACATTACAGCTAATCCCTTCGGCTGCCAGTGCATTTGAAAATGCTGCCGTCAAACCAACAGCTTCTAATGATGAGTGTATTTGTAGTGTAATCCAGGCCGCCGTATACTCATAGGTATATCCCAAAGAATCAGCTAGTGATTTTTCAAGAATAATTGTTGTCGCTTCTTCTTCTTTAAACACTCCTATGAGTTCATCCCAAGGAAGACCTTGCAATGAACTGACTTTACAAAACACGTACACTCCTTCTTGTAGTTTAGGAGTCATATTTTCCAAAAGCTTTACCAATTTTGTTTCTCCCGACAATTCCTCTTGTTTATGTTATTATACAAATATTGAATTCTTTACTACAGGGCTCGGCTCTTGGTCTGCTTACTTAGCAAGTCTTTATAAGCACTTCGTTGAACACTACAGCAAAGCTCCATAGCCATCAATGTCTTAGCTTCTCGAGCCAACTCGTTAATTAATACCCTGAATTTTAAAAATACAACTAAAGTTCGAAGAAATAAATTTATAGTGAAATCTTTATGATAGCAATTTGCTCCTCAGCTCCGTTATTGACTAAAACGCTTCGCGTAACAACTTTATACAGTATAAAAACAAAAAAACCTCAGTATTTCTACTGAGGTTTAACTTTGGGTGGAAGATCGGTCTCGAACCGACGACCTCCGGAACCACAATCCGGCGCTCTAACCAACTGAGCTACAACCACCATTTGTTTTGCGAGTGCAAATATACAAAATAATTGAGAATTACACTCAAGTTTAAACTATAAATCAGGGTTAATTTCCACAAAAAAATGCTATTAGCTGTCTTCCAGAATGATACGTTAAAACGATCCCTACGCTAGCCTATATACGCATACGAGGAGGCCTGTTGGTTAAAATAAAAGTTATAAAAAAGCCTTAGTATTTCTACTAAGGCTTTACTATTGGGTGGAAGATCGGTCTCGAACCGACGACCTCCGGAACCACAATCCGGCGCTCTAACCAACTGAGCTACAACCACCAGGTATTTTGCGGGTGCAAACATACAAAATAATCAGAAATTACAACAAAAATATTTAGATAAAATATAAGTTTCCACAACTATAAAGTTGATTTAGGAACAGTCCCCATTTAGGCCTACTCATAAAATAATCAGAGCGCGGTGTTGGGAGTGAATTTTACAACAATTTCAAGAGATGACTACTCTACCGTTGGTCTGACTAAAAATTTTGAACAACAAAAAAGCCTTAGTATTTCTACTAAGGCTTGGCATTTGGGTGGAAGATCGGTCTCGAACCGACGACCTCCGGAACCACAATCCGGCGCTCTAACCAACTGAGCTACAACCACCATTTGTCTTGCGGGTGCAAATATACAAGCTTTTCGCAATTCCGCCAAACTTTTATCTAAAAAATTTCGCTTAAACTTTTAACTCCTACGTAACGTTCTGAATTAAAACCCTCTGCAAAATCAACTCCTACAAGCCTTCCTAAATCTTTTGCCCGATATTCAATACTATCAGTAAAATTCTTACTCGTTATTGGAGTTTCCGGTTCCTCACTATTGGGATCGTAGAACTGAGAGGCATAGGCCATCACAGAGGCTATTTTCTTGTCCATATACCCAGTCACATCGACAACGAAATCAGGTTCAATATTTTTCCATTGAATATAGTGATATACTTGTTTCGGGCGCCATTTCTCTTGAGCTACCCCATCAATGCTCGTTGCTATCTTTAGTAGTCCACTCAAAAAGCAGGCATCGGAAACGAGTTTACTCCCCTTGGGGTGATCGATATGACGATCATCAACAGCATTACAAAGCACGATATCGGGTTGGTACTTTCGAATCATTCTAATTACTGCTAGTTGATGTTCTTTGTCATTTTTAAAGAACCCATCTGAGAAACCGAGATTTTCACGTACTGATACTCCCAATATTTCGGCCGCTTTCGCCGCTTCTTGATCTCTTAATTCCGCCGAACCTCTCGTTCCTAATTCTCCTCTCGTAAGATCAACTATTCCCACCTTTTTTCCAAGGGCTATTTCTTTCGCAATTGTTGCACTGCAACCTAATTCTACGTCGTCCGGATGTGCTCCGAAAGCAAGTATGTCTAATTTCATAAATTACTCTTCTGTACTTCTTTTTTTGTACTTTTTTTAATTTTGCTCCGCTCTATGGCTTGGTTAATATCTTCAATTAAATCACTCGTATCTTCAATTCCAACAGAAAATCGGAGAAGTCTATCGGAGATTCCTTGTCGCGCTCGTTCTTCTTCGGAAAGCAAGGCGTGCGAAGTCTGTGACGGACTTAACACTGTACTCTCTACTCCGGCCAAACTCATAGATGATTTTATCAATTCTAAATTACGTTGGAATTCCATCGCTCCATACCCTTCCTTTAATTCGAAAGACAACATACCTCCAAAAGCACTCATTTGCTTTTGTGCTACCTGATACTGAGGGTGTGAAAGTAACCCAGGGTAATGTACTTTATCCACTGCCTTGTGCTGTTCCAAATACATGGCCAATTCCATCGCATTTTCACATTGTTTTTGAACCCGCAAATTAAGTGTTTTTAAACTTCGTTCCAACATCCAAACCGTAAATTCACTAAGGCTTCCTCCTAAATTTTTGGCGAGATCCCAAATTCGATGAATGTCTCTTGCCGTACCAACCACTGCTCCAGCCAAAATATCGGAATGTCCTCCTAGATATTTTGTTGCTGAATGCACTACTACATCAATTCCAAGTGCAATCGGATTTTGATTGATCGGTGTTGCAAACGTATTGTCGATCATCGAACGAATTTCATAGCTCTTTGCCAATGCTGCAACTGCTTCAATATCGACTAATTTCAAGAGTGGATTCGAGGGTGTTTCAATAAAAATAAGTCTCGTATTTGCCTGAATGGCTTCTTCAAAATCAGCCACATCCATTCCTTTAGTTAGCGTATAGGTAATTCCGAACTTCTCTAATTCTTCTTTTACGAAATTGTAGGTACCGCCATAGAGGGTTTCTTGGAGTACAACATGATCTCCTCGCTCCAAAAAGGCCAACATGCTCGTGCTAATTGCCGCCATTCCTGAGGCCAATAGCAAGGCTGCCTCTGCCCCTTCGAGGGCTGCAATTTTTTCACTTACTCCCAATTGATTTGGCGTATTAAAGTACCTCGGATATCGCTTCACATCAACTCCATCAAAAGCATAAGAAGTAGCCATATACAAAGGAGATATAGATCCTTTAAACTGTTCATCTTTTAGTTCGCCTACATGTGTACATATGGTATTTTTACCAAAATTTGTGTTTTTTTTCATTTTAAAAGCTGGTTAAACGTTTCGTAATATGTAAGTTACGAAAAACATTTTAAACTTTCACCTGCTTCCAATTCCCTTTCCTAAACCACAAAACACCAATAATAGCAATGAGTACCTCTGCCAAGGTTATAGACCAAAATACTCCTTTTGGACCGTAATCGAAATAAATGGCAACGGCATAGGCAAAAGGTAATTGAAACAACCAAAAACAAACAAAATTGATAATGGTTGGTGTTATGGTATCCCCCGCTCCGTTAAACGATTGAATTGTTACCATACCATAAGCATAGGCGATATAACCTATAGCCATAACTCGCAAACACAGCGCTCCGTTTTCAATTACCGTTGCATTTGAAGAAAACAGGGCTAAAAATTCCGTAGCTCCTACCAAATAAACTAATGATACCAACCCCATAAACCACGCGCAATACTTACTTGTAATCCATACCGATTGTTCCGCACGCTCAGGTTGTTTAGCTCCTAAATTTTGTCCTACTAAAGTAGCAGCGGCATTGCTCATTCCCCAAGCGGGCATTAAAGTAAACAGCATAATACGAATGGCAATCGTGTATCCCGCCAATACTTCGCTTCCAAATTCAGATATCATGCGCATTAAAAATACCCAACTAGAAGTCCCTATTAAAAATTGTCCGATTCCTCCAATAGAAACGCGCAGTAATTGAAGCATTAGAGCGAGTTGCAATTGCAGTGCTCTTAGACTCAGTTTTATTTTACCTGATCCAAAAAACAAAATCCCTAATTGGAGTACTACCGCAACCCCTCTACCGGTGGTTGTGGCAATAGCAGCCCCTTCAAGGCCGTAAGCTGGAATGGGGCCCCAACCAAAAATCAACAGGGGATCCAAAATCATGTTGAGCACGTTAGATACTATAAGCGTCCACATGGCTATGGAGGCATTTCCTGCCCCTCGGAACACGGCATTTATTAAGAATAACAACATTACGGTAATGTTTCCTCCTAGTACTATTTGCGTGTAACCGTATCCTTCTGCAATCAATTCGGGAGATCCTCCCATCAGTTCCAATAACTCTTTGGGATAAACGATCCCCACAGCACTGATGAGTGCTGCCAATACGACGCCCAAGAAAATTACCTGTACCGCAGTTTCATTGGCTTTTTCGGGCTCATTTTCACCGATACGACGGGCCACCATTGCCGTGGCTGACATACTCAATCCAATGGCTACAGCGTACACCAAGGTCAGTACTGACTCGGTTAATCCCACGGTTGCAATAGCATTAACGCTTACCCTCGATACAAAAAACGCATCGACCAAAGCAAATACCGATTCAAAAAGCATTTCCAAAATCATTGGAATTGACAGCATAAAAACTGCTCTTTTCAAATTTCCTTGGGTAAAGTCGTGCTCTTTCCCTAAGATAGCTTGTTTAAATAAAGAAAAAATAGAATATATATAAGTTGAAGTATGATTGTATTTTGTCATTTTAAAAAGTTTTCACATAAACAATGAACCTTTAACACAAAGGTTTTTAAATAATTATATGTCGATGGGTAAACTTAAACAATCATAATGATACAAATATGCAAAAAAAATCGCAAATCCTCTTAAATAAAATCAATATCTTCGCTTATATGATTCGAATAGCTATTATAGGAGGAGGCAATATCGCCCATCATTTGATTCGTGCTTTTTTACCCGTTCCAGAAGTTGAAATTGTGGAACTTTATGCGAGGAAACCCGAGCAATTAAGCGAATTCAATACCCTTCCTATCGCCCATTCACTTAATGAAATGAAAGCAGTAGACGTGGCAATTGTCGCAGTCTCTGACGACGCCATCTCAATTGTTTCACAGCAACTTAACAATGCCCGATTGGTAGTCCACACCTCGGGAAGCGCTGATCTACAAAGCTTGGAGAATTCACAGAGAAAAGGAGTATTTTACCTATTACAGAGTTTTAGCAAGGCAAAAGAAGTCGACTTCTCTGATGTTCCTTTTTGTTTAGAAGCCCCAAACCCAGATGATTTTGCGCTGTTGAAAACATTGGCTGAATGTATCGGCTCTAAAATTTATGCAATAAATTCTGAGCAACGTCGCTATTTACATGTGGCAGCTGTCTTCGTCAACAATTTCACCAATCACCTATATAAAATTGGGTATGATATTTGTAATCGCTATGCTGTACCTTTTGAAGTATTGCATCCGCTAATCGGTGAAACAGCAGCTAAAATTCAAAACTTAGCTCCTGAATCGGCACAAACCGGACCAGCCAAGCGCAACGACGAAAAGACCATACAAAAACACCTGAATCTTTTGACTCAGGAACAACAAGAAATTTATCAATTATTAACCGATTCAATACGAAATGGAAAAAAGTTATAAAGAGTTACTTCCACAAATTGACACTCTAATCTTTGATGTTGATGGGGTATTAACTAACGGAATGGTAACCATCATGCCTAGTGGTGAACTCATACGACATATGAATATCAAGGATGGCTACGCGCTCAAAGCTGCGGTAAAAGCTGGATATCGCGTGTGTATCATCTCGGGGGGTAAAAACGAAGGTGTGCGAACGCGTCTTGCCAACCTCGGTATTCAAGACATCTACTTGGGTGCACACAATAAAATGGAACAGTACACTGAACTCGTTGAAAAGTATCAATTAAACCCAGCCAACGTGATGTATATGGGCGATGATATTCCGGACTACCCAGTAATGGCCAAAGTAGGAATGCCTTGTAGCCCTAATGACGGTGTACGAGAAATAAAACAGGTATCGAAGTACATCTCAGATAAAAAAGGAGGCGAAGGCTGTGTCCGTGACATCATTGAGCAGGTACTCCGTGTACAAGGTAAGTGGGACGACAATTTTGACGCCCAATACGACTAACAATTTTAACTAGTAAATTCATTAAATCAAAACAGGATACTATGAAGCAATTATTTTTTACATTCATGCTATTAGCTACTTTAGGTATGCAGGCGCAAACGATTTTTGGAAAATGGGAAAACCGAGATGAGAAAACAAATCGCGTAGACAGCGTTATCGAAGTGTACGAAAAAGACGGTAAAGCCTATGCTAAAATTATTGAAATCACTGATAAAAACAGACAAAATGCTGTTTGTGATAAGTGTAGCGGTAAAAATAAAAACAAGCCTATTTTAGGAATGAATATTTTAACTGGACTAAAAAAAGACGGTGACGAATGGAGTGGTGGAAAAATCTTAGACCCTAAAAAAGGAAAAGAATACAAGTGTTTCATCAAACTAGAAAATGCAAATAAATTAAAAATTCGCGGATATATCGGATTCTCTCTTTTAGGAAGAACCGCATATTGGTATCGAAAAGACAGTTAACAAAAAAGGCACTTTACAGTGCCTTTTTTTATTACTTTAAAAGTTGTGGAAACTTTCTTTTAAACTTGTTTAACCTCGGTATCGATACATTTTTCACATAAGGATTGTCTGGATGCAAGCGTTCGTAATTTTGATGATACTCCTCCGCTTTATAAAATTTCTTAAAAGGTAGGACCTCTGTGGCTATTTTCCTTTTATACACCTTTGACAAGCCTGCTATATACTTCTCTAATACCTGCTTTTCTCGCTTGTTTTGATAAAAAGCTATAGAGCGGTATTGTGTCCCGTAATCCGGATGCTGTCCGTTTACGGTAGTTGGGTCATGAGAACCAAAAAATACGGTCACTAAGGTTTTATAACTTACCTTTTGAGGATCGTAATACACAGCAACGGTTTCAGCATGTCCCGTTCGCCCTGTACCTATGCGCTGATACGTCGGGTTAGTCGTATGTCCTCCGGCATATCCTGATACCGCCTCCTCTACGCCGCGTACGCTTTCAAAAACAGCTTCGACACACCAAAAACATCCACTGGCAAAATAAGCCACCTTGGTATCCTTTTGATGCCCCATAGGTCTTACTTCTGAGTTTCTCTTTTCAGGGCCTTTTGCAAAGCTCCAAACTACTAAACTTACAATAACTAAACTTACAATTCTAACTACTCTCATAAATGATTAAATTATTCTAATAATTTAGCCATAGCAGTTTTGATAATTTCGATATTTTTATGCTTGTTTGACGGATTCGCATTTTTTTGCTTTTGAACCATTTGGCGCAATAAATTAATACCTACCTTGTCAAAATTATACTGCTTGTATTGAATACCCTTGGCAACAATATCATTGGCTAAATTTCTAATGGCTTCCGAATTGTTACTCTCGGCAATCTTATCGTAGGCCTTTTTATACAATGATTGAATTTGTTTATTTGGACTCAAAAACATGCCCGACATTACATTACTTGCAATAAAATTTAATTCTTCCGCATCATTTTCTTCTAAATAGATACGTGTTAAAGGGGTGGCAATGATCTTTTTCACCTCTACTGGTAAGGTTTTCGACTTCTTGATAGCCAAGTCTTTGTCTACGTAATACATGGCTACAAGAGCTTTCCCCAATACAGCGTAGGATTTACTTTCAAGCGCCTTTTCAAAAACCGGTTTTAATTCCGGATCTGTCAACTTTCCTAAGGTTTCGATAGCCGCTGCCTGTACCAAGGTTTTCGGATCGTTCATCGCCAATTGCTTGATTTTTTCAATAACAGCCTTCTTTGAATTCTTATAAATTAAGTTGATATTATTCAAGGCTAATATTCGAACTTTAAAAAACGGATCGTTCATGGCCTGACTAATTGCCTTAAAAACTCGTTTTTCATCCTGTTTGTTGCGCAATGCCAGCAAGGCTTCCCTTTTGTGAATAAAACTCACGGCATTTTTTAATTGGAATATATAATCATCCGTCAGCTTATTTTCGATAACATCACACAACAAGACAGCATCAGCATTTATTTGAATATACTCCGGTTGCTTCGTAAATGGGAAAGAAAACGAGCGTTCACGTCCATCGACAAAAACTGTATGTCTCGTTCGCTTACCTCCTTCGAAAATATCGATTGCTAGTGGAAATTGAAATACCTTATCTTGAGTTTGATTGATATTTACCGCAACGGTTTTTAATAGCTTATTGTAGTCATAGCTTATATCTAAAGTAGGGTGTCCATTGCTAAAATACCATTGGTTAAAAAACCAATTTAAATCTTTCCCGCTGACCTTTTCAAAAGCCAAACGCAATTGATGTGCTTCACCCGTACCGTACTTATGAGCCTCTAAATAGGTTTTCATTCCTGCAAAAAAGGCCTCATCTCCTAAGTAATTGCGAAGCATATGTAAAATTGCCCCTCCTTTATTATAACTAACCGCATCAAACATATCTTCCTTATCCGCGTAATTAAAACGAACAAGGTGCTTGTTAAAATTCTGACCTTCCTTGTAGGCTTTGATTTCCTCAAACATATGTGCATCGGCAAAATCTTTTCCGTATTTGTGTTCAAACCACAAATATTCGCTGTAATTAGCAAAACTCTCGTTAACCGTTAAATTACTCCAGCTTTCTGCCGTTACTAAATCACCAAACCAATGGTGAAAAGCCTCGTGCGCAATCGTTTTTTCATGACTGTTTTGATCGATGAGCTGACCCGGAACTTGATAGGCGTGTTCACCGTGGATTACTGCAGTTGTATTTTCCATTGCACCGCTAACATAATCGCGACCAACTAACTGCGCATACTTGTTCCACGGGTATTCAACTCCCGTTATCTTAGAGAAAAAAGCGAGCATTGCAGGTGTATCTCCAAATATCTCCTTTGCATAAGGTGCGTATTTCTTTTCGACGTAATAATCAACGGGAATCTCTTTGTATTTGTCACGAATGATCTCGAACTCCCCTACTCCCATAAAAAACAAATAAGGTGCGTGCTTTTGGTTAAAATTCCAATAATCCGTGCGCGTCCCGTCTGGATTATTAGTTTGTTTTTCGAGCTTCCCATTAGATAAAGTCACATATTTACTAGGTACGGTGATGTAAATTTCTTGTGATGTCTTTTGGTTGGGAGCATCGATGGTAGGAAACCAACAACTACTAGCTTCCGTTTCTCCTTGAGTCCACACCTGAGTTGGTTTATCAGGATCGAGACCATTTGGATTGATAAAATACAACCCTTTGGCACTGGTGATCGCGGCACTCCCTTGCTGCTTGACTCTTTCAGGTCTTGCTGTATATTTGATATACAGTTCAAAGGCTTCGTCTTTTTTATAGACCCTTGGAAGATCAATTCTCAATTTAAAATCATCGTAATTATACGGTAGCGTTTTCCCGTTTAACTTCAGCTCGTGAATGAGCATGGCTTTGGCATCCAGTACTACTTTATCAGTTGCGTAAAAATGGGGACGGAGACGAACCCATTCTTCTCCTTTTAATTCTTTTGCTTTAAAATCAAAAGCGACTTTTAATTTGGTGTGAATTAAATCGTGTGTTTTTTCTCGTTCCGGGTGGTACACATCTTGGGCCTGAACCCAAGAAAAATTAACTACTAAAATTACGAGGATGATCCTATTAAATAACTTCATACGTTGTATCTAACTCTTTAAATTAAGGTTTTTTAGCTCAGTATTTACAAGCTTTGGCTTCAAAAATACTAAAATTAGTTGGCCTCTCTGTTAATGGGCAGTTAAAAGGAGCAGTGTGTTGACTATCAAGACTGCGCTAAATTTCTCACAACTACCCTCTTAATTCTTTTTAGAGAATCTGTGATTAAATGGGTGCAGAATGCTATTTTTGCAAGCATGAAAAGTATCACAAGCCCACAAAATTCATTTATAAAAGATTTGTTAAAACTACAAGACAAAGCACGAGAGAGAAAAAAGAAAGGTGTTTTTATTGTAGAAGGACAACGTGAGCTAAAACTAGCTCTCGCGGGAAGCTATGAAATTACCCACCTGCTGTTTGACCCTAGTTTGTGCGATACTACTACACTTACTTCTTTTGATACTGACACGAATAAATACGTAGAAATTTCAAGAGAAGTCTATAAAAAATTGGCTTATCGAGAATCTACTGAAGGGATTATCGCAGTTCTAAAATCAAAAGATTTCTCTTTGGATGCTGTTAAATTCAATACTGAAACACCTTTAGTGCTAGTAATGGAAAGTATTGAAAAACCAGGCAACGTCGGAGCCATGCTTCGCACAGCTGATGCGGCAAATGTCGATGCTGTTTTTATTGCCGATCCGAAAGCTGACTTGTACAATCCAAATATTATTCGATCGAGTGTCGGGTGTTTATTCACCAATCAAATCGCTATTGGAAGCTCAGAAGAAATTTGTGAATACCTCGAAGCACAACAGATAAACATATACAGCGCAACATTGCAAAACTCTAATGCTTACCACCTCAACGATTACACACAGCCCTCGGCATTAGTTGTCGGTACAGAAGCCACAGGCTTAACAGAAATTTGGAGAGAACGCGCCACTCAAAATATCAACATCCCCATGCAAGGTACCATCGATTCAATGAATGTATCCGTGGCCGCTGCTATTTTGACTTTTGAAGCGAAAAGACAGCGAGATTTCCAGTAAGTCATGCGCTCATTAATTCACTATTTTCTGCATTTTGGAGCCCCTTTGCTCATTGCTGTATTTCTGTTTAAAGAGCAATGGAAAAAGGTGTATCTCATCTTTTTGGCCAGCATGCTCATCGATTTAGATCATTTGTTGGCAACCCCTATATTTCAATCGGACCGGTGTAGTATTAATTTCCATCCTCTCCACAGCTACCTAGCCATAGGTGTATATCTATTGGGACTGTTTTTGAAGCGCCCCATTCGTCTGTTCGCAGCAGCCTGTCTTTTTCATATCTTTACAGACAGTATCGATTGTTGGTTACAACAGGTACTCCCATAATAACAGATGAATAACAAGATATATCCAGCCACTGAAAACCTATACGACGAATTTCTAGACATTTGGGAAGCGTCGGTACGAGCAACCCATCATTTTTTAAAAGAAGAAGACCTTCGTTATTACAAACCGCGTATTCGAAATGAGTATTTCTATGCGGTAGCATTGTTTTATACCAAAGATACAGAAGGAAAGCCCAACGGATTTCTCGGCATTCATAAAAATAGTATTGAAATGCTTTTCATTCATCCTGATGTCCGAAGAGCTGGACTGGGGAGTTCCTTGGTAAACTTCGCAATTACTCAAAAAAACTGTGCTCTCGTCGAAGTAAATGAGGCGAATGAACAGGCTTTGAATTTTTATACAAAAATGGGATTTAAAGTCATCGGAAGATCGCCGCTAGACGGCAGTGGTAAACCCTATCCTATTGTAAGCATGTCATTGTAATTCCGCATTATGATAAAGGACTTCGCACACATAAAATTCAATAATCAACAGTTACCTGGAGCCGAATTTGACATCATAACATTGGAAAACTTATTTCAAATGACAGGTCTTGAGCACGAGCTCAATGAACTCCAAGTAGTAGATTTTTTCATGTTGGTTATTATTAGAGAAGGAAAAGGAAAGCACCGCATAGACTTTACGGACTATCCTTATCAAGCCGGAAGTGTACTGAGCATACGAAAACAACAATTGCACAAGTTTTATCTAAACCCTGAGGCTAAGGGAGATTTACTATTATTTACAGACAACTTTCTGGTTAGTTACCTCGAAGCTTCTGCTAATGAAATAGCCATGCAGCTCTTTAACGAACTCCTAGGCCCTCCTGTATTTCAACTCGAGGAGCAGCAAGCCGAAGCAAGCCTGAGTATCATTGCGCAAATAAAGCGCGAATATTTCGAACAACGCGATCAATTTTCTCTAGGAATTATTCGCAGTCAGCTTCACATACTCTTAACCACCTTGTATCGAATTAAATCAAAGCAGGGTCTCACCATCAGCAATATAAAATACTTGAAAGAATTTTTAGAGTTTCAAGCCTTGGTAGAAAAACACATTTGCTCCTCTTCAAAAGTAAGTTACTATGCAGCTCGCCTAAACATCTCTTCAAAAACCCTGAATACGATTACCCAAAGTATCATACACCAATCGGCTAAAGTATTTATCGACGCTACCTACATCAAAGTCATCAAACGCCATTTACTTAATACCAACCTCCCCATAAAAGAAATTGCTTTTGAAACTGGTTTCGAAGAAACGAGTAACTTTTATAAGTACTTTAAGAAAAACACCGGACTAACGCCTGAAGAATTTAGGAGCACAACCAGGTAATTTCCCATTTTTACACTAGATAGTACCATTAGGATACTCGAATAACTGGTAGCTTTCTTGAACTTTGCACAGAGATTTAACTCGTTAATTTATGAAGCTAAACAAATCAATTGCTCTTGGCATGGCTATAGCCCTACTAGGGACTTCTTACAAGAGCTCACAGCAAAACAATCAACAAAACACCATGAAAACGACCACACATTCAACCGATTTAAAGTCATTAGCGACACGTGCTCAAGATGCTTTTTTTAACCGCTACAATGCAGAAGAGGTACAACAGTACTTTTCCGAAAATTACATTCAACACAATCCCCATGTACCAACGGGAATTGCTCCCGTATTGGGTTTTTTACCGGTACTCGAGAAAGCCCAAACAAAAAGTACCACACATCGTATGTTACAAGACGGTAACTTTATAGTTATGCATAATAGCTACATCAATGCCGATGCTTTTGGCGCTCCAGAAGTAGTAACTTTTGATGTTTGGCGTATGGAAAACGGGCGCGTCGCGGAGCATTGGGATGCCATCACGCCTAAAGTACAAACCACCAAAAGCGGCCGCTCGCAAGTTGATGGACCAACCGCAATTACAGACTTGGACAAAACGGAAGAAAACAAAACACTGGTTAGCAATTTTGTCAAAGATGTTTTATTTGGCAAACACCCTGAACGCATTACTCAATACCTGAGCACTACCCAATACGATCAACACAACCCTATGGTAGCTGATGGATTACAAGGATTGTCCGAAGCAATAGACTACCTCACAGCGCAAGGAGATATGTTTGTTTACAAAAAAACTCACAAAATTTTGGGAGAAGGTAACTTCGTTTTGACGATCAGCGAAGGGAGTTGGCACCAGCGCCCTCATGCCTTTTATGATTTATTTCGAGTTGCTGATGGAAAAATTGTAGAACACTGGGATGTTATCCAAGAAATCCCATCCGAAATGGCACATACTAACGGTATGTTCTAAATGCTAATAGCTATCGTTCGCGATAGCTATTTGTTTTTTGCAAAGGTTGAAAAAACCACTTAAAACCCGTTGTTACTCGGATGCCAGTTATTCAAAAAAACCGCTAAGACTTTGGTCATTTTAATGTAAGTTTGTCTCGTACTAATACGAACAACACATGACAACTTTATTTACTAACATTAAAGAGTTATTACAGATACGTGACGCAGCTACTACCAAAGTAAGTGGTAAAGACATGGCGACACTCCCGAGCATTAAAAACGCTTTTTTATTCATAAAAGACGATCGCATAGAAGACTTTGGTCCTATGGATCAAGCTCCACAAACTGCAGATACTACTGTAGATTGCACGGGCCAGATTGTTTTACCTACCTGGTGTGATTCTCATACCCATATCGTTTATGCTGGTAATAGAGAACAAGAATTTGTAGACCGTATCAACGGACTTTCGTACGAAGAAATAGCCAACAATGGTGGAGGAATACTCAACTCTGCAAAAAAACTCCAAGAAACCTCTGAAGAGGCCCTTTATGAACAAGCCTCAAAACGCTTGGACGAAGTTATTTCTTTAGGTACCGGAGCTATCGAAATTAAATCGGGATACGGTTTAACCGTTGAAGCAGAACTCAAGATGCTTCGCGTGATAAAAAAACTGAAAGAAAACTACGCGCTGCCCATAAAGGCTACCTTTTTAGGAGCCCATGCATTTCCTACAGAGTTTAAAAATAACAAAGAAGCCTATATTCAGCAAATCATTGAAGAAATGCTACCCAAAGTTGCCTCTGAAAAACTCGCTGAGTTTGTAGATGCTTTTTGTGAAACAGGATATTTTTCTGTGGAAGATACAGATAGAATTTTGATCGCTGCTCAAAAATACGGACTTACACCTAAAGTACACGTCAACCAGTTTACCACGATCGGTGGCGTTGCTATGAGTGTCAAAAACAATGCTTTGTCAGTAGATCATTTAGAGGTGATGAATGCAGACGATATTACTGCCTTACAAGGTAGTACTACCATGCCAGTAGCACTCCCCTCTTGTTCTTACTTTTTAAGCATTCCTTATACGCCTGCAAGAGACTTAATGAATGCAGGTTTACCTGTAGCCCTTGCTACCGACTACAACCCAGGGTCAACACCTTCAGGAAATATGAATTTCGTAGTGGCTACCGCCTGTATAAAAATGAAAATGACTCCGGAAGAAGCGATTAACGCGGCAACACTTAACGGAGCTTATGCCATGAATCTCGCCGAAGAAGTAGGAAGTATCACCAAAGGAAAAAAGGCGAATATTATAGTGACAAAGGAAATCCCTTCTTATGGGTTTTTACCGTACAGTTTCGGATCTAACCACATCGATAGTGTTTATATCGACGGTAAGAAAATTTAATTCACCCTATAACACATTGCTTTTATGCTTACTTTTTTTACTAGAGAACACATAGATCAATTCGTTAACAAACGACCTGGTGAAACCAAACTCGGAGAAACCGTAGCGGTATTCAACCAACGGGTATCCTTTGAAGAGGCTCTGCAAGAACTCGATGCTCAGTATATTTTATTAGGAGTCCCTGAAGATATTGGCGTAAAAATGAACGGAGGTAATGGCGGTGCACATACCGGATTCATTCCCGGTTTAAAAGCCTTCCTCAACACCCAACAAAATCAGTTTATCCAAGGTAGTGACATCGCTGTTCTGGGCTATCTCGACTGTTTGGATGATGTCTTAAAATTCGATCCTAAAGACCGCGCATTAGGCGATCGTTTGGTGAAAAAAATTGACGATGCCTTAGCTGATATTATCCGTCAAATTATTGAAGCCGATAAAACTCCTATTATTATTGGAGGTGGACACAATAACGCATTTGGAAATATCAAAGGACTCGCATCGGCAAAAGGAAATGCTGTGAATGTGATTAACATGGATGCTCATACCGATTTAAGACGCCTGGAAGAGCGCCATAGTGGCAACGGGTTTTCTTATGCCTTAGACCAGGGATATTTGCAAAAGTACTTTATGTTTGGGCTTCATGAAAACTACACGCCTCAGTATATATTTGAAGAAATACACAACAATCCTAATTTAGAATACAACACCTATGAAGAATTGGCGATTACACAGCTAGCCTCCTTTACAAATGAACTGCAACGAGCTGTGGATTTTATCACCAATACGCATTACGGTATAGAGTTAGATCTGGATTGCATTGAACACTTCCCGAGTAGTGCTATGACGCCTAGTGGCTTTTCTGCTCGTGAAGCACGACAGTTTGTTTACAACTTAGGAAAACACGCTAATGCGAGCTACTTACACATTTGCGAAGGAGCACCGGCCGTAAAAAACGAACCTACCACAGCTGGACAAGTTGGAAAATTCATCAGTTATTTAGTGTCTGATTTTATCAAAGCAAGGACGCGAATGAATTAAATAACACAGTATTCAACATAATAAAAACCTGCATAATTTGCAGGTTTTTTTATGCCCACCAACTTAAATATTTGTCGTAAATTCCGACGCAATTATTGACTATAACTCATGATGAAGAAATTACTATTCGCTCTTTTATTTAGCGCTTCTTTTATGCTCGTTGCTCAAGAGTCCGTTTTTTATACCAAGGATACACTAAGCAATACTCCGATTGACAAGTTTGGACTGCACGTGTACAATCACAACTTTATAAAGAACAACGAATATTTTAATTTCATCGCTGACGGTTATACCTTACTCGCTACACAACTCCACCCACAGTTTGTTTATCAAAACAGTACTGAACTACAATTTAAAGCGGGAGTTTTTGTACAGAAAAACTTCGGTGAGTCAACCATTGCACATGTCTTGCCAACATTTAGTGTACACTACAGAAATAAAGCACATCAGCTAACATTTGGAAACACTGTTGCAAGTAACAACCACGGAATGATTGAACCCTTGCTAGCCAGTGAAAAAATACTTAGCCGAGAACTCATCGAAACGGGTATTCGCTACCAATACACTAAATCAAAATGGCAGTTAGACCTCTGGCTCGACTGGGAGCACTATATACGCCCCAACGATGATTTCAAAGAGGTATTCACATTGGGATTTCAGACAGCATTGCCCCTACTCCCCAACTTAAGCTTACCGGTACAATGGTTAACCAGACATAGAGGTGGCCAAATCAATAAAAAGTTCAGGGACCCGAGAAACATCACAGACATCTACGACCTGCACAACGCGGCTATCGGATTGCAGTACAAATTCCACACCTCAGACTACGACATTTGGAATCTGAGTAGTTTTTGGCTGTGGCACGGCACGGATGCCCCGAATGCGGTGTATCCTTTTAAACGAGGAAATGCCTTTTACGCTACTTTAGCATATCGCAATCGAAACTTTAATGCTGTCTTGGCCTATTTTAGAGGAAGTAACTTTATCCCCGCTCGTGGAAATGAGATGTTTTATTCCTATTCACTTAAAGCGAATGTCAATTACTGGAACGGCGCTTTAGACAATCGATACGTAGCACATCAAGAAGCTGATAGAAGTCTGCTTTTCACCAAAATTTACTACCAAAAGACACTCAGTAAAAATGTAGTCTTAGGTGCACAATTAGAAGGCTTTTTACAACTCAATCCAGCAATTGATTCTGTGGTTACCCAAGAGAATAAAGAATTTAACTTTGACTATTCGTACGGTGTGTATTTACGCTTTAACGAGGTCTTTAATTTTTAGGCGAATTCCTCTAGGTCTAACCAATTTTTAAACGCTTTAACACGATCACGACTGACGATAATCTCAAATTCTGAAAAACCCCTCAGCTTGATTAACAACCTCGTCACCGAGTACTTATCAACGCTTATAAGAGCATGGCGGGCTATGATTACTTTTCTATTTACACGAAAAAAATCGTGAGGATCGAGCTGATTTGACAAATGAGTCAAAGAAGTATTCAACAGCGCATTTCGTCCTGATGCATTTAAATACGTAGCATTGTCTG
Source organism: Tenacibaculum sp. AWR4_210 (assembly GCF_056160945.1). Taxonomy (NCBI): domain Bacteria; kingdom Pseudomonadati; phylum Bacteroidota; class Flavobacteriia; order Flavobacteriales; family Flavobacteriaceae; genus Tenacibaculum; species Tenacibaculum sp. AWR4_210. Next base: position 274,454 of record NZ_JBSWYF010000003.1, read on the forward strand.
CACTGAAAAAACAACAGACAGCTGTCGCTTCAAAAATTCTTATGCTAGCGCCAATTTTAGTTGTAAACCTGTGTTTGTACGCGCCTTGTATTCGTCGGGCTGTCCCAAGAGTATTTCGGAACTCCTGAAAACTTACTACTTGTAGACTCTCAATTTTCTCAAGTGCTTTTACGAGTTTGTCTTCATTAATAGGTTTTAGCAAATATGCGACACTGTTGTAATCAAAAGCCTGAATACTGTATTCTGGGTAGGCCGTGGTGCATACAATTTTTGTTCGTAGTTGTGGAAGCTGATCTAGCAAATAAAATCCCAATCCATCCGACAACTTCATATCTAAAAACAACACCTCAGGACTTTCGTGCTTACCAAACCACTGAAGTGCATCAGCAATAGAACTCAGTTGCGCCATCACCTCAACCCCTTGCTTATGCAATAAACGCTGTAGCTTTCGGCTAGCCGCCAATTCGTCTTCTATAATAACTGCTTTAATCATCGATTTCTAATAATGGAATTGCAACTTCAAAAGTGGTTTCCGTATCCGTTATCTTCACTGCTTTATCGGTAAAGAATCGATAGCGTTCTTCAATATTTTTGAGTCCTGTACCGTTTTGATGCTTTTCATCGTAGGCCTTCTCTTGTTTTGAATTCCTCACCACCAAGTACCCCTCCGCAATCTCAAGAGTTACCTGTATCGGAAGAGTTCTGTTCAAGCTGTTGTGTTTACAAATATTTTCAGTAATCTGCTGTAAAGCCAAACTTACCACATAATAGTTATCGAAAGATGCATCCAGTTTATTATCCAATACAAAACAAGCTTCAAACCGCTGTTCTAACAATGAAAAATACTGGTAAAAAAAAGCTACTTCTTCCTTTACAGTCATCAAATCGTTGTTTTCTAAAAGAAGGTAATAGCGGTACACAGCTGCCAACTGATCTGAAAACGCCACCGCTTTCCCTGGATCCTCCTCAATGAGCCCTGTCAATACATTTAAATTATTAAATAAAAAGTGAGGACTCAACTGTTGTTTTAACTCGTCATACCCCTCTTTGTAGTCGGCTCGGTCTTTGGCTAATAATACTTGTTGCCTCGATCGAACCAATAAAACAAAATAACCATGTGTCCCTAAAAACACCAAGGTGAGATACACTGCGTAATACAAGGTGGTAGGCAAAATAAAAGCCTTTGCCAAAGCTCCTCCGAGACCTCCTTTCACTATTGCAAAACTACTTCGGGTGATGATCAGCATCGTCACAATGGCAAAAGTAACAACCAAGTAGTAGCCGCCCAGAACTAAGGGACGCTTCCAGCCAGAAAATCGCACATAACTATAGGTCAATACGTGAATGGTAGCGAAGCTCAATGTGAACCCTAAAGGAAACAGCTCGTACCAGATTGGTAGTAGTAACACACTGCTCTCAGCAAATACTAAAGTAAACAAAGAATAGAGTCCACTCACAGCAATGGCAATTGCCAATACGTATTTTACTCGATATTTCACCGCTCCTATCTCTCGCAATTCAATACTATCAGAACCCTGCGAAATCCACTGACTAGCGTACACCATCAATGCTAATAACAGCGCTCCAAGCCCCGTTCCTAGATGCACCGATTCAAAGACAAATGAATCGGCATCGATACCGTTGAAAAGAACACTGAGCAACAGTCCAAACGCAAAACTTCCAATCCCGATTTTCAATCCTAAAAGCTGACTAAAAGGATGCTTAAAACTCAGGTATAACACGACAAATGGTATGCCTACAAACATTAAAATACTCGCTGGAAGAAGCGCGAGTACCTCGCGATAATCAAAATCAGCAATACTTCCTACAGAATAAACTAAAATATGGAGAAATACTCCCAAAGTAATGGCGCGTTTAAACGCCGCAACAAATAACTTCATACTTATAAATTTTAGTCCAATATGAGCTTGTTATCTTTCAGCAACAAAAAAATAGTAGTGAACGGTAGTACTTCGAACAGTGAACTGCTATTGAATCCACATTTTGAAATCCTTTACACGCTCTCTACTGACAATAATTTCTGTGTCATCGTAGTTGTGAAGTTTTAATTGCAATCGAGAGTTGGTATACGACACGATGTCTTTAATAGCATTGATATGAACTATATAAGTACGGTTTACTCTGTAAAATTGTTCCGGATCCAATTGCTCTTGCCAATGTTCCAAGGAATGATCAATCAAATAATTTCTATTGCCATTGGTATGAATATAACTCGCTTTGTTTTCAGAATACAAGCATTCAATTTCATCAGTATGCACGATTTTTATGTGCTGACCTACCTTGATGGTAAAACGCTTTTTATATTTTCTGTCGATAGGATTGATGAGTAATTTTCTGATATCGTCAATATTCACCTGTAAGTCGGTTTGTTTGGGCTGCTGTTCCTGAAATTTTTGAACAGCTGCTTCCAGCTCTTCGTCATCAATAGGCTTTAACAAGTAATCAATAGAATTCAACTTAAACGCTTTCAGGGCGTATTCATCATAAGCTGTGGTAAATATAATCGCCGATTTCACTGTAACTTCTTCAAAAATCTCAAAAGACAATCCATCAGACAATTGAATATCTAAAAAAATCAAATCGGGATGTGTATTCGTTTGAAACCAATTAATGGCCTCTTCAACGGAGTGCAGCAGTTGGTTTACTTCTAATCCTAAGGCGTTTAACATACGCTGCAATCGACGTGCTGCAGGTTTTTCATCTTCAATAATTACTATGTTCATAAGTGCGAACTTTCTAAGATTAACATGGTGGTTCTAGTTGACAAGATAAGGAGTCTTGCCTAATCCTCATCGGAAATTTACTCTTTCATATACTCTTTGATCTTCTTCTCTTCCCATTCCTTGCCCAACAACCACTGTGTTCCGAACATTTTAAACGTATGCCCTAGCATCCCTATTCCCCAAAAAAACCATAGGTAGTAGGTTGAAAAGCTCGTCAATACCTCTTCTAAATTGCCTCCTGCTTCCCAAACTCGGTAAATTTTTCTTCCAGACAAAAAGCAATTCACTGCCAGGAAAACAACTAAATGAGTGTAGTATTCTTTTAATTTTTTTACGCGTTCCTTCGCTCTTAAGTAATCGTGTTCTCGTTGGTTATTTACTGAAGTCATGTTATTCTTTATTACGTTCGTCTAAATACTCTTTTATCTTTCGTTCCTCCCAGTCTTTACTAAAAAACCATTGTGAACCATATACTCCCAGCCAGTGAAAAAATAAGCCGATTCCCCAAAACAACCAAGTTGCCCATACTCCAAAATTGCCAAAGGCCGCCTTCAAACTAGCTCCTTCTGAGGTCATTCCTACAATGATAATTGCTGAAATAAATATATTTACAATCACATAGGAAACGGCATGCCAGAAAAACCCTTTAATATTATCCACCCGCTTTTTTGCATAAATGTATCGCGGGTTATTTTTGTAATCACCTTCTAAATTATTTCTCATTTTCTAAAAATTCTTTAATTTTTTTTTCTTCCCAATCTTTACCGAAGCCTAATTTTTCGGCTCCAAATACACCAAACCAATGGAACAACAATCCTATCGACATTCCTAAAGAAGGATACCAAAACCAGTGGTATTGCGGTACAAACTTTAAATTAATGACCACGAGTACTGGAATGATTAATACGGTTACCAAAGCATGTGCATACAATCCTTTAATTCGCTCTACGCGTTTCTTTGCTCTTGCGTAGCGGTACTCTTGTGTAAATCGCTCTTCCATACTAGTTATTGTTTTTTTCGTCTTCTTCCATAATTTCACGAATCTTTCGCTCTTCCCAGTCCTTTCCTAGGAACACCTTGTAATTGTTGACATCTAAAAAGTGAAAGACCACCCCTATTCCCCAACCTATCATCGGAAACCAAAACCATTGGAACTGCGGAGAGAATCGCAAATTGATAAAGATTAAAAAAGGGATTACTAACACATACGACGCTAAGTTCTGATAGAATTCTTTTAACTTCTCGACGCGTTCAACGGCTCTTACGTACTTATTATTTTCAAATGTATTGGTATCTAGTCTCATTTCTTTTGTTTTTAATAACAGTGGTAAACTCACTGTAAAGGTTTTGTTATTGTTGGTGATTTGCACCGTTTGATCCGTGATCAACCCATAGCGATCTGCAATATTTCTCAATCCTACTTTCGTACTCTTACCTATCGCCTCTTTAGGATTAATATTATTGCTCACTTGTAGGTAATCGCCTTCCTCATAAATGCGAATATCCAAGGGGCGCTGTGTGGACACTACATTGTGCTTTACCGCATTCTCGAGTAATAATTGCAGCGATAAGGGTACAATTTTTAAGTCTGGATTGCTCAAACTCGTCGGTATTGAAAACTTAACGGCATCTTCAAAGCGCATTTGTAAAAGCTCCATATACGTTTTAGCGAAACGCAATTCCTCTGCAATGGGCACCAATTCCTTATTCCGCTGTTCGAGTACGTAGCGATATACTTTAGATAGCTTCGTAGTAAACTTCTCAGCTAAATAAGGATTCTCACCGATCAGAGAAGTCAAAACATTCAAGCTGTTGAACAAAAAATGCGGATCAATTTGGCTTTTTAATGTTTCAAACTTTGCTGATTCTGTTTTGGCTACAATTTGCTGCTGCGTAGTTTCTTGGGATGCTGCTTTTTTCCATTCCACCATAAACCCTCTCGCATGTAAAAAGGAGGCTACTCCCAGAGATAAAATGATGGCAAACATGTGGACCCAAATCAAACGACCGCTAAAAAAATTGCTCGCATCGTAATTCAATATTAGTACGTATTGTATATAATGGATACACAAAACAGCAATTACGGTGTAAAATACGGTACTGACTATAGCCGCAGTAACACGTTGATTGGTTTGAGTTACCCAACTCAATCGCTCACTGAGTAGGTCGTTAATCATTCCGTTCCCCACTCCTAAAACAAATGAATACATGCCTGAGAACAAAAAGGTAAGTCCCATTCCCTTGAGCGTAAACTCCCTGTTTATCAAGGTAAAAACCGTACCAAAAATGACTGTCATTTTTAGACAGACCCACAGGTCTGATTTGAAGCGTTCCACGGCTGTTTTAGGTGTAGTATTCATACTGTTTATTGTTAAAATCTGATTTCTAAAGATACATTTTTATCAGTAACTGTAAACTTGGCATCTGTAAACTGTGGTGGCCCCATTCGAAGCACATTGTTAGAGGCTCCATAATCTTCTTCCGGCATCCCATTCGGTGAAAAATCCATTTTTTTGTTGTCGTTTTTATCGTGGTAGCAAACAATTGCATAGGTTCCTGGCGCAAGGTCTTCAAAGGTAAAACTGCTCTTCCCCTCCGCAATGATGGCTCCCCCTGATTTTAATGGCTTTTTCATAAAACTCGCTTGGTTGTACAGCGAAAAATATACTTTTCCCGAATCAGAAGTCGCATTGGTTACCGTTGCGGTAACCGCCGTGTTTTGCGCGTTCATTTGCTGAACTGTAGCAAAAAATGTAAAGGCAATTAAAGTTGTTAATAGTTTCATGGTTTTTAGTTTTATTGATTAATTACACCACAAATATCTCGGCTATTACACGACTTTCAAATTGTAATCTACCCAACTGTCAAATTTCATGACCGAACTGTAAGAAACCCCTTATCCTTTACTTTACAACTCCTATTTCTACGAAAAAAACCAGTTTCATTTCGGTCTTTACATATACATTGTCCTTCTTATCACCTCTGTTCTTTTTAAGAAACATTTCTACTAATTTTCCATCGTATGGTCACCGGTTCTTAAAAGCCACAACAATAAAAAGAAGGGGCAAAATCAATATTGACCGGGAAACTTGCATTGATAAAAAGAAATTTAACTGTGAAACGGGCTTTATATGTTGAATGCTCTCCTGACTTACAGGAGTATCTGCTTAACACTTTATGGGTATCCCTTTTACAGTTCCAACCCAAAAAAACAAAAAACTATGAAAACCAAACACACGAACGAATTGCGTATATCCAGAAAACAAGCCTTAAAAAAACTCACAGCATACTCAAAATACACCGCCTTGACGGCCCTTGGCACCTATTTAATTTTAAATCCAAGAAATGCTCAGGCACAAAGCCCTGACGATCCAGGTGATGGCTTTACGAATGCTACCACTTTTAACTTAAATAGTACAAGCCTTTCATAAACAGGATGTCTTGCAACTTCCAAACCACCACTTTCCAAAACGAGCTCATATCACAAGGCATTGAACTAACTGGTGTTCAATGACAACATGACTGTTTGGAAGTGCTACTTTATAGTCTTGGTATGACTTTTGTAATAAATTTTCAAAAAAAACGACGGTATATGTAACGTTTTGTACATTTGAGCTTCTAATACTCTAAATACAGGAAACTAGTAGCTAAACTAAGTGCAAAAAGAACTCGAAAATAAATTTTTAACGGATTTCGAATCCAATCAGAACATCGTTCATAAGGTATGTAGAATTTACACTACCAATTCGGATGCTCACAATGATTTGTTTCAAGAAATTACGATTCAACTCTGGAAAAATTACCACAAATTTCGAGGAGATGCCAAGTTTAGTACCTGGATGTATCGAGTTGCCCTCAATACCGCAATCTCGTTATACCGAAAATCAACTAGGTCTGTAAAAACTCAAGATATTAGTGAGGTAGTATACAAAGTACAATCAACAGAGTACGACGATACCGAAGAACAGCAGCTCAAATCACTATATCAAGCTATTCATAAGTTGAACGACATTGATAAGGCACTGATTTTTTTATACTTGGAAGACAAACCATATAAAGAAATTTCAGACACCTTAGGGATTACCGAAGTCAATGCTCGTGTAAAAATGAATAGAGCAAAAGATAAATTAAAAAAAATACTGAACCCATAAATTATATGGACGCATTAGAAAGATATAAAAAAGCTTGGGACAACCAGCCTGATGAGACCTTGAAGGTTTCCAAGCTTGACATTTACAGGATGGCACATTCCAAGTCGTCATCCATCGTAAAATGGATTTTTATTATTGGAATTTTAGAATTACTGTTTTGGGGAGGATTGAATATCTTCTTTGCAGGGTCGTCGTACTCGGATCTTTATGAGAGTTTACATTTACAGAAGCTCGTCAATGCCACTATCTACATACATTACTTTGTCATTGTACTTTTCTTAGTTGGTTTTTACAAAAATTACAAATCGATATCCATTTCAGAAAACACAAAAGGGCTCATCAAAAAAATCTTGAACACGCGAAGAGTGGTAAAGTACTACGTATATTTTAACCTGGTGTATGCTATTTTGACAAACATTATCGTGGTGCTACTCATCTTTAGTGATCTGGATACCCTTATTGATTATTACAATACCCACGGTATCACAGTAAACCAAAGTAAAGACCAATTGCTTATCTCACTGATCATATCCATGGTAGTCGTATTGACCTTATTGTTTTTCACCATGTGGTTATTTTATAAGTTGCTATACGGAAGCCTCCTTAAAAAGTTAAATAAAAACTACGAAGAACTCATTAAAATAAATGATGAGGAATAATATAAAAGGCACTCCAATGGAGTGCCTTTCTTTTTAAAATTCTTTTAATTGTTGGATGAGTAGGGATAGCATAGATTCGTTGATATCCAAATGAGTCACCATCCTCAACTTTCCTTGTCCCATAGAAATAAAGAGAATTCCTTTCGACTGCATGCGGCTCATAAAAGCTTCAATATCTACGTCGTCACTAACATTAAAAATGATGATATTGGTATCTACTGGTTCTACCTTTGACACATACGTACAGGAAGCTAAAACTTCTGCGATACGCTTCGCTTTCTCGTGATCTTCAGCCAAACGAGTAACCTGATGTTCCAAGGCGTAAATTCCAGCAGCCGCCAAAAAACCAGCCTGTCGCATTCCACCTCCAAACAACTTTCGAATGCGGAGTGCTTTTTGCATATCCTCTTCTGACCCGAGTAAAATGGATCCTACAGGAGCTCCCAGTCCTTTGGATAAGCATATTGAAATGGTATCAAATAATTTTCCGTATTGTGCTGCTGTTTCATTTTTCTCTACGAGGGCATTAAAAAGACGTGCCCCATCGAGGTGATAAGCCAGTTTCTCCTGATCAGCAACTTCTCTAATAGCTTCCAATTCTTTAAAATTCCAACAAGCTCCTCCCCCTTTATTCGTAGTATTTTCGATACAGACTAAACGATTAAACGGCGAATGAATATCGATATTCCCAGCGGCAGCAGCGCGCAATTGATCGGCTGTAAACATCCCGCGATGTCCGTCAATGAGTTGTGAGGTTACCCCCGCATTAAAAGCCGCTCCTCCTCCTTCATAATTATACACATGCGCCCATTTATCACAAAACATGCGATCACCGGGTTGGGTATGCAATTTAATTGCCGTTTGATTGGCCATCGTTCCAGAAGGAAAAAACAAGGCTGCCTCCATACCAAAACGCTCTGCAGCCAAGGTCTGCAACTTATTAACAGTTGGATCTGTTTTAAACACGTCATCTCCAACCTCCGCAGCCATCATGGCGGCTAACATCCCTTTTGTCGGTTTGGTAACGGTATCACTAATCAAATTAATTTCCATAAAGATCTAAATATTTCTTTTTTTATTCACCCAGAACTGCCCAGCCCAAAAAGCACTGCTTAGCTCTAGTGGTTAAAAATACTAAATTCACCCTCGAAATTAAACCGGAACCTACGCCAATCTTAAATTTTAACTTATTTTTGTTTTGATTATGATTACGTACGAGCACTTAAAAGATATCGGTAGTCGAGTTGCCAAACTCAAAGACTACCTAGAAATAGATAAAAAACAAATTGAAATCAGCAACGAAGAAGAGCAAACAGCAAATCCTGATTTTTGGAATGACCCCAAACAAGCAGAGGTTTTGATGAAATCACTTCGTATGAAAAAGAAATGGGTAAGCGATTATCAGGAAATAAATACCTTATACGACGATTTACTCGTGTTATACGACTTTTATAAGGAAGGTGATGTTGAGGAAGCCGAACTTCAAGAGCACTTCGATAAAACAAAAATATTACTTGAAGACATCGAATTTAAGAACATGCTTTCAGAAGAAGGAGATAACCTCAGTGCTGTGATTCAAATTACAGCGGGTGCAGGGGGTACTGAAAGCTGTGATTGGACCGAAATGCTGATGCGCATGTACAGCATGTGGGCAGAAAAGCACGGCATTTCTATCAAAACACTCAACTATCAAGAAGGTGATGTAGCCGGTGTAAAAACGGTTACCTTACAATTTGACGGTGACTATGCCTTTGGTTGGCTTAAAGGGGAAAACGGTGTACACAGGTTGGTACGTATCTCTCCATTTGACAGCAACGCCAAACGCCACACCTCTTTTTCTTCGGTATATGTATATCCTGTTGCCGATGATTCTATTGAAATTGAAATCAATCCGGCCGATATCGAAATCACTACTGCCCGATCTAGCGGTGCTGGTGGACAGAATGTAAATAAGGTAGAAACTAAGGTACAACTGGTACACAAGCCAACAGGTATTCAAATTCAATGCTCAAATTCCCGTTCTCAACACGACAACAGAGCAACTGCCTTACAGATGTTAAAATCACAGCTCTACGAAATTGAGCTACAAAAGCGTCAAGCAGCTCGAGCGGATATCGAGGCTAACAAACTTAAAAATGAATGGGGAAGTCAAATACGCAATTACGTAATGCACCCCTATAAATTAGTAAAGGATGTGAGAACGGCTCATGAAACTGGAAATGTTGATGCCGTAATGAACGGTGATATCAATGCCTTTTTAAAAGCCTATCTGATGATGATGGGACAAAAAGAAACCGACGAATAACTAATAAATCAACCAACAATGATAAAAATTTACCACAACCCTCGTTGCAGTAAATCTAGAAACGGCGTTGCCATTCTAGAAAATTCTGGAAAGGAGTTCGAAATTGTCAAATACTTGGATAGCGTTCCACAAAAAGAAGAGCTCAAAGAACTTTTGACACTACTCGACATGACTCCTATGCAATTGATTAGAACCAATGAAAAAATTTGGAAAGAAGAATTCAAAGGAAAGGAACTTTCCGATGAAGAACTCATCGACGCCATGCTAAGCCACCCTAAGCTCATTGAGCGTCCTATTGTGGTAAATGGAAACAAAGCTGTTGTCGGAAGACCTCCAGAAAACATAGAAAACATACTGTAAATCAAAACTCTACGTTACGTAGAGTTTTTTTTTTAACAACATTTTACAACTAACAACATAGTTATTAAATCCATAAAGTGTACCTTTAGCCTACAAAACAAATATTTACGCACTATGAAAAAAGTACTGTATTCCATTACACTTGCGGCGCTCATGATAAGCCCTGCTATCGCGCAAACCAGCGGTAGTAAGCAACGAAAAATTGTGAAGTTAAGTGAAATGAAAATTCCAGTCGACCCTTCTGTCAAAATTGGAAAACTAGCCAATGGACTCACCTATTACATCAAGCAAAACCCAAAACCAGCCGATAAGGTTGAATTGCGATTAGTAGTGAATGCAGGGTCTATTTTGGAAGATGACGATCAGAGAGGTCTTGCTCACTTTATGGAGCATATGAACTTCAATGGAACCAAACATTTTAAGAAAAATGAACTCGTGGATTACCTTCAATCTATCGGAGTTAAATTTGGTGCCCATCTCAATGCCTACACAGGCTTTAATGAAACGGTATATATTTTACCAATCCCAAGTGACGATCCAAAAAAACTTGAAAAAGGATTTCAAATTCTAGAAGACTGGGCACATGGTGCCTTGCTTACAGGAAAGGATATCGACGAGGAACGCGGTGTCGTTTTGGAAGAATACCGCTCTGGAAAAGGTGCCGATAGTAGAATGTTACAAAACTACCTACCTATTGTTATGCACGGTTCTAAGTATGCCGAACGCTTACCTATTGGAACAAAGAAAAATTTAGAGACGTTCAAGCACGAAAGTCTTCGTCGCTTCTACAACGATTGGTATCGCCCAGATTTAATGGCCGTCGTAGCTGTTGGTGATGTTGATGTCGCAACCCTAGAAGCCAAAATCAAATCACATTTTTCTGGAATTAAACCAGTAACATCTCCTCGTCCGAGAAAAGTAGCTGCACCGAAAAACCACAAGGAAACATTTATCGCTATTGAAGCGGATAAAGAAGCTGCTTTTTCACGCGTGCAATTGATGTACAAAGACAGCGATCAAGCAACAGCAGTAAACTCTATAGAAGATTACCGCAACACCATGGTAGAATCTATTTTCGCTCAAATGTTGAACAATAGATTAACCGATTTACAAAACAGTGAAAAGCCGCCTTTTGTATACGGATACAGCTATCACGGAGGAACATGGGCCCGTGGAAAAGAAGCCTACCAGTCTTTTGCTATGACCAGTGCCGAAGGTCAGTTAAAAGGATTAGAAGCCTTACTCGATGAAAACGAACGCGTAAAGCGCTTTGGTTTCCAGCAAGGAGAATTTGACCGTGCTAAAGCCAATGTACTTTCTCGCTGGGAAAAAATGTACAAGGATAGAAACAAACAAGAGTCTCGTCGAATTATTGGACAATACGTAAACAATTATTTAGAACAAGAACCTATTCCTAGTATCGAATGGGAATACGATGCTCAAAAGCGTTTGATGCCTACCATTACCCTTCTTGACGTTAACAATTTAATAGGAAGTTACTTGCATGACGACAACCGTGTGGTAGTGATTACTGGACCTAAAAAATTGGTTACCGAAAAGCAAGTGATGGACTTGTTAAACAAGTCAAAAACTAAAAAGTTAACTCCTTACCAAGATAAGAAAGTAGCGAGTTCACTCATCACCAAACTTCCTAAGCCAGGAGCTATCGTGAAGAGCAGTGAAGACAAGCTTTTAGGAACAAAGACATTGCATTTGAGCAACGGAGCAACAGTAACTTATAAGCAAACTGACTTTAAAAACGACGAAGTTCTTTTCGAAGCCTTTAGTTACGGTGGAACTTCATTGTACTCTGACGCTGACTTGAAAGCGACCAACTACGCAAATCAAGGACTTTCTGAAGCTGGGGTAAACGGTTTTACTAAAACCGACCTCCGTAAAATGATGGCTGGAAAAATCGTTCGTGTCAATCCGTACATCGGAAGGTATAGTGAAGGATTTAGAGGAATGGCAGCTCCTAAATACCTAGAAGAACTCTTTCAAATGGTTCACTTGTATTTTACAGCCCTCAATAAGGATCAAAAAGCATTCAACTCGTTTACAAATAAACAAAAGAGCTTTTTAGGTAACTTGTTAGCGAATCCTAACTTCTACTTCCAAAAAGAAATGGGAGATTTCTTAAACGAAGGAAACCCTAGGTACTACGGATTCCCAACACCTGCTGCTTATGACACTGCGGATTATTATTTAGCGTATAAAAAATACTTTGAGCGCTTTGCCAATGCGGGAGATTTCCATTTCTATTTTGTCGGAAATATCGACGAGGCTAAACTGATGAAGTACGCTAGTCAATACCTTGCAAATTTACCGAGTTCTAAAGATCGTGAAATGTATAAAATCAGTGACTTTAGACCAAAACACGGTAGTCATACCAAGGAATTCAAGAAAGGGAAAGAAGCGAAAAGCTCCGTGAGAATTAACTATCAAGGACCGGCTAAATATTCAAAAGAAGACGCTTTGGCCTTCAAAATGTTAGGTGATGTATTGGCTATCAAACTCACAGAAAAGTTACGCGAAAAAGAAGGAGGAGTGTATTCTTCTAGAACACGTGCTTATATGTCGAAAATGCCATACGATTGGTATAATTTAAGCGTATCGTTCCCATGTGCCCCTGAAAATGTGGCGAAACTACAAAAAATTGTTGTGGACGAAGTAGCACACTTAGTGAAAAACGGTCCCTTACAATCTGATGTTGAAAAAGCTCAGAAAGGAATGATTAACGACTTTAAGGAAGATTTAAAGAAAAACCGTTATTGGTTGCGTACGATTAAGAATATCGATTATTTAAAGAACGATAAGGAATCGGCAATAGACTTAGAAAAACGCGTTACTAAGGTAACTGCTAAAGACATTCAGAAAGTAGCTAAAAAGTATTTAAAAAACGGTTATATATCAGCCGTACTAAATCCAGAAAAATAATGCAACAAAAAACCAGAGCTAAGCTCTGGTTTTTTATTTTTTATGTCTTTTCTAATTACTCTTTTAGTAGATTTCCTAGCCCTCAGCAAGTACTTCTTTAAAATAAGCAATTACCTTTAACAGCCCCTGCTCCAGTTCAATGGTAGGCTCCCAATTGTTTAAAATTTCTCTTGCCAAACGAATATCCGGTTTGCGCTGCATAGGGTCGTCTTCGGGCAACTCTTTAAAGATGATGATAGAACTTGAACCTGTCAATCGAATAATTTCGCGAGCCAGTTCCACAATAGAATACTCCCCTGGGTTTCCGATATTCACTGGGCCAGTCACTGTATCATCGGTATTCATCATCCTGATCATTCCTTCTACCAAATCGTCTACATACTGAAAACTTCGCGTCTGAGATCCGTCACCGTAAATAGTAATATCTTCTCCTTTTAATGCTTGCACTATAAAGTTAGAAATTACCCTTCCGTCATTAATATTCATACGAGTCCCGTAGGTATTAAAAATTCGGATAATTTTTATGCGAACATCCTTCTGCTTATGATAGTTTACAAATAGTGACTCAGCACAGCGTTTTCCTTCGTCATAACACGAACGCAACCCTATTGGGTTTACATTTCCCCAATACGTTTCTGGTTGTGGATGAATTTTCGGATCACCGTACACCTCACTTGTCGATGCTTGTAAAATCTTAGCATTAACACGCTTGGCTAAACCCAACATATTCGTAGCCCCTACTACTGAAGTATTAATCGTTTTGATAGGATCGTACTGATAATGAATGGGAGATGCCGGACATGCCAAATTGTAAATCTCATCTACTTCTGCAAAATAAGGTTCCGTAATGTCGTGCCGTATTAATTCAAAATACGGATTGTCCATTAAATGCAATATATTTCGTTTGCTTCCTGTGAAATAGTTGTCTAAACACAGTACTTCATTACCTTCTTTTAACAATCGTTCGCAGAGGTGAGATCCTATAAAACCTGCTCCACCCGTAACTAAAATTTTCTTCACGCGTAAAATTTAAATTTTCTCAAAAATAAGAACTTAATCTTATTATTTTTCCTTAAAAAAGAGTTGAGGGAATTGTTTTTCGGGATTCTTCTTTAATAGGCGTATAAAGAAACTCGATTTCACAAAAGCTAGTCCATAACCAAAAAACTGAACAAGTACCGCAAACACGCTTAAAACGCCTACAACGATGCTTTTGTTCAACACGGTAGAATGTATAGCAATGAATCCGAGGTATCCCAACAATACCGACAGGTATACCGGATTCTGCGTTGCAATCGCTGCAGTGACAGATATCAAAACAAACCCGACAAACAAACTGGGCAACCAAAAAGTAAGCTTGGCCGTTTCTGGATGCCAACTAGAGAGTATTGGACGTACCATTCCAAACTTCTTTACCTGGGTATGAAACTTTTTCCAAGAAATTCTCCGCTTGTGAAACACCGCGGCACCGGGTAAAAAATTAGTTCTGAAACCGGCCTTTTCAATTCTCCTTGACAAATCCGGATCTTCACCAGGGTGAATTCTCGCAAATCCTTGGGTCGCTTCAAAAGCTTCCTTAGAAATCCCCATATTAAAACTTCTCGGTTCAAACTTTTGAATTTTAAGTTTGGAACCACGAATTCCTCCTGTTGTCAAAAAGGAGGTCATTACATAGTTAATAGCTTTCTGGAGGTTGCTAAAACTCTCGTGAGCAGCATCACTTCCTCCAAAGCAATCTACGTATTGCTCTTTGAGAAACTTATGAATGGTACTCAAGTAAGTCGGTGGTAAAATCACATCGGAATCCAATACGATAAAATAGTTTCCCGCTGCCTTTTGCATCCCGTAATTTCTGGAATCACCTGGACCAGAGTTTTCTTTGTAAAAATAAGTAAGTGGTAAGCGAGAACGGTAATTATGGACGATAGTTTCAGACGACTCACTAGAGCCGTCTTCCACTATGACAATCTCGTACTTCTCATTGTAATCTTGTTGGGTAAAACTCTCAAGGAGTTCTTCTATTTCATTAGGCCTGTTATACACAGGCACAATCACTGAGAAAAATAAATTCATTCAGAGTTTTCGTATTAATAAGCTACAGCTTTTTGCTTATTCGATTCGATTTTTTTGTGAATTCCACTCCACAATTCGATTCTCTTTTCTAAAGCTGCTTTCGCGTAGTACAACACATCTTGCCATTTCTGATCATCGTTACCACAGAGTTCCGCGATCATTTGTAAGGCCAATGGTCCGTGTTCATCACCATCCAATTCAATATGGCGGTTCAGATAGTACTTTAACTTCCCGTAATCAACGCGTTCTTCCTCTTCTGTACGCTTTACAATTTCCAAAAACATATCAGGAATCACATCTTCTCTACCAAAGGTAAAGCTAGCCGCAATGATATGCGGTTCATTCGTGCGGATTACTTCGAAGGTAAAGTCGACAAAAGCCTTTGTTTCCTCTGACAAGCCACTGTTCTCTAAAATTTCTTTGATGTCTTTTCCGTCAATTACTTCGGAAATAAACGCGGAAATTTTAGTCAAATCAGCCTTCGTTTCTTTCATGGCATCGATATACATTTCAAAATGACTCCTCGGTTCACCAAGCTCGTTGATATCGCTTTCCTCCTCAAGGACAATTTCATTAATAAATCGCGCCGTTTTAGGGTTTACTACCGGTACCCAAGGTGTTTGAATACAGGTTAACCGCTGTTGCAATGCCTTTAATAAAGACATAAAGTCCCAAACTGCATAAACATGCTCTTCCATAAAAAAACGAACATCATTGATATCGTTTAATGAGGAATACAACTCGTGCTCTCTTAATCTTTTTCTAAGAGGGTTAAGCTCTTTTTCTATTACTATAATTCGATCCATGTTCATAAAGTTACAATAAAAAATGCAAATCTAACGACCTGCATTTCATCTTTTTATGTGTTTTATTTTGTCCTTATTCTTCTGTAAATTCAGTCATCACAGCATCACTTACTCCGACATTCGAGAAACCTCCGTCATGGAATAAATTCTGTAAGGTTACTTTCTTGGTCAAATCAGAGAATAGTGAAATCGTGTAGTCCGCACACTCTAATGCTGTTGCATTTCCTAAAGGAGACATTTTTTCGGCGTAGTTGATAAATCCGTCAAATCCTTTTACACCACTTCCAGCAGTAGTTGGAGTTGGCGACTGAGAAATCGTATTAACACGTACCTTGTGATCACGTCCGAAGAAATATCCAAAACTTCTAGCAATAGACTCTAAATAAGCTTTGTTATCTGCCATATCATTGTAGTCTGGGAATACGCGCTGTGCTGCCATATACGTTAAGGCAACAATACTACCCCACTCATTCATGGCTTGTTTGTTGTACAATACATTCATCAACTTATGGAAAGACAATGCTGAAACATCAAATCCTTTCATGGTGAAATCGTACTTAGAATCTGTATAGTGACGTCCTTTACGAACATTAACTGACATTCCAATAGAGTGTAAAACAAAATCAATTTTACCACCCAAAATCTCCATAGATTGCTCTATTAAATTTGTTAAGTCTTCTACCGAAGTAGCATCAGCAGGAATCACTTGAGAACCTGTCTTTTCAGCGAGTGCATTTAACTCTCCCATTCTCATAGCGATTGGTGCGTTCGTCAATACAAACTCAGCTCCCTCTTCATGAGCTCTTTCTGCAACTTTCCAAGCGATAGAGTGCTCGTTCAACGCTCCAAAAATAATTCCTTTTTTACCTTTTAATAAATTATACATAGTTAAATTATTTTGTCCATTTAGTTATTTGTAGCAGCAAATATAGTACTTAAACCCATTTACTACCTCTTTAAATCTTGGAGAAATTACAATTCTAATAACTCCTTTGCGTGGGTCAACGCACTTTCTGAATAGTCTTTTCCACTGAGCATTTCTGCGATTTCCGCAATGCGCTCTTCGGTATTCAACTGTTTCAAGTTGGAAGTCGTTACGCCATCTACATCACCCTTATACACCTTGTAATGCTGCTGTCCTTTAGCCGCTATTTGAGGTAAGTGTGTAATCGTAATTACCTGCATGTGTTTCGCCATATCATCCATAATCGCCGCAATCTTATTCGATACTTCTCCAGAAACTCCGGTATCAATCTCATCGAAAATAATGGTCGGTAATTTGATGTTTTTAGATAGTATATTCTTTATTGAAAGCATGATCCTAGACAATTCACCTCCGGATGCCACTTTTTTCAACTCTCCGAAACTACCTCCCTTATTCGCGGCAAATAGGAAACTCAATTGGTCCTTACCATTGGCCAAATACGAAGTACTCGGTGCCAATTCAATTTGAAAATTAGCATTGGGCATTCCAAGCGAATTTAGTAGTTTTTTGAGTTCTTTTATCAATTTAGGGATCACTTTAGTACGGGCTTCTGTGATTCGACCCGCAACGTCATCGAGTTTTTCAGCAATTTTTGCCTGCTCAGCTAACAAGCCGGCTAAGGCTTCATCTGCTCCTTCTACCTGTGCAACCTTTACCGCCAATTGATCGAAAATCACAAGCAGCTCTTCAACAGTGGCCACTTGGTGCTTCTTCTGTAAATTATACATCAACTGCAGTCGATCATTAAGTTGCTCTAATTCCGAAGGATTGTACTCGACATCTTCATTTGCCTGTTCTAATTCGCTCACCACATCATCCAATTCAATTTTTACGCTCGCCACGCGATTGGCAAGTTCTTCATAGCTCGCAGCAAAACCACTAATTCGTTGCAGTTTAGACTCTAAGCTATGCAATTGATTTTGGATACCAATCTCCTCACTAGCTGCCAACTGATAGCTCTCTGACAACTGTAATTTAATCTCTTCAATATTGTTGAGCTTTTCGAGTTTTTGCTCCAATTCTTCTTGCTCACCGGCACGGAGTTCCGCCTCTTCCAGTTCTTTGTACAGGTGTAAATTGTATTCGTATTGCTCTTTTGACTGACTTGCTTCCAATTGCTTTAAACGCAACTCGCGTTCTACTTTTTGGTACTTTGACAAACCTCTGCGGTACGAAGCCAGTTTTACCTGATTCTTGGCAAGGGCATCCAAAATTGAAAATTGAAAGTCCGTATCTGATAAAGATAACGTTTGGTGCTGCGAATGAATATCGACCAGCTGTCCAGACAATTCATTGAGCGCAGATAAATTTACAGGCGTATCATTGACAAAAGCACGCGATTTCCCCGAAGGTAAAATTTCGCGTCGAATAATGGTCTCTTCTTCGTAGTCCATATCCAAATCGTCAAAAAGCTCTTCCAATTGGTAATTGGCCAGATTAAACTGGGCTTCAATAATACACTTTTTATCATCGTATTTTAACGACGATAAGTCTGCTCTCTTTCCCATTACCAAGCCCAAAGCTCCTAATAAGATCGATTTTCCTGCACCCGTTTCACCAGTGATAATTGATAATCCCTGGGTAAAATCAATCGATAATTGATTGATGAGTGCGTAATTTTGTATGGTTAAATGTGTCAGCAAATCCTAAACTTTCAAAGCTATAAAAGTAAGAATTTTTAGGCGAAACTTAAGCAGTAATTTTCAGCGAAATTTTACTTTATCTTTTTCCACTTATCCTCGTAAGTAGGTGCGATTTTATCGAGCATGGTACGCAGCTTTTGCTGATTAGAAGAAGGTCGTCCATCCGAAAACACACTGACAATTTCATCTGACTTTGCATCTAAAAAGATGCGAATCATGTAATTTCCGATGGTAATATTATGCAATTGCTCCAGTTGTAACACCGCTGTTTCAATCACCTGTTTTGCTCGGTCCTTATCCTCTGCGAAAGTATCAAACCCATTGCGGTGGTATTCGTAATATATTGCGCGTAAGGCCGCGAATTTCTCAGAGAGTAAACTATCGATTAATGCGTAACGATTTTGTTTTCCTATCTGATTTTGCCATCCACTCTCACCGTTACTCTGTGCCTGCAGCATCGCATTCTCCGCTTGCTTTAAATACTTTTGACCTCCTTTGGCAGCAAAGGTATCTGCATCTACCCCAAGAATTACATAGGTGTAAAACGCAATTACCGAAACCAAATTTGAATCGTAGGTCGTTGGATTGTACAGGAGCGGATCGAATTCGTTGTATTTAAAATTGAAATTCGTATCGTTGATGTTCAACAAAGGAGTTGCATAAGACGAGTTGTACACCGGGCGTGTTGCCTGAATTTGCAAGCTCGCAGAAAAGTTATTTCCGTTTTGTTCATTGATGATAATCGTATAAGCACAATTAATTCGTTCCTGAACTTTATAGGTCTTATTGGTCCATTGCTTTTGATTGATAAACTCAGTCAAAGCGGTTTGTAACGTTTGATAAACTTGCTTGTTCGAACTCTGAATTTTATCCGAATTAATGGTTACCAAGGCATTCAGCTCTTGAGCTTTCACCGTTAGCATTCCAAGAAAAACAAAGGCAATAAGTACTATTTTACGCATCTAATTTTTGAATTATTTCATTAACAATATCCACAGAGACTTCTCTTTTTGATTTCAACTCGAAGCTAGTCTGTTCAAAATCAGCATCAATAATAGTAATTTTATTTGTATCTGTGGCAAAGCCAGCGCCTTTATCTCGTAATGAATTTAACACAATCAGGTCTAAATTCTTCTTTCGGATCTTGGCCTCAGCATTGGCAATTTCATTATTGGTTTCCAGTGCAAACCCTACTAATAACTGATGTTCTTTTGCTTCTCCGAGCGACTTCAAAATATCTTTTGTAGGCTCTAACTCAATAGTTAACGAAACATCCTTCTTTTTTATTTTCTGATCAGCAACATTTTTTGGTCGGTAATCAGCCACTGCTGCCGATAAAATAGCGACATCTACAGAAGCGTAATACTCATGACAAGCCTGATACATCTCTTCGGCCGAGCGTACATCAATACGCTCAATAGCACTGTGTTGCACTTTCTGAGCAGAGGGTCCTGCTACCAAAAATACTTTTGCTCCTAAAGTAGCAGCGGTATGCGCCAGCTCGAAGCCCATTTTTCCTGACGAGTGATTTCCAATAAATCGAACCGGATCTATGGCTTCATAGGTCGGACCCGCTGTTATCAAAATTCGTTTAGATCTCAAGGGTAGTTTATCGTAGATATCCTTTTCAATAAAACTCAAGATATCTTCAGGTTCGGCCATGCGTCCTTGTCCTACCAATCCGCTAGCCAGTTCACCTGACGTCGCTGGTATCATGATATTTCCGAATTCTTGAAGTTTGTTCAAACTATCCAATGTCGATGGGTGTTTGTACATATCTAAATCCATGGCTGGTGCGAAATACACAGGGCATTTTGCCGACAAATAGGTTGCTAGTAATAAATTATCACAGGCCCCATTAGTCATCTTTGACAAGGTATTGGCAGTTGCTGGAGCGATGAGCATAAAATCGGCCCACAATCCCAGTTCCACATGATTGTTCCAGAGTTCGTTTTCATCTTCCTGATCGTAGAATGTAGAATGAACAGGATTTTTAGACAAGGTAGATAATGTAAGAGGTGTTACAAAATCTTTAGACGCAGGAGTCATAATAACTTGAACTTCTGCGCCTGATTTTATAAATAAACGTACCAGATTTGCCGTTTTGTAAGCGGCAATTCCTGCGGTAACGCCTATTAAGACTTTTTTACCGTGAAATACAGACATAGATTATTCCGCGTCTGGAGTTCTGTAGTATACTTTTTCACTTAACCACTCATCCACTGCTATAGCATGTGGCTTAGGTAAGCGCTCATAGAATTTAGAAACTTCTATTTGCTCTTTATTTTCAAAAACTTCTTCTAAACTATCGTTGTAAGTAGCGAACTCATCTAATTTATCAACCAATTCCTTCTTTAAATCAGAGTTAATTTGAGTAGCTCTTTTCGCGATAATTGAGATGGCCTCATAGATGTTATCTGTTGGAGCCTCGATAGCTTCTTTATCATAAGTAATAGTACTTACAGGTGCTTTCGTTTCTTTATAATCCATTTATTAACTTTTTACTAAATTCTTCTTTTCGTTTACTAATGCTGTGTGCATTGCTTCAATTTCCTTGTCAAACTTTGATTCCGGAAAACTTCTTTTTAATTTATCATACGCTTTTATGGCGTTCTCAATTCGCTCAACTTTTCTACGTTGTGTACTCTTCATTGCGAAATCATGAGCTGCCTTTAAGCGGTAGTACAATGCCTCTTCTTTAAAACTAGTCCCCAAGTAATCTGACAATAAATTGTCAAAAGCTACAATGGCAGCAGTGTAATTACGAGCGTCATAATCTGCTGTACGGTAATAGGTCTTTCCTATTTCAAAGGCCTTTTTCTCCAACTTATAACGGAGTTCACCATAGTACTTGTTCGCTTCGTCTAAACGTTCTGACTTTGGATAGGTATCGATAAAGCGCTGAAAAGACTCCAAAGCTTTGTTCGTATCCGTAGGGTCCAAACTAAAAACAGGAGCGGCTTTGTAATAACTCAATGCCGACATAAAAGAAGCCTCTTCTACTTTTGAACTCTTAGGGTAATTTCGAGCAAAACGATTAAAATAATACCCAGCTAAACTGTAGTTTTTCTCATTAAAATTTGATTGTGACACCATGTATTGTATACGTTCCATTTGTGGCTTTCCACGATATGAAGGTGTTATTTTCTCAAATAAACGAAGTGCTTTTGCGTACTTTTGAGCCTCGTACATTTTGACGGCCATTTTGTACTGCTCTTCTACAGTTCCTTTGTTTAATACTTTTTGATATTGACCACATGAGGTTAATAAGACAAAAACTACTACAATGAGGGCTAAATTTTTACTTTTTTGCATCTGGCAAAATTAATGATTAATTATGGATTATTAAAACTATTTTTTCTAACTAGTTTCGAAGTGCAAGAAACCTAAAATAGTGTTACAAAAAATCCAACAAACTCCTAAATCTTTGTTAATCTTAAACTTCGGCACCAGCATCGGGTCCTACTAATTGTTTTACGTCATTGTCAAATAAGTACAATCCTCCTTTATCGTCTCCAATCAAGTTGATTTTATCGAGAATATTTCGCGCCAAGGCTTCTTCTTCAATTTGTTCAGACACGTACCACTGTAAGAAGTTATGTGTTGCGTAGTCGCGTTCTTCTAAGGTAATATGTACCAAATCGTTAATCGATTTTGACACCATTACTTCGTGATTAAAAAGCGTCTCAAACATTTCTTTAAAAGATCCAAATTCAAGAGGTGGCTCTGCCAACGCCGATACCTTTGCATGTCCTCCGCGTTCATTCACGAACTTCACCAATTTTAACATGTGCATGCGTTCCTCATCAGAATGAGCGTACATAAATTGTGCTACTCCTTCAAATCCTTGAGTTTCTGCCCAGCAGGCCATAGATAAATACACCTGTGACGACTCTGCTTCTATCTTGATTTGGTTATTTAACGCTTCTTCTATTTTTTTTGATAACATAGTTGATTTTTAATTTCTAATACAAAGATGCTAAAAAAAGTGGAATTCATAAAGCTATCGCCCACGTGAAAACCGCCTTTTTTCGCCTTCGTAAAAAGTATATGCGCTGTTTTTTTTTTACAGCTAACGAGCCAAGACTTGCTTACTATTGCAACTCTTGGCTCGTTTAAAAATATCGATCTGCTCGTTTCTTAAAATGCTTTTACAAAAGCACCTATTCTCGCTTGTAATTCTTCAGTAGCGGGTACCAATGGCAAACGCACTTTGTCAGTAGTGATATCCAAATGCTTCAGTACCGACTTAATACCGGCAGGATTGTTTTCTTCAAAAATCATGCTTACGATATCCATCAAACGGTAATGCAATTCAAATGCTTCTTTATTTTTCCCCTCACGTCCTAAACGAATCATCGTTGAGAACTCTTTAGGAAAACCTTGTCCGATCACAGAAATCACTCCTGCTCCCCCGCCGAGCACCGCTCCTAATGCCAAATCATCATCTCCAGAAATAATCAAGAAATCTTCAGGTGCATCTTTGAGCAATGCGTAATATTGTTGCTGGTTATTTCCAGCCTCTTTCACTCCTACGATATTATCGAAATCCGCAGCTAAACGCAAGGTCGTTTGTGGCTCCATATTTTTAGCAGTTCTTCCAGGTACATTATATACGATCACCGGCTTTGGACTCGCTTCCGACACTGCTTTAAAATGTTGGTAAAAACCTTCTTGTGTAGGCTTGCTGTAATAAGGAGCAACGGATAAAATTCCATCAATGGCAGACAAATCTAATCGCTTTAATTCTGCAACTACTTGCTGAGTATTATTTCCACCTACTCCTAAAACCAACGGCAATCGTCCGTTGTTTTCTTCGGCAATAACAGCAATGATCTGTTCTTTTTCTTCCGCAGTGATCGTAGCACTCTCCGCTGTTGTCCCGTTAATCACAAGGTAATCCGTACCGTTGTCAATATTGTAACTCACCAACTTTCTCAACGCGGCATAATCTACCTGTAAATCTTCTGTAAAAGGCGTTACCAAAGCAACTCCCATACCCACAAACTTTTGCATTATATTTTATTTAAAATCGTTAAATATTTCTTTAGTTCCTGATTTAAGACGGCCTCGTTAAAAGTAGTATCAGTCACGATCAAATCAAAAAGTTGATCTTCCACCTCCGCAAATCCCGCCTTAAAACGTGCATTCGACTGCAAAGTTATTACATTCGTATATAAATTGAAGCTCTTTGTATAATTTATAAGTAAATCATAGTCATTTTTAACGAAGTTTAGCAAATTGTCTGATTTCAAACTCGCTTTATAGCCCATTTCATTCTCTGTAAAAAACAGCTCCGATGCTTCTTGACCTTTTTCGAATTTTCGATAAACTAAAAACCGAATATCGCTCGCTTTAAACGGAAACTTATTAGTGAGGTTCGCCGTAATCACATTGACTAACGACTCGTTATCCAACACCACTGCTACCTTTTTAATCTTTGTAGTCAACGAGTTAGCAGACACTTTATTTACTAGCAACTCGCGGTATTTTTTTTCTATCGAACGTTCTTTTAAGGAGTTTAAAATCATTTCTTAAGTTAGTATCTTTACCAAACAAAAATACTTAAAAAGTTATCTATAAATGAAAAAAATCGCAACGGGGCTATCCTTGTTCTTTTTATTGGCTTCTTGCAACAGCAAGACCTTTAAAAACAACAAAATAACCGCCAAAACAACTACTATTGACAGCAGCATAACTACAACACCCGCCATCGATAGTACCATTGCCCCCTACAAAAAAAAGCTCTTAAGCGAAATTAATAAAGTACTTACTACCTCGAGTAAAAAACTGGTTAGAACCGATGGAGAACTACAGAGCTCCTTAGGAAATTTAATGGCCGATATGTGCTACGATATTGCCAATCCAATTTTTAGAGAGAAGACGGGGAAAAACATTGATTTTGCCATGTTTAATTACGGAGGAATTCGCGCTGGTTTGCCGGAAGGGAACATAACCAATCGTCATGCCTTCGAATTAATGCCCTTCGAAAACTCTTTAGTAGTTGCCGAATTATCCGGTAAAAAAATAGAAGAACTCGTCAGCTATTTCATTGCAGGAGCTAAAGCACATCCGCTATCAAAAAACATTCAGCTAGAACTCCAGGGGAGCGCATACACACTTCACATTCAAGGAAAACCATTTGACCCAAATAAAACCTATACTGTACTGACTTCTGACTATTTGCAGGGCGGTGGTGACCGTATGGATTTCTTTAAAAATCCTGTACAGCTCACCCTACTCGACTACAAGGTACGCGATGCTATTATCAAGTATTTCAAAAGTGTAACAACATTAACCCCACAACTCGATCAGCGTGTGGTTGTAAAAAACTAATCCTATGAACAGAAGAAAATTCATTAAACAATCCGTTGCCGCTTCTGCCCTCACAGCAGTTGGAGGACTCACACTTCAGTCGTTTAACAGTAAGGCTCAAAAGCGCATTACGATTTTACATACCAACGATACACACAGTCATATAGAACCTTTTGAGGCGAGCCATTATCGCTATGCTAATAAAGGAGGTGTTTCCAGAAGAGCTGCTTTAGTTGAGGCCGTACGCAAAGAAAATCCGCACACCTTACTATTAGATGCCGGAGATATTTTTCAAGGAACTCCCTACTTTAACTATTTCGGCGGTGAACTCGAATTCAAATTAATGAGCATGCTCAAATACGATGCTGCAACTCTAGGAAATCACGACTTTGACAATTCAATCACTGGACTTCACAAGCAATTACCTCACGCTAAGTTTGATTTTTTGGTTGCCAACTACGATTTTAAGAACACAGTACTTGACACCTTAGTGAAACCCTATAAGGTATTTGTTAAAGACGGTATTAAAATCGGAGTTTTTGGTTTAGGAATAGAACTCGACGGTCTGGTTGACAAAAAAATGTACAAAGAAACAACCTACCTCCCTCCTTATGAAATCGCCAATGACATGTCGAGAATACTCAAAGAAGAAGAGCGTTGTGATCTCGTTATTTGCCTGTCACATTTAGGGTATTATTACAAGAGAAATCCAGAAGCCATTTGCGATTTAAACTTAGCTAAACAATCAAAAAACATCGACCTCATTATCGGGGGGCATACACACACCTTTTTGCCCAAACCTACGGTCGTACGAAATGCTGATGACCAAAACATGCTAGTTAATCAAGTGGGAGCCTACGGAGTGAATTTAGGGCGCGTAGATTTCTATTTTGACGAATGGAATGAAAAATCGAGCAAAGGAAGAAGTATTATAGTGTAAGGTTGGATTTTTATTGCGTCTAAGCTAATAAACCCAACCCAAATGAAGAGATATATACCATTACTCTTGAAATTCATCGCTGCAATTATCATGTTGCAAACCCTATTTTTCAAATTTTCGGGCGCCCAAGAAAGTATCGATTTATTTACGAAACTCGCCGGTGATCAAGAAGCTTTGATGCGAATAGGAACGGGCGTATTAGAACTGATTGCCGCAATACTATTGTTCATCCCAAACAAAACATGGCTTGGTTCGTTTTTAACCATTGGTTTAATGGGCGGAGCTATCATGGGACACCTTACCGTTCTCGGTATTGAACACAACAATGACGGAGGTTTGTTGTTTGCCTTAGCTGTCACCACACTGATTTCAGCTACTGCCTTATTATACCTCAACAAAAAAGACATTCCCCTGCTTAATTTAAGCTAAAAATACATTGTTTGATTTATTATTTTACCCCACTGCACTAGCCTACACTATGCAGTGGGGTAATTTTTTAAACCGCAATACCAATCGCTACGACTTGGCGGTTCGCCACCGTTACATCAGCGGCGTAACATTCGAAATCTGTGGTGTATTTACGCGGATAGTCGGCAGCCCAAATTGCTTGCCATTGTTCAATTACTGCCGTATTATTTAAGGGCCCCTGAATGGAATACAAAGCGTATTCACCCGTCTCAATAACACAACTAACCATCCCTTCAGGAACAGGTGTTTCTTCCGGTACTTCGCAACCTAAAACCGTATCGTAGTCACCTGTAAAATCACTCTCGTAATTAGTGTATACACAATACACTTTATCATCGCGTTTTTCCTGAATTTTTTCGGCTATTGCTTCCTTTACAAATCGTTCCCAAAGCGCTGTAATATCGATTAACGCACGATTGTCCGCATTACTCGTTCTTACCTTTATTCCAATAATTCGCGTTTTGTGTTCTTTACTGATCGTTTTCATGATGTATCTTTTTAGTTTTTCAAAAATACACCCGGCCGATGACAGCCCTATGTCAGAGGTCTAAGAATATTTGCTTTTGCATTCCGCAATGTATTGTTCCAAGGTCATGTTATGAGGTTCAAAAGCTGTTTCTAACAGCTCCAATTCATCTATTTTATCGAGTCGAAAGGCTCTAAACGCCCCGCGAAGGCGACAGTGAGCAATAAGCACCCAATTTTCGAACGTACTGTACAAGGCAAAAGGCTCGATCAAGCGTTCTGTAGTTTCATTTTGTAGTGACGTATAGCGCAGGTGAACCAGTTTAAAATTAGTAATGGCCGTTTGTAGTTGTATCAAAACAGCACTGGTACTCTTCGTTGCAAGTGCTGGTCTGAATTGTAATCGCTGTTCTAAGAGGTCTGCTTTCCCCTTCTGACTGTACTTTAGCACAGCCTTTATTTTCTGTAGTGCTTTTTCGTAATTCGCTACCAAGGAAGCCTCTTGATATTGCGCTAGTATTTGCCCCGCAGTTATCAAAGCATTGGCTTCCGCCTCGTCGAACATTACGGGTGGTAAGTTATAGCCTGGCATCAAAGAATAACCTTTACCCTCTTCAGTAATTATCGGTACTCCTGCCTCCTCAAGCGCGCGAATATCGCGGTATATTGTGCGAACACTCACCCCAAACTTCCCTGCCAGTTCACTGGCGTTCACCATGGATTTGCTTTGAAGTAATAAATGAATTTCTGTCAGTCGCGTCAGACGTTTCTTTTCCATAATTAACGCTTTGCAATCATTGCTCTCGTAATATAATACTGTGCGATGATGTACAAAACAATGATAGCGATATCAAACAAGTGTTTTGGACTGTAAAAATTATTTAACGCTATCAAACTATCCGAAGCTATAAAAATAACTGCTCCTAAAAACAGCCAAGTATGTTCCTTTGAAGGCTGTTGTCGATACAACAAAAAGGCGCAAGAACCAAACGTTGCTATGGTTAAACCATACACGATTACCGGTACCAGCATTTCTCCTAAATTATCGTAAATCAACAAAAGTAAGCCTGCAAATAACAGTACAAAAGGAATTGACGAACTGATCATCTTACTCGTCAATTCCTTTTCCAAAAAGGATACTGTAATTTTTATATAGATAAAATGAGCTAGTAAAAAAGACCCGAGTCCAAACACAAAAAACTGTTCTTTATCGAGCAAAAATACATCGCCCCAAAATGAAAAAAACAAGCCGCTGACAAACCAAAAATTAGGCTTGTTGACTGCTGTTAAATACACCGTAACCAGTGTAGTCATCAACAGTGGTTTACACAACATTTCTACCGATTTATTTGCTGTAATAACTGCATACACATCAGCGATTGCTACCAGCATAAAAAATACGGTCGCTATCCAATACCATCTCGTTTTTTTCATTTGTTTTTCTTTTATAAATTATTGATTAATCATATCGATAAAATCTTGTTCCGAAATAATAGGAATACCAAGCCCTTCTGCTTTGGTGAGCTTACTAGGCCCCATATTGTCACCCGCCACAACATACGTGGTTTTTTTAGAAATAGAACTACTCACTTTACCTCCGTTATCTTCAATTGCCTTTTTCAGCTCGTTTCGACTCATTTGATGAAACACTCCCGAAACTACAAAAACACTCCCGGCAAGTTTATCTGTCTGATTCGCTAAGCTTTCCTCAGACACCTGAAGTTGTAGTCCGTAACTTTTCAAACGCGTTATCAAAGCAGTATTTGAAGGCTCCTCAGCAAAGGCTCGAATACTCTGCGCAATTCGCTCTCCAATTTCATCCACAGCTACGAGCGTTTCTATATCTGCTGCTAGTAATGCATCAATGGATTTAAAATGTTTAGCCAATTTCTTAGCAACCGTTTCACCAACAAAACGTATGCCTAAAGCAAACAATACTTTTTCAAAGGGGATTTCCTTGGATTTCTCAATCCCAGCAATCATGTTTTGTGCCGACTTTTCAGCCATTCGATCCAATGGAATAATTTGCTCCTTGGTTAACTCGTACAAATCAGCATAACTCGTCACCAATCCTTCTTTTCGCAACAGATCTACAGTTTCACCTCCTAAACCATCAATATCCATTGCCTTTCTGCTGATAAAATGTTGAATACGCCCTGTAATTTGCGGAGCACAGCCAAATTCATTAGGACAATAATGCTTGGCGTCTCCATCGGTTCGTACCAATTCCGTATCGCATTCAGGACAGTGGGTCGCATATGCGGTGGCCTTTGAATCTAAAGGGCGTTTCGCCAATTCTACTTTGATAATCTTCGGAATAATTTCACCTCCCTTTTCTACGTACACCGTATCACCAACACGAATATCTAACTTTTCAATTTGGTCTGCATTGTGCAAGGAAGCTCTTTTTACTACCGTACCGGCCAGGTGAACAGGTGCTAAATTAGCCACTGGCGTTATCGCCCCAGTACGTCCAACTTGATAGCTGATACTTTCGAGTACCGTTGTTACTTGTTCGGCTTTAAACTTATAGGCTATAGCCCAACGTGGGGCCTTAGAAGTAAACCCTAATTCCTCTTGTAATTGAATACTGTTGACTTTGATCACCACCCCATCTGTTTCATAAGGTAGGTCATGCCTTTTCTCATCCCAAGCTTCGACAAAAGCAATCACTTCTTCAATGGAATTCGCCAAGGTAATCGTATCAGGCACCTTAAATCCTACTTTTTGTGCAGCCAATAAGCTGTCGTAATGGGTATCGTATTTTCGTTCGTCAGTAACAACTTGGTACAGCAAACAATCCAAAGGTCGTTTTGCTACCTCTGCACTGTCTTGTAATTTTAAACTTCCACTTGCCGTATTTCTCGGATTTCGGTAGGGCTCCTCCCCGTTTGCCACGCGCTCTTCGTTCATTTTTTCAAAGCCGGCAATTGGTAAAATAATTTCACCTCGCATCTCAAAATCCTTAACAAAATCCTCTGCAATTACTAAGGGGAGCGATTTAATAGTTCTAATATTCGACGTAACTTCATCACCTTGAACGCCATCACCACGAGTCACTGCCTTCACAAAACGTCCATTTTCATAGGTTAAATTTATAGAGGCTCCATCGTATTTTAACTCGCAGGTATAGCTAATCCCAGCTGTCCCCACAATCTTTTGAATTCGCTTCTCCCAATCTAACAAATCTTCTTTCGAATAGGAATTGTCCAACGAATACATTCTGTTCTTGTGAACACTCGTCACAAAATTTTTCGTCACTCCGCCTCCTACTCGTTGCGTTGGAGAGTTCGGATCAAACAACTCCGGATTCGCTTCTTCCAATCGGATAAGCTCACTGAGTTTGGTATCAAACTCAAAATCGTCAATGCTTGGGTTGTCTAAAACATAATAGCGGTAGTTGTGCTGTCGTAACTCTTCTCTCAGCCCTTCAATCTTCTCTTTTATTGTCATTATAAGTTCTCTAAACTATTTTTTTACAGTTCCTGTTAATAAGCTCACTCCTTTAGGAAAGGGATTTCCCGACATTCTTCGAAACGAAACCACCTGTCCCACATGCCATAAGGCATCGGCAATAGGACCGTTTAATTGATTCCAAAACGGAAGTGTCGTCACTCCTTCTTTTCTTTGTATCTTTAAAGGATAAGCACTTAAATCATCCGTATTTACTAAAATATTACTCGCCTTGTAAAAATTTTCTAGGGTGAGCTTCCTCAATTCTTTAAAGGAAAGGCCATTCACCTGCTGTGGTTTCATCACCCGTTGTTCAGCAGCGCTTAAAGTCATTTCTGAAAGCGTATAAATATGCTCTAGGGTCTCTCGTACATTCCTGGATGCTTCTGTACTTCTAAATGCGAGGTCTTCCTTGCGGAGCCCTTCTGTTGCCCAGTAATATCTAAATCCCAATCCGTCGATAAGTCTGCTCACCACAGCTCCTGCTTTGTAAGAATTTGGAGCCTCAGGTAATTCGTAATAAGGTAATTGTGCTTGCATGGTTAAGGAAACTAATATACAGCCTAAAAATAAGGAAACTTTCATATCGTAAAAATATCTGAATTAAATTTTGAAATGTCTCGCAATACGCTGTGCTATTCCTGCGCTTGTGAGGAGGCTAAGTTACGTAAAAGTTTGTGGTTAGCCCCTTGCCTTAAAAACAAAAAACGCCTCAAGTTAGACTTCAGGCGTTGTTCATTTTTAAAAAGTTGTTTTTTAGCGCTCCAAAACCATGGTGTACTCTACTGCATTTTCAACTGTAGTAAATTCCAGGGCACTTTGGGTCAATTTTCTGATGTTAAAATCGTCTTTCGAACCTTCGTTTTTAAACATTAGCACCTTTCCTTGTCGTTCTAATTCCCATTTTCCAGACTTCTTATTAGCATTCATGACCATAATATAAGTTCCGTTTTTTTCAAATTGCAACCAACTTTCAGTATTCGAGGAAAAAGTTTCTTTTTCCGCACCGATACGCAACGACGCAATGCGCCATTTCCCTGAGGTTAGTACTGTACTTGCTTTTGAATTTTCTTGAGAATACGACTTACCGCATAGCAGTAAAAAAAAGGCAACTAGAGCGATTGCTTTTTTCATTATAGGGGATTATTTTGGGGATTAATGTCTCAAATATACTAAAAAAACCGAAACGTAAAATCGCTTCGGTTTTTTATAATTATTCTAAGTAATACTACTGTTAATAGTAGGTAAAACGACGCACTTTAGCGATGTGTTTTGCCAAACGCATTACTTGGTGTGAGTATCCGTATTCGTTATCATACCAAACGTAAATTACGATAGTATCCCCATCAGCAATCGTCGCTTTACTATCAAAAATAGAAGGCGCTGTAGTTCCAACGATATCCGATGACACTAATTCGTTGCTCAATGAGTACTGAATTTGCTCTACTAAGTCTCCTTCTAAAGCGTATTGTTTCATGATCGCATTAACCGCTTCTACGGTTGTCGATGAGTTCAACTGTAAGTTTAAAATCGCCAATGACCCATTAGGTACTGGTACGCGAATAGCACTAGAAGTCAGTTTACCCTCCAAGGCTGGCAAGGCTTTAGACACAGCTTTACCCGCACCTGTTTCCGTGATAACCATGTTTAACGCAGCAGCTCTACCACGACGGTATTTCTTGTGCATATTGTCTACTAAATTCTGGTCATTCGTATAAGCGTGAATCGTTTCTAAGTGTCCTTTTTTGATACCAAAATTATCTTCTAAAACTTTCAATACAGGAGTAATTGCATTCGTTGTACATGAAGCTGCAGAGAAAATATCGATCGTATCTGGATTGTTTTCTAAGTGATTCACACCGTGTACGATGTTAGGAATCCCCTTACCTGGAGCTGTTAATAAAACTTTGCTTGCTCCTTTTGGTACTAAGTGACGCTTTAAAGCCTCTTCATCTCTAAAGGCTCCTGTATTATCAATAATCAGGGCATCGTTAATTCCGTAAGCCGTATAGTCAATATCTTCTGGCTGAGCCGCAGAAATCATGTATACAGTTGTACCGTTGATGATCAATGCATTGTTTTCAGCATCCACCTGAACAGTTCCTAAGAAGTCACCGTGTACAGAATCAATACTCAACAATGAAGCTCTCTTTTCTAAAACTGATTGGTCAATTTTTCCACGGGTAACCACAGCTCTCAAACGCAACTGTGAACCTTTCCCCATTTTACTACTCAACTCACGAGCCAACAAACGTCCAATACGTCCAAATCCGTATAACACTACGTCTTTAGGTTCAATATTCACTGCTTCCTTTGCCTCGCTTAGTTGATTCTTAACAAAGGCTACCTTGTCTAATGAGCTATCATCAGTTAAGTGATATTCATAAGCAAGTTTACCGATGTCCAATTTTGACGCTGGTAACTCGATTGACTGAATTGCCTTTGCAATCGACAACGCATCTTCAATAGAGATCGGTTTCGCAACAAAAGCTCCTGCGTAATCGATAAGGTTCAATACCTCACTCGCTCTTTTATCGACCAACGGGTTTCTAAAAAGCACTAATTCAATAGATTTGTCATACCATAAATCATTTACAATATTGATAAATTCTACGGTCGCTCTACGAACCTGAGCTTGGCTTGCTACTTCTTTTTCGTAATTTGTTATTGTTGACATAGTTGTGTGTTAACTAAAATTTTAAATATTGCTGCAAAAGTACATATTTCAAACGATTTCGTAACTTTTTTAAAAATAAAAAATCCCATCGCTTTTTGCCATGGGATCTTCGTTGTTATATCCTTTCTTTCATTCTTAAAAACGGTATACTTCCGTTTGCCCCGAAGGATTCATTAACTGTACTGACATGCGTTGTTTTCCAGTATAGTTTTCTAAAATTTCTGTAGCCTGACTAGCCGAAGTAATTTTTACCGCATTGATTTGTGTGATGACATAACCAGCACCAACATTGTAATATTCAAACACCTTGTTGTTACTTTTCGTAATCTTAGCTCCTCCATCAATTCCTAACTTTTTCAACTCTTTGGCTGTCATATCTTTTAATTCTAAGCCAAAGCGATACGCACGGAAAGTAACTCGTTTGGACAATTTCACTTTCTTGATCAAATTTTCACCATCACGGTTTACGGTAACCGCCACATATTCTCCCGGACGTTTTGCTGTTAGCTGCCCTTTGAGATCCGAAAACTTTGCAATCTTCACATCGTTTACCTTGACAATTACATCGCCTTCTTTTAAACCTGCACGAAGCGCCTCACTACCTTCTTCCATCGATCCAATTTTGACACCTTCCAATTCCTCATCAGAGTCATCCACTCCAATACCTAAAATTGCTTCCTGAACACTTCCAAACTCCAACAAATCGTCAATAATTTTTTTGGCAATATTAGAAGGTACTGCAAAAGAATAACCGATAAACGATCCTGTTCTCGAAGAAATAGCCGTATTAATTCCTATTAACTCACCTCGTGTATTCACCAAAGCTCCACCACTGTTCCCAGGGTTCACCGCCGCGTCAGTTTGAATAAACGATTCTATATTTCTATTTCCTTCTAAATCTCTTCCTTTGGCACTTACAATTCCCGCCGTTACCGTAGAGGTTAAGTTATACGGGTTTCCTACTGCCAACACCCATTCTCCAATTTTAATATTGTCTGAATTTCCAAAAGGAATATTCGGCAAGTCTTTCCCAGCGTCGATCTTTAATAAAGCAATGTCTCTATTTTTATCAGCTCCAATCAAAGATGCCTTGTATTTTTTTCTGTTGTTCAAGGTAATTTCAATATCCTTTGCCCCTTCAATCACGTGGTTGTTCGTTACGATATAACCATCAGGAGAGATGATCACTCCACTTCCGGTTCCTACCTGTTCGTACTGTCGTGTTCCACGCCCCCCAAAAAAGAAACTCATGGGATCTTGCTGGGTTCTAATTGCGGTATTTTTTACGTGTACCACTGCGTGCACCGTACTTTCCGCCGCCTCCGTAAAATTGGTCGGCATCGATGACGTATTCAAAATCGGATTGGTATACGAAGTACGAACAACAGGGACACTGTCTTCCTCTTGCACGCGCACAATAGTTTGGTTATCTTCTAATAACAACTTGTAGCCTCCAAGCGCCACGGCGCCTCCTAAAAACGCTACACCTAAAATTCCTAATAATTTCTTCATATGCTTTTGACTCATTATATTGATACTCAAATATACAATTTTAACATTTTAAGAAAATCTGTTTAACGACGTTTTAACGCAATTTAACCAGCGTTTAACACTTCCTGATTTCTAAACTAAATAGTATCTTTGCCTATTATGACATTAGACTTTTTCAAATACCAAGGCACCGGTAATGACTTTGTGATACTCGACAATCGCCTTGGACAGTTCCCTAAAGAAAACCAAAAACTTATCGCTCATTTATGCCATCGAAATTTTGGTATTGGGGCCGATGGTCTTATCCTCTTAGAGAACGATGACCATAGTGATTTTCGTATGGTGTATTTCAATGCCGACGGAAATGAGAGTACTATGTGTGGAAATGGCGGTCGTTGTATCGTAGCATTCGCACAGCACTTAGGCATTTTTGATCAACAAACGACCTTTAATGCCATTGACGGTTTGCATCACGCCACTATGACTGATGGCATCGTTTCGCTGCAGATGATAGATGTTGCTCAGGTGGAAATCCACACTGACAATTGGTTTGTGAATACCGGCTCTCCACATGATGTACGATTGGTTAAAGACTTGCACTCGTACGATGTATACACAGAAGGAAAGCAGATCCGTAACGGCGTTTATGGAAAGGAAGGTAGCAATGTCAATTTTGTAGAACAACTCAACGACGACACCTTTAAGGTACGAACCTATGAACGCGGAGTTGAAAACGAAACACTTGCCTGTGGTACAGGGGTTACCGCAGTAGCACTGGCGATGTATACGGGTAACTACACCCAAAGTCAAACCGTAAAACTCCCTGTTCAAGGCGGACAATTGGAAGTTAGCTTCAAAGCAACGCCGAACGGATTTACAGACATCTTCCTGACCGGACCTGCCCAACAAGTATTTCAAGGAACCATTAAAGCGGCAGACTCATGACCATTTTACAAGGAAACCGAATAGGCCTGCGCCCGTTAGAACCGGAAGACTTGGACTTCTTGTATACTGTTGAGAATACCGAGGATTTCTGGGAAGTAAGTCATACCCAAACTCCGTACTCGCGATTTGTACTGCACCAATACCTCGAAAATGCGCATCAAGACATTTACGAAGCCAAACAACTGCGTTTAATAGCATACCTTAAAAGTAGCCAAGAAGCTATTGGAGCGGTTGACCTCTTTGATTTCAACCCGCAACACAGACGCGCAGGTATTGGCATACTTATCACCAAAGAACAGCAACATCAAGGATACGCATCAGAAGCCTTGGACCTTATTATCCCCTATTGTTTTAAGCATTTACAACTACACCAGCTCTTCGCAAATATTACAGAAGACAATAAGGCCAGCTTAAATTTATTTAAAAGCAAAAATTTTCGTAAAATTGGTTCCAAGAAAGACTGGATTTTCCACGCAGGAAAATTTAAGGACGAACTACTATTTCAATTAATCAATGACTAAAAAAACACTACTTATAGCAGGAGGCGCCCTGCTTTTAATTGCCCTTATTGCCGGCGGTTTCCTCCGACAAAAAATATACAGTTCCTCAGTTACAAAAGACACAGAACTCTACGTAAAAACAGGTACTACGTTCGAAGAACTGGAACAACAGCTAGGACCACTTTTAGCCAATCCAGCTAGTTTTTCATGGGTGGCCGGCTTAAAAAAATTCAAAACTCCCAAAGCGGGAAAATACGAGCTAAAAAAAGGAATGAATAACGACGAACTCGTCAATCTATTGAGAAGCGGACGACAAACGGCTATCAAAGTCGCTTTCAACAATCAAGACACATTAGAAAAATTGGCAGGTCGAATCGCTACTCAGATTGAAGCAGACTCCACTGCCTTGATCACCGCTTTCAAAGATCCTGACTTCTTATCCAAAAACAACCTAAACAAGGCTACAGTACTCGCTATTTTTATTCCCAATAGTTATCAATTTTACTGGAACACGTCTGCCGAGGGCTTCCGTAACAAAATGCTCAAAGAATACAAACGATTTTGGAATAAAGAACGTTTACAAAAAGCAAAGGCACTTAAGTTAAGTCCGCTAGAGGTAAGTTCGTTGGCTGCGATTGTACACAAAGAAACTGCTAAAATTAGTGAGCGTCCTGTTGTTGCCGGACTCTACCTTAACAGACTTAAGAAAAATATGATGCTTCAAGCCGATCCGACCCTTATTTACTGTTTAAAGCAGTTGCACGGGCAAGATTACGTCGTGAAAAGAGTCCTATCAAAAGATCTCACGATTGCATCGCCTTACAACACCTATCAAAATACAGGGGTTCCTCCCAGTCCTATAGGCATGCCTGATATCTCAGCAATTGATGCGGTATTAAACCACACAAAGCACAACTATTACTACATGTGTGCCAGTATTGATAAACCAGGATATCACGCCTTTGCCAAAACACTCCGACAACACAACAGAAATGCCATCAAATACCATAAATGGATTAACCAACAAGGTATCAGAAGATAATCGTAAAACTTACAGCCGAGTTCTTGCTCGGCTATTTTTTTACCCCCTCACAACTCACTACATATCAGTATTTTGACTAATTTTTAACAGTTTTGTCATTTTACCCAACAAAACATACATTTATTAACATATCCTCAATACAAACACCCAAATACAGCATTTAACGCAAAAAGAAATAGCAATCCACGTAAAATCAGGATTTTACCCCTACAAACTGGAGTGTTACCCTTAGACTTAATTACAGTATTTGTCGTATCTTTGCCCCCGCTTAACAGAAAGTTATTCATTATCAAACATTTAATTGTAAGTATTTTTGGGATACTCTTGCTTTCGAGCTTTGCTAGTAAACCCGAAAAAAAAGAAAAAAAGGAAATCTTACCTCCAATTGTAGCAGTAGCTAAAAAGGAAGTATTTACCTTTCCTTTTTTAAAAAGAGACTTTATCGGCTTTAGAGAAGCTTTAGCCTTTAAGGAATCACAGGGGAACTATACTGTAATTAACAGCTTAGGATATTTGGGGAAATATCAATTTGGGAAATCTACTTTAAAACGATTCAGAATTTACAACACTCGAACTTTTTTAAAGGATCCAGAATTACAGGAACGCACATTTATAGCCTTGTGTAAGGTTAATAAATGGATATTGCGAAGAGATATTCGTCGCAGTGTTGGTAAGCGTATTAACGGTATTACCATCACCGAATCCGGAATTTTAGCAGCAGCCCATCTCAGTGGTGCTGGAAATGTAAAAAAGTTTTTAAGATCGCGCGGAAAGTACAAATTTAACGATGCCTACGGAACGTCTATTGAAGACTACTTAAAGAAATTTAGCGGATACGACGTATCGAACATAACGGCCAATAAAAAGGCCACTGTTTAACAACAAAAACTTCAGAACCGATTTACGACCTGTGGACTATAAATATACTAGGACGCTTGTGTAAATCGGTTTTAATTTTCTTCCACTCTCTTATTGTATAAGTCTTAATATACTCTGTTGGCAATGTGATATCACAAGCCACACAAACACGTGTGTCTGGTGCTAAAATAGCCCTTAAATCGTCTAACATCTTTTCATTGCGGTACGGCGTTTCAATAAATACCTGCGATTGATTTTTATCTTTTGAAAGCTTTTCTAATTCTTTTATAGCGCGTTTGCGATCACTTTTATCAATAGGTAGGTAACCGTTAAACGCAAAACTTTGACCGTTCATTCCCGAAGCCATCATTGCCATTAAAATAGAGGAAGGCCCTACTAAAGGCACCACTTGAATTCCTTTTTCGTGCGCCAATTTTACAATAGTTGCTCCTGGATCAGCAACAGCCGGCACGCCAGCTTCCGAAAGCAAACCTACTGAAACACCTTCCTGACACATATCTAAATAATGACGTGTTTCCAGTTCATCAGAATACTTATCTAACAACATTAAATTCAGGGAAGGTTGCGGCTTATTAGGAGTAATTTTTTTAATAAAACGCCTAGCAGATTTTTCGTTTTCCACGATAAAATAATCGAGGTGTTCGATCACCTTTTTCACCGAGATTGGCATTACTTCTAGAGGTTCAGTATCTCCTAAGGTAGTCGGAATTAAATAAAGCTTAGCGTTCGTCATAAGGTTACATTTTAGAGGAAATTACATCACAAGCATCGTCGAGCATCGCATATACATTTTCAAAGCCATCAGTCCCTCCGTAATACGGATCTGGGACATTGGCAGTACTGCCCAATTCACTGAGAATCATTTTTACTTTCAAAGCATCTTCGTCATTTCTGGCCAATGAAAGCACGTTGTGATAGTTGCTGTCATCCATCACATAAATAAGGTCAAAATAATCAAAATCAGCGACCGTAAACTTTCGCGATCGCTGATTTGTAATATCTATTCCGTATTTCTTTGCTACTGCTATAGAGCGTGTATCGGGCAATTCCCCTTCGTGATACCCAGCCGTTCCGGCTGAATCTACCTCTACTTCA
The DNA here is from genome assembly GCF_056160945.1 of Tenacibaculum sp. AWR4_210. Taxonomy (NCBI): domain Bacteria; kingdom Pseudomonadati; phylum Bacteroidota; class Flavobacteriia; order Flavobacteriales; family Flavobacteriaceae; genus Tenacibaculum; species Tenacibaculum sp. AWR4_210. Next base: position 313,387 of record NZ_JBSWYF010000003.1, read on the forward strand.
GAAGATACTTTAGACTTTAAAATACCTTCGGCTAACGGAGAACGACAAATGTTCCCCAAACACACCATTAGTATTTTCATAATATATCGTTTAAAGAGTTAACTTCTTTGTCAAGTCTTCCACGTATTTTTTAAACTGTTTATCGGTCTCTGTCAAGTTATCAACAGTTTTGCATGCGTGCAATACTGTAGCGTGATCGCGTTGTCCGATTTGGCTACCGATACTCGCAAGTGACGATTTTGTCATTCTCTTGGCAAAGTACATTGCCAACTGTCTCGCTTGTACGATATGACGCTTACGTGTTTTTGACTGTAAAGTAGCCACGTCCATATCAAAGTATTTCGATACTACTTTTTGTATATAATCAATAGATAATTCCTTTTTGGTATTCTTAACGAACTTATCTACGATTTGTTTTGCCAATTCAATGGTAAACTCCTTTCGGTTAAACGAAGCTTGTGCAATCATCGAAATGATGACTCCCTCTAACTCACGTACGTTTGACTTGATATTCTTGGCGATGTATTCAACAATTTCTTCAGGCATTTCAACACCATCTCTGTACAATTTATTTTGTAAGATAGAAACACGAGTTTCGTAATCTGGTGATTGGAGTTCAGCTGACAACCCCCATTTAAAACGCGACAATAAACGCTGCTCGATATCTTGCATATCAACAGGTGCCTTATCCGAGGTCAGGATCACTTGCTTTCCATTTTGGTGTAAATGGTTAAAGATGTGGAAGAACACGTCTTGTGTACCCGCCTTTCCTGATAAGAATTGAACGTCATCAATAATGAGTACATCTATCATTTGATAGAAGTGAATAAAATCATTACGCGTGTTCGACTTTACAGAATCGATAAATTGCTGTGTAAACTTCTCAGATGAGATGTACAATACCGTTTTATCTGGGTACTTATCTTTGATCTCAACTCCTATGGCGTGTGCAAGGTGAGTTTTACCTAACCCTACTCCACCGTAAATCAACAAGGGGTTGAAAGAAGTTCCTCCAGGCTTATTGGCAACAGCCATACCTGCAGATCGCGCTAATCGGTTTGAATCACCTTCTACAAAATTCAAAAAATTGTAGTTAGGGTTCAATTGAGATTCAATTTTAACCTTTTGTAATCCTGGAATCACAAATGGATTTTTCAATTCTCTCTTCGACTCTAATGGAACAGTAACCTTTTGAGGTTTCAAAGGGTTTCTATTCGAACTTGGAATTTTTACCGTTTGTGGATTATTACTACTATACGTATTCTCCATACGTACATCATACACCAACTTGGCATCGTTTCCAAGTTGTCTTACCAAAGCGACTCTTAGTAATTTGATGTAATGCTCTTCTAACCACTCGTAAAAAAACTTACTAGGTACTTGAATAGTCAAAGCCTCCCCTGACAATTTAATGGGCTTAATCGGCTCAAACCAAGTCTTATATGCCTGTGGCTTGATATTGTCCTTAATAAAGGACAAGCATTCCATCCAAACTGAATCAGCTGTTTTAGTCATATTGGTGAAAAAGGATTAATTTGTTTAATTTTATTTAGATTATAGGGGACTCTAAACTCACTTATTTGGAGGAACAAAAGTGTGAATAATTTTCAGTAAAAAAAAACCAAATCACTATTGATTTTTATTTTTTTTTTGCGTAACGTTAATACTAAATAACAAGAAAAAAACATGTTCTATCAGCATACCAGCACCTTACGTATTCGATACGGTGAAACCGACCAAATGGGCGTGGTTTATCACGGTAATTATGCACAATTCTTTGAAGTCGGACGCACCGAATGGCTACGCCAACAAGGGGTCACTTACAAAGATATGGAAAATTCAGGCATCATTTTACCGGTAATATCCCTACAGTGTAATTTTAAAAAATCAGCTTACTACGATGAGTGTATATATATAAGGACTCGCTTAAAGAAATTGCCAACTGTCAAAATTGAATTTGACTATGAAATTGTCAACGAAGCAGGCGAGTTATTATGCACGGGAAATACGGTCCTGGCATTCATGGATCGCGCCAAACAAAAACCCATGCGCTGCCCAGAAGAACTCATCGAAAAATTCTCACTAAATACCTTGAACTAACAACACATGAAGATTTATACAAAAACAGGAGACAAAGGAACCACTGCCCTATTCGGAGGTAGCAGAGTTCCAAAACACCATTTGCGCATTGAAAGTTACGGTACTGTCGATGAGCTCAACTCACATATTGGCCTTATTCGCGACTGTGTTGCCGACGAAATACTCCGCGAACAACTCATTAAAATTCAACACGACTTGTTTACCCTGGGAGCGATGCTCGCTACCCCACCAGAGAAAGCTACCTTAAAAAACGGTAAAGACCGATTAAACATACCCAAAATCACCGAAGCCTCAGTGAGCTATTTAGAGACTGCCATGGACGAGATGAATGAAGACTTACCGCAGATGACACATTTTGTATTGCCAGGGGGTCACCCAACCGTGTCATATTGTCATATAGCTCGTTGTGTGTGCCGTCGTGCCGAGCGTTTATCAGTGGCTTTACAGGAAGAAACTGCCGTTGAAGAGACCGTTTTACAATATTTAAACCGACTTTCTGACTACCTTTTTGTGTTGGCACGGAAGTTGACACAGGATTTACAAGCAACGGAAGTTAAATGGATTCCGGAGAAGCTTAACTAAGTTCTTTAATTTACGAAATTAGATTTTATAAAAAAAACTTGACTTTTTAGAAAAAAAAATTATTTTTGCGAAAATCAAAAAAACCGATAAAGAAATGTATTGGACACTTGAATTAGCATCGTATTTAGCAGATGCACCATGGCCAGCCACAAAAGACGAATTAATTGATTATGCAATTCGTACAGGAGCCCCTCTTGAAGTAGTAGAAAATTTACAGGATATTGAAGATGAAGGTGAAGCATACGATTCAATTATAGAGATTTGGCCTGATTACCCATCAGAAGAAGATTATCTTTGGAATGAAGATGAATATTAGAAAATAACACCCTAAAAAGTCTCTTTACGAGGCTTTTTTTTTGCTTATTTTTAAGCACTTATACTATATCATAAAATATATGTTGGTCACCAATAGGTAACTAACTATAAACCAATAAATTAAAATGAGTATCTTAAATTCGATCATAAAGATGTTTGTTGGAGACAAACAACAAAAAGACCTGAAATTACTTCAACCTATCGTTGAAAAAGTAAAGATGTATGAAGACCAGCTTGCGAGTTTGTCTCACGATGAGCTGCGTGCTAAAACTGTCGAATTTAAGCAAAAAATTCAGGAGGCTACTGCGCCTTTTGACAATCAAATTGCTGAATTAGAAACCAAAATTATCGATGCAGACATCGATATGCAAGAAGAATTGTACACTCAAATTGACAAGTTAAAAGACGAAGCCTACGAAGCTTCAGAACTTGTTTTACAAGATATCATGCCAGAGGCTTTTGCCGTTGTTAAGGAAACGGGAAAGCGCTTTGCTTCTAATCCAGAAGTAGAGGTTACCGCTACTCCATTTGACAGAGAGCTTTCAGGTACCCACGAACACATTCGCCTCGAAGGAGACAAGGCATTTTGGGCCAATTCATGGGATGCTGCCGGAAAAGCAGTGACCTGGGATATGGTGCACTACGACGTACAGTTAATTGGTGGATCTGTTTTACATCAAGGTAAAATTGCTGAGATGATGACGGGAGAAGGGAAAACCTTAGTGTCTACCCTACCTGTATATTTAAATGCCCTTTCAGGTAAAGGAGTTCACGTAGTAACCGTAAATGATTACTTAGCAAAACGTGACCGCGCTTGGATGGCTCCAATTTTTGAATTCCACGGATTAAGTACGGATTGTATTGATTTCCACCAACCGAATTCAGAAGCTCGTAGAAAAGCCTATAATGCGGACATTACCTACGGAACCAACAATGAATTTGGTTTTGACTACCTCCGTGACAATATGGCCAACTCAAAAGAAGATTTAGTGCAACGCGCACCGAACTACGCTATTATTGACGAGGTCGATTCTGTATTGATTGACGATGCGAGAACACCGTTGATTATTTCAGGAGCTGTGCCACTAGGAGATCGTCACGAATTTAATGAGTTAAAGCCTTTAGTAGCCGACTTGGTAACCCTGCAAAACAAATATTTAGTAGGAGTATTAGCAGAAGCTAAAAAATTACTCAAGGAAGGAGATACTAAAGAAGGAGGTTTCTTACTGTATCGCGTATACCGCGGTTTGCCTAAAAACAAAGCTTTAATTAAGTTCTTATCACAAGAGGGAATTAAGCAAATTCTGCAAAAAACTGAAAACTACTACATGCAAGACAACAACAAGCTCATGCCTGAAGTGGATGCAGAATTGTGGTTTACCGTAGAAGAGAAGAACAGTCAAATTGATTTAACTGACAAAGGTATTGCTCACCTATCAGCTGTCACCAATAACAATACGTTCTTCGTATTACCAGATATCAGTGTAAAAGTTGGTGAAATTGAATCAAGCGATAACAGCCCAGAACAAAAGGCTGAACTAAAAGAAGAATTGTACCGCGACTTTAGTGTAAAAAGTGAGCGTATCCATACGATGAACCAATTATTGAAAGCTTATACTGTTTTCGAGAAAGATATTCAATACGTAGTTATGGATAACAAGGTAATGATCGTTGACGAGCAAACTGGACGTATCATGGATGGACGCCGTTACTCAGATGGTCTTCACCAAGCAATTGAAGCTAAAGAAAGCGTAAAAATTGAAGATGCTACGCAAACCTTTGCTACAGTAACCTTACAAAATTACTTCAGAATGTACCGCAAATTATCAGGAATGACGGGTACCGCAATTACAGAAGCTGGGGAATTTTGGGAAATTTACAAATTGGATGTAGTAGAAATTCCTACCAACCGTCCAATTGCCAGAGATGACAAGCAAGATTTAGTGTATAAAACTACCCGTGAAAAATACAATGCCGTTATTGACGATGTTGTGAAATTAGTAAACGAAGGTCGTCCTGTATTAGTAGGTACTACTTCTGTTGAAATTTCGGAATTACTTGGACGTATGTTACAAATGCGTAAAATTCCTCACAATATCTTAAATGCGAAACTACACAAAAAAGAAGCGGACGTCGTTGCAGAAGCAGGAAAGCCTGGACAGGTAACTATCGCGACAAACATGGCGGGACGTGGAACGGATATTAAACTTTCTGACGAGGTTAAAGCCGCAGGTGGTTTAGCTATTATCGGTACAGAGCGTCACGATTCACGTCGTGTTGACCGTCAGTTAAGAGGTCGTGCAGGACGTCAGGGAGACGTAGGTTCTTCTCAGTTCTACGTAGCCTTAGACGATCACCTAATGCGTTTGTTTGGTTCGGAAAGAATCGCAAAAATGATGGACCGCATGGGATTACAAGAAGGTGAAGTTATCCAGCACTCAATGATTTCTAAATCGATTGAACGCGCTCAGAAAAAAGTTGAGGAAAACAACTTCGGTATTCGTAAACGCTTATTAGAATACGATGACGTGATGAACGCTCAACGTGAATTTGTTTACAAACGCCGTAGACACGCCTTAGATGGACAACGCTTACAAATCGATATCGCAAACATGATTTACGATACCTGTGATGTGATTGTTAGAGCCAACAAAGGAACCAACAACTTCCAAAATTTCGAATTTGAGTTGATTCGTTTCTCATCGATGACTTCTCCTTTCTCAGAAGAAGAATTCAAAACTGGAGATGAACAAGCCTTAATTGACAAGTTGTATAAAATTGTTTCTGAACACTACCAAAACGATGCAGAGCGCAATGCAACTCAGGCATTCCCAGTGATCAAAAACGTTTTTGAAACAGAAGGTGACCGCTATGTAAACATTTTAGTTCCTTTTACCGATGGTACCAAAACACTCCAAGTAGTGACCAACTTAAAGGAAGCCTATGAGACAGAAGGTAAATCGCTCGTTCGAGATTTTGAGAAAAACATCACACTTGCGATCATCGATGAAAACTGGAAAGATCACTTGCGTAAGATGGACGAGTTAAAACACACCTCTCAAAACGCTTCGTACGAGCAAAAAGATCCTTTATTGGTATACAAGTTTGAAGCATTTGAATTGTTCCAAACAACGATTGATAAAATCAACAAAGAGGTGCTTTCTTTCCTTTTCAAAGGGAAATTACCAACTTATGATGAGTCACAGATTTCAGAGGCTGAAGAGCAACAACAAGAAGCCTTAGAGTTGCATAAAGACGAAGTTCAGAATTCAACGCAGCAGGCAATTAGCCAAGCTCGTCAACAACAAACGCAGCAAGAACAACCCGTTATTGAAACTGTAATTCGCGAGCAACCAAAAATTGGAAGAAACGAACGCGTTACGATCAAAAACATCAGAACAGGTGAAGAGAAAGAAGTTAAATTCAAACAAGCAATCCCTCTTTTAGAAGAAGGTACTTGGGTACTTTACAACCACTAGTCACCAATTCACATACGATACAAAGCCCGGTTTTTACCGGGCTTTTTACTTTTATATAACACTGAACTTACAGTAGGGTAATTATTTGATTACCAATTATTGATAATTACATTTCACAGTCAAAACATAGGCCAACTACCTTTGTTAAGGTATCCATACTGAATATTTTCATTCCTTAAACAGTACCTATGACCAACCTTAGAAAGCGAAAATTAGAGATAGCTGTAATATCAGATGTACATTTAGGTACCTTCGGGTGCAGAGCAACTGAGCTCAACAATTACCTCAAAACCATCGATCCCGAAATTCTAATTCTGAACGGAGATATCATTGATATATGGCAATTTAACAAACGTTACTTTCCCAAACCACATTTAAAGGTTATTAAACAATTAATGAGTTTTATAACCTCTGGGACCAAAGTCTATTACATTACGGGGAATCACGATGAAACACTCCGAAAATTCAAAGGATTTCGATTGGGGAGCTTTGAAATTGTCAATAAAGTAGTTTTGAATATCGATGGTAAAAAAGCATGGTTTTTTCACGGGGACGTTTTCGATGTCACCATGCAGCATTCTAAGTGGTTGGCCAAACTAGGAGGCGTGGGTTACGACACCCTCATCATGATTAACACCGCCGTCAACTGGATTAGTGAAAAGCTAGGCTACGGACGTCTGTCCTTTTCAAAAAAAATTAAAAATAGCGTAAAAAGCGCTGTAAAGTTTATCAATGACTTCGAGACCACGGCGTCTGATATTGCCATTGAGGAAGGCTATGATTACGTAGTATGCGGCCACATTCATCAGCCCGAAATGAAACGCATTGAACGCGAAAATGGAACGACCATGTACCTCAACTCCGGTGACTGGATAGAGAATTTGACAGCCTTAGAGTACCAGCATCAACGCTGGAGTCTCTACGAGTACGAAAAGGACGAACTCGCTCAAAAACCTCACCTCAACCAACAGGTAAACGACCTTGAACTCGTCAGTGTAGAAAGTAACAACGCTCAACTATTTGCAGCGTTACTCGCCGAATTTAACATTACAAAACACCATAAATAAACGCCCTTATGAAGATTTTATACGCCATTCAAGGTACGGGAAATGGGCACGCTAGTAGAGCCATCGAAATCATCCCCTACCTCCAACAAAAAGCAGACGTTGATGTATTGATTAGCGGATATCAATGTGAACTTGATTTTCCTTTTGACATCAACTATAAAATGTATGGTTTAAGTTTTATTTTTGGAAAAAAGGGAGGCATCGATTTTTCTCAAACGCTGAAAAAACTTCGGCTTAAAACACTCTATCAAGAAATAAAATCACTCCCCGTAAAAGAGTACGATTTGGTGATCAATGATTTTGAACCCGTTTCAGCTTGGGCTGCAAAAATCAACAATGTTCCCATTATTTCTCTAAGTCATCAAAATGCTGTACTCGATGAGAACGCACCAAAATTTGGGGTTTATAAAATTGAGCGCTTACTATTAAAGTACTACGCTCCTGCCCGTATCAAATTCGGTTTTCATTTCAAACCCTATTCTTCGGCAATATTCACACCGATTATTCGAAAGCAAATCCGCTATCGAAACAGCACCAACAAAGGACATTACACCGTTTACTTGCCCGCCTACAGCGATAAAAAAATCATCAAGGTCCTCTCCGAATTTAGCCAAGTTAAATGGGAAGTATTTTCCAAGCATACAGACAAACACAAATACAAAAACAATATTACCATACGTCCGATTAACGGATCTGATTTTATAAAGAGTATTGCTACCTCTGCAGGAGTGCTCTGCGGCGCAGGTTTTGAAACCCCAGCGGAAGCTCTTTTTTTAGGAAAGAAGCTGTTAGTTATCCCAATGAAAAATCAATACGAACAGCAATGCAATGCCTTGAGTTTACAAGAAATGGGAGTTCCCGTACTTAAAAAATTCAATAAAAAACAGTATCAAAAAATCGCACAGTGGATTAAATCAACGGAAACTGTCTCAGTACACTACCCAGACTGTACCGAAGATATATTAGCAGCCATCACCCTTCCGTTTTACAACCAAACTATATTACCTACCATTGTATAGGGGAAAGATTGCGCTGTTCGAGCGCTCTATTGGCCGATGAAAAGTGTTTATTACCAAACCAAAACCCGCGATTTGCACTCAAGGGAGAAGGATGTCCTGCTTCAAGTACCGTATGTTTTGAAGTCGCAATCTTTCTTCCTTTCTTCTTTGCATACCCTCCCCACAACATAAATACCAGTCCTTCCTTTTCTTCTGAAAGCTTAGCAATCACAGCATCGGTAAACTGTTCCCAGCCTTTGCGCTGATGACTTCCGGCCTCACCTTCTCTCACTGTAAGTGTAGCATTTAGCAACAGTACTCCTTGTGAAGCCCAAGACGATAAATCACCCGAAGCTGGATACAACTGATTCGTATCGACGGTCAATTCTTTAAAAATATTTACGAGTGATGGTGGATGCTTAATTCCATCATGCACAGAAAAACACAGACCGTTTGCTTGTCCTTGACCGTGGTAAGGGTCTTGCCCTAAAATAACGACCTTTACTTCTGAGAAAGAGCAATGCTGAAATGCCGCAAAAATCTCCTCTTCTGGAGGAAAACAACGCTGATGTTCGTATTCGTGTGCTACAAATTGACGCAGTTCCTCAAAATACGGCTTTTCGAACTCCTCTTTTAAAACATTTTTCCAGCTATCCTCTATTTTTAGCTCCATAGTTTGTTATTTTTGTGCACCCTAGCAAATGTAGACGTCAAACGTCGGTTAGGCCTTAATTTTAATCAAAAATAAACATTGAAAACTGTAATTACCGATAAAACTTTACAAGATTTAGAATTCACGACTGTTCTCGAACAAATTGCTACCTATTGCCTTTCGGGCTTGGGAAAAGAACGCGTACTTCAAATTCGACCGTTTACGGATTATAAGCAGCTTTTTTTTGAGCTCGCTCTCGTAAACGAATATTTGAGTTCGTTTGTCAATGAAAACAGAATACCGAATCACGGGTTTGATAACATTACAGAACATATCAAAAGATTAGCTATAGAAAACAGCTTTTTAGAAGCTGAAGCATTTTTACAACTCGCTACTACCAGTAGCACAGTAAACGAGCACATCAAATTTTTTGACAAGTTCAAAGAATACTATCCAAAATTAGCCGAATTAACAGGGGAAATCCCCTTGACTAACGATATTATTACTGCAATTCAACGCGTGGTCACTTCTTATGGTGAAATTCACGACAACGCCTCTCCTGCCCTAAAACAAATTAGAAGGGATATTAAAGGGGTTCGAGGTAAAATATCAGAGAGCTTTTCTAGAGCCCTCAGCCGAAGTCACAGCAATGGATACTTAGATGATATCAAAGAAACCATTGTCGACAATCAACGTGTATTGGCCGTACTCGCCATGCACAGACGAAAGGTTCAAGGAAGCCTCATGGGGTCGTCCAAATCAGGAAATATCGTTTATATAGCTCCACAGGCTACGTTGAGTTTTAGCCGAGAGTTACAAAATCTCCTCTACGAAGAAAAGCAAGAAATTGTGAGAGTACTGAGGAGCTTAGCAGAAGAAATACGTCCTTATACGGCACTGCTCGACGAATACCTAAAATACCTTGTCCACATCGATAGCATTCGTGCAAAAGCGACTTATGCACATGAAATAAACGGGTTATTACCCACCATTCGCAAAGACAAAAAACTGTTGTTACGCGATGCCTACCACCCTATTTTGTGGAAGAAGAACAAAGCTCAGGGAATTACCACCATTCCGCAGACCATTACACTGCATCCAAAGCAACAGATCATCGTTATATCTGGTCCTAATGCCGGCGGTAAAAGTATTACGCTAAAAACCATTGGGCTCTTGCAATTAATGTTGCAAAGTGGGATGCTCATACCGGTTCACGAACGCAGTGAAACAACGTTGTTTTCAAATATCCTAACAGATATCGGAGACAATCAGAGTATCGAAAACCAGTTGAGTACCTATAGCTACCGATTAAAGAACATGCGTTCATTTTTAAAAAAATGCAACGACCGAACACTTTTCTTAATCGATGAATTTGGAACCGGATCTGATCCGGAATTAGGAGGTGCCTTGGCTGAAATTTTCTTGGAAGAATTCTATGAGAAAAAAGCATATGGAATCATTACAACACATTACGCGAATTTAAAAGTATTAGCTAATGAATTAGAGAATGTGACCAATGCGAATATGCAATTCGACGAACGCAGCTTAGAACCTCTTTACAAATTGTTTATCGGGCAGGCTGGAAGTTCCTTCACCTTTGAAGTAGCTCAGAAAAATGGAATTCCATTTAGTTTAATCAACAGAGCGAAAAAACGTGTTGAAAACGAAAAAATTAGACTGGATAAAACCATTTCTAAACTTCAAAAAGAACGCAATCGCTTACAAAAGACCTCTGATAATTTGGAAAAACAACAATCCAAAGAGCAGGAACAATTGGAGAGCTTGCAACAAAAAGAACTCAAAATCCGAGAAAAACTCGAAGGATTCCAAGAGCTTTACGATAATAATCAACGCATGTTGAGCCTAGGAAGAACCATTAACGAGTTGCTAAACAAGTATTTTCAGACCAACAACAAAAAAGAGTTGTCTACTGGTTTCTTTAAATGGGTAGCTGCGGAAAAAACAAAATACACCAAAAAAAATCCGCCTAAAAAGAAAACCAAAACCGAAAAGAAACAAGACAAAATTGCCGAACAAAAACAACAGGCAACGATCAAGCAAGTAGAAAAAGAAGTACTGCAAAAAGTTGTTAAGGTTCGTGAGGAAAAGAAAAAAGAGGCTGCCATAGAAGCACAAAAACGAGCTGCCTATGTGTATAAGATTAACGACAGAGTTCGATTAATCGATGGTAATGCAGTGGGAACTATTGATAAAATTGAAAAGAATACCGTATTTATCAACTACGGTTTGTTTACCACCAAAGCCAAAATAGAACAATTAGAACTCGTTCAAAAAGCAAAATAACGAGCTCCTTATAAAACCCAATAGCTTGCCAGTAAAATTCATCGTATATTGAACTTTGTATGAAGCATTTTAAATCTATCGATGACTACTGTCAAGCTATTTGCATTCCCGCTCCCAAGCATCCCTACTTCGATATACGAAGTTTTGAAGAAAACATGCCAACGGTTGTTGCTCAAATGCCTTCTTTTAAGCATGAATTTTATGCCATAGCCATCAAAATTGAAGGTGGAGGAACCGTTACTTCAGGTGTACACCAGCAACTTCCTAAGGGCGCCAGTGTTTTTTTTAACACTCCTTTCCAAGTACTTTCTTGGGATATTATCCCCGATTGGCAAGGATACTACCTCATGTTTACCAAAGAGTTTATCGCTCAATCTCAATACCTACAATCGCTGTTACACGAGTTTCCCTTTTTAAAGATTGACACCTCTCAACCCTTTAAGGTCTTTCCTCACGAAATTCAGCGATTGCTTCATATTTACGAAGGCATACACAGAGAATACCAGCACCTACAACCCGACTCTCTCCGTATTATAGAAAGCCAGGTGCTCGTATTGCTAAATTATGTAAAACGGTATTTTACGCGACAATTCGATGCCCGTGAAGCCCAAAATGCGATTAGAAAAGCTGACATTAACCTGCTTTCTCGTTTCCAACACCTACTCGAAGCGGCTTTTTACAAGGAAAGTCTTAGCGATCAAAAAACACACTCTCCCAGTTTTTATGCCGATCAGCTCGCAGTGCACACCAACCACTTGAATGCCATACTTAAACAAATAACAGGCAAAACGACAAAAAATCACATACACCTACACCTACTCGGTTTAGCCAAGTCAAAACTAATTCACAGTAATTTGAGTATTAAGGAAATTGCTTACGAATTGCACTTCGAATCTCCGAATAGATTTAGTAGTTTTTTCAAAAAAATGACCGATACTACCCCAAACAAATACAGAAAACAACAGGTTCTTTGATTTCTGTACTTTTCACTTTGATTCTGTAAATTAAGACTTCTGGAGTTATGAGACCTTTGTATTGTTCAACAAAGACAATATGAAACAGCTCTTAATTTTATTCATAGGACTGAATTGCCTCACGGCAAAACATCCGGAAACACCAGAAGAAAACATGTATCCATTAAGCAACCCTGTACAAACCGTTACCGACCTTTTTATCGCAACTGACCGAGGAGACTGGAATACACTCCACCAATTATTCGCTCCAGAGGTACGCCTTGATTATTCATCTATGAACGGGCAACCAGCGCAAATACTCACTCCAAAAGCCATCAGTTCGGCTTGGAAATCTATTTTACCCGGTTTTGAATACACGCACCATCAAATCGGAAACTTTAATTCCAAAAGTACCGAAACCACTGCCAAGGTGTTTTGTTATGGAACAGCACAGCACTACCTATCAGACCCACAGGGCTCAGTGTGGACTGTGGTTGGAAGCTACGATTTCGAATTACAATTGATCCATAAAGAATGGCGCATTACGGCCATGACCTTCCATTACAAATTTCAAACGGGAAACAGTTCATTAATTAAAAAAGCACAAGAACATGCAAAAACTCACTAAGTTATCACTGGTAGCGTCAGTCCTACTCTGGTGCTACTCTTGTCAGACTCCACAGTCCAGTAGTACGCCTCCCCACAAAGCTACCTCAGCTGCGATGAAAATTGCTACCCGTAATAAAACGACTGTGACGAATTTTTTTACAGCACTCGAAACTAAGAATCTCGAGAAACTCGTTTCGCTATTCGCCGACGATGCGCAGCACATTAATCCGTATCATTCGGATATATTTCCCAGAGGGGCCATCGGTAAAGAGGAAATAGCATCTTACTGGAAACCTGTCTTTCCTGCAATTAACTCTATGCGTTTCGTCATTGAAGAAATGTATACGCTGGAATCACCAACCAGCCTTTTTGTCAAGTTTAAAGGCGCCATTGATTTTCTGAATACTACAGATGTGTATACCAATCAATACTATGCGACTTTTACTTTTAACAGTCGTGGAGAAATATTAGAATACGTTGAAATTTTTAACCCCATACCTGCGGCTAAAGCTTTTGGCTTGTCCGTAGCTACCAAAACCTCAAACACTATGAAACAACAAATAATCCCAGTCCAATTTAACAGTGAAGGACTACGTATCAAAGGAAATTTATTTTTACCTAAGAACTATGAAAAAGGAAAAAAATACCCAACCATTATTTCAGTTGGAAGTTGGACAACGGTAAAAGAGCAAATGGCCGGATTGTATGCCAAGCGTTTTGCTGAGCAAGGATTTATCAGCTTGGCCTTTGACTTTAGAAATTTTGGTGAAAGTGAAGGATTACCAAGAGCATGGGAAAATCCAACCATGAAAATCAAAGACATACAAAACGCTGTAAGCTTCTTGCAAACACTACCCGAAGTAGCTGCTGACAACATTGGAATCTTTGGTGTTTGTGCAGGGTCTATGTACGCCTTAATGGCAACCGCTGAAACCCCTAGCATTAAAGCGGTAGCAACAACGGCTTCTTGGTTACACGACGCCGAGGCTGTCACCCTATTTTACGGAGGTGAAGCCGGAGTTCAAGAAAAGATTAAAGCTGCACAACGAGCGAAAAAACACTACGCCGAAACAGGTGACATTGCGTATATCAAGGCCATCTCAACTACCGATTCCACGGCTGCCATGTACGGAGAGTTTGACTACTACCTCAACCCTTCACGAGGAGCCGTCAAGCAATGGGATCCCAATCAGTTTGCGCTAGCGAGTTGGGAAGACTGGCTTACTTTGGACCCCTTTCCATCGGCAGCTCAAATACAGCAACCCGTTTTAATGATTCATTCTGATGGTTGTGTACTACCAGACTATACCAAAAAGTATTTTGAAGAGCTACAAAGTAGTGACAAAGAACTGTTATGGGTACCTACAACACTAGCATCCCCTATGCATCAATTCAACTTTTATGATCAAGAACCAGAAGTGAGCTTGGCCGTAGAAAAAACCAGTAAATTTTTTCATCAAAAACTGCGTTAAAATAACAGCAACTCGTCGAGTTGCTGTTTTTGTATTCATTTATAATCTCTATTTTTACAGCAAAGAAAATCACCTGATGAACACCCCTAAAAAAATTGACATTAGCACATGGAACCGTCGTGAAATTTTTAATTTCTTCAAAGATTTTGACGAACCCTTTTACGGTCTTACAGTCAATGTTACCTGTACCAAAGCATTTGAATATTGCAAAGCCACTACCTGCTCTTTCTTCTTGTACTATTTACACGCCTCATTGAAAGCTATCAACGAAACAACGGCCTTTAAATACCGTATCAAAGAAGATGCTGTATATCTTTACGAACAAATAAATGCCTCTCCAACCATAGACAAACCCGATGGAACTTTTGGTTTTTCCTATATGAATTACCATCCCGATTTCGAAGAATTTCAGAAAATTGCTAATCTGGAAATAGACCGCGTTCGAGGTGGAGCCCCATTAATCCCTGCTGTGGGTGGTGAAAATGTAGTCCATTTCTCTTCTTTGCCATGGATAAAATTTACGTCCTTATCACATGCGCGACACTATGCTTACAAAGACAGTTGCCCGAAAATATCCTTTGGAAAAGTATTTGAAACTAATGGCCAATTAGAAATGCCCGTGTCTATTCACGTACATCACGCCCTGGTTGACGGTAAAGAAGTTAGTCAGTTTATTGATCTATTTCAAAAACTGCTAGAAACTCCACCTTACTAAATAATTAGGCATACTATTTGATGCCTATTTGACAATAAAAAAAATAACACTATGAAAAAACTACTACTGCTTTTAGTACTCATGAGCAGCAACATCTCAATGGCTCAAGAACAAGGCTTTACCAAACCCGACTATAACGGTATTCGCAAAGCAATTCAACAACCAAACACTCCCCTATTCTATAAAAGACTCATGGAGCGCTTTCACCAGGGAGACAGCAGTATGACCTTGCAACAAAAAAGACATTTGTATTACGGATTTATTCATCAAACCCATTATCGACCTTACCACCGTTCTGAATACGGGGACAGTCTTCGACAAGCAGTGAAAACTATCAAAGAATTGATACCTCTACAAAACAAAATCCTCAAATACACCGACGCTATGCTCCAAGAGAATCCATTTGACTTACGGGCAATCACCTACCAGATGAATTTGCTAGACGTACTCGGTAAAACACAGACTTTAAACAAAAGGCGAGCGCAAATGCACATTATTTTCGATGCCATCGTTAGTACAGGAGACGGGAAATCTAAAGAAACTGCTTATTACGTAATCTTTACGGCACATGAATACGCGCTCCTATCCGCTCTGGGCTATGACTTCGGAGGTTTACAAAGACTTACTCGTCCCTGCGATTATTTACAACTAGCCGAAAACGACGAAGGGATTACGGGGCTCTATTTCAACATCGCTCCTTGCTTAGATCATTTGAGAGCCATGTTCAAAAAGGATTAAGCTCATGATAAAAAAACGAGTCATCCTAGGCTGTCTTCTATTATCACTGAGTTCTTGCCGTCTCTTTTTCGAATCACAGGTAAGCATGCGACGTTTTAATAATGACTTAACCAACACCCATAGAAAGTTAGAAAAACCTGTACTAATCTCTTTGATATACGAACCCAAAATAAATATCCATATCGATCGAGAACAGGGAGAGTTTCTCCAAAAAGTGGATAGTAGCTTTATTAAAGCCTTCCCGAGTAAACTCATGAATGCGTTGAAAGATGTAAATATCATTCCATCTGAAACTGGAAAACCTCAACACACCATTTATATAAGCGAGCTAATACTCAGCGAAGCTACCTTTGAGGGTACTGATTCTAACCATGAAACAACCACTGAGTTAGCTGTTGAGCTGTTACTTTCGGGCTATATACACGATGTAAAAACTGGGCAAAACCAACCGGTAAAAGCCTACCTACACACGCAAACTCATTCAGGAAGTTCTTTAATGATGGAGGCACTTTTTAACGACACCACCAATTATCGTAAAAACGACAGCTATACCGCGGGTACTGCTGAAAATAATCTCATAAAACTCTTTGCTAGAAAATGCGCTTCAAAACTATCCTCATCACCTTCATACTGACACAGCTATTCGTCGCTTGCTGCGGCCAAAAGAACTTGATGTTAAGTAACGGACCTCACGATTATAAAATTGTGCGAAGTTATCGCATAAAGCGGATTGCACATAAAGATACGCTGGCTAATACGTCGTATATATATCGACAAGTACCCCTTAGTAAAAGTCATTTTATATACCAGAATTTTCAGACGTATTACCGTTTTCAAAACGATAAGGAAGTACTGCGTTTTGAAGTACTAGATGGTGAAACTGTAAATCTAGATCTGCTAAAACCTGTGGCCATTGGTGAAAATGGCTCCTGTCGACTCAGTTTTGTATCGGAACAACGCTATTTCAAAGTACTCCGTGAGCATCCCGACAGTCTAACACTCCACAATACAGATAAAAATACTTGGCACGTGCTGAGTAAAATCCATTAAAAAAGCCCTGGCTATTACCGGGGCTTATTGAAGTTGTATCTAAAAAGTATTACTGCACGTATTTCGTTTTCTTCAAAGTACTCAAAACTATAAATGAAGCTAAGAAAAACAATGCCAAACACAATACTGACCACTGCATAGAATCCGTTTTAGAATACAAAAATCCATAAACGAAGGTTCCTAGTACAATGGCTATCTTTTCTGTTACATCGTAAAAACTAAAATAGGTAGCATGGTCTTCTGTTTCCGGTAATAACTTAGAATAAGTTGAACGTGTTAACGACTGAATAGCACCTTGTACCAAACCGAGTAAACCTCCCAATCCATAAAAATATACAGCGACATTTTCTTGACTTTTATCTAATAAAAAGGCACAAAAACACACCAAAGTCCAAATACCTAAGGTAATTTTTAACGCAGAAATATTACCGTATCGCTCTGACAATCTCGAAAATATAAAAGCACCAACAATGGCCACAATTTGTACCAACAGTATGGTGACAATCAGATTCATTTTTCCCAATCCTAACTCCGATGAACCAAAAATGGCAGCCATCAAAATAATCGTTTGTACCCCTACGCTCAAGAAAAAGAAAGACAATAAAAACTTAGATAAGGATGGATATCCTGCAAGTTCTTTCAATACTTTACGCAATTCTATATATCCCTTCCAGATATAATCAGCATCGGGCTTTCTATTGTAAATATCATCGGGTAATCGCTTGAAAGTAATCTGAGCAAAGCCCAGCCACCAAAGACCGACCATTACGAATGAAATTCGTGAGGCCATCCCCGTGGTTATCCCAAAAACGTCGGGAAACTGTATCATTACCAAATTGATAATCAACAAAATTACGGATCCTATATAACCGTAGATAAATCCACGTGCACTGGCCCTATCCTGTTGTTCTGGGTGTGCTACTTCGGGTAAAAAAGCATTGTAAAACACCAAACTGGACCAAAATCCAATACTTGCCAATATGGTGAATACAATTCCTACCCAAACGGTATCTAATCCATCAAAAAAGTACAAACTCATCACGGACAACGATCCCATCCAGCAAAAAAACTTCATGAATTTTTTCTTGCTTCCCGTGTAATCTGCAATTCCCGACAATACTGGAGACATCAAGGCTACAACCAAAAAAGAGAAGGAAAGTGAATAGCTGTATAAGCTATCGGGATGTTCCCAATCAATACCCAAGAACTGTACGACGCTCTTATCTGTTACTGCGTCGTAATACAGCGGAAAAACTGCCGTGCTGATCACTAGTGAATATACCGAATTGGCCCAATCGTAAAACGCCCATCCGTTGATTAATTTTTTGCTTCCAATTTTATACATAAACTAAAAAAACCGTTCGAATTGACGAACGGCTTGCAATATAGTATAAAATACTAGTTATTTTATTTTTTAGCTGGGACATTGTATTTCGCCGCTAACTGTCGTGCTTCGGGTAAAAATGCACGCAGTGTTTTAATTCTCGTTTCATTAGAAGGGTGGGTACTTAAAAACTCAGGTGTACCTCCTTTACCACCTCTTTTGCTCATACGAACCCAAACCTCAGCGGCTTCTTCGCCCTTATATCCGGCCATGAGCATAAACACCAATCCGAGTTTATCGGCTTCTGTTTCGTGATTACGACTAAACTTTAGCATCCCTACCTGTGAACCAATACCGTAGGCCATGTTCCAAAGTTGTGAATTTTTATTATTACGGGTACCGTAGGCAACTCCAACAGCAAGTCCTTGCTGAATCATGGCGTTTGACATACGTTCTTGTCCGTGTTTGGCAAAGGCATGTGCTACTTCGTGTCCCATTACTGCCGCTACTCCATCTTCATTTGCACAAATAGGCATAATTCCAGTATAAAACACCACCTTACCACCTGGCAAACACCAAGCATTTACGGTTTTATCATCTACTAGATTAAACTCCCACTTATAAGAATTTGCTTCAGCAACCATTCCATTGGCACGCATAAAACGGTCAACTGCAGCAGAAATTCGCTTTCCTACACGTTTAATCTGGTTTGTTTTAGCCTTGTCTTTTGATAATTTGTTTTTCTCCAGAAATCCTTTGTACTGTGCAAAACTCGCAGGTAAGACCTTCGAATCGCTCACCATATTTAATCGTTTTCTTCCGGTAATTGGCACCGTGCTACACTGAACCAAAAAAGCACTGGCACATGCGAAAGCAATTAATTTTTTCATGCTGTATATTGTTTGGGTTATATTCATCTGACACAAAATTTAGACTTGCGTCACACCTAATACCAAAATTAAGTTTATAAATTTACAAATCCTATTTTAGCATTAAATCTATTTGAATGGACTTTATTAACGAACGAAAAAACCCAAAAAGTATACTCATTCCAACATTTATAAAAATTAGCGCACAAGTACTGCAGTTTTTTTCCAAATCACTGGCAACGAAATTCGCTACCAAACTCTTTATCACTCCTGTAAATTTCCCGATTCCTAAACGGGAAAAAGCACTCTACAAAAGTGCGCAAAAGAAGCGATTACAAATTCCTGCTATCGACAAGGAAATTGACTTGATATCGTATGGGTACTCTAAAAAGAAAGTTCTTTTTGTACACGGATGGGCAGGTCGTGGCACCCAACTGTTCTTAACCGCTGACAAGTTGTTGGAAAAAGGCTATATGATGATTGCCTTCGACGGCCCAGCACATGGGAAATCGACTGGTAAAACCACTTCACTACCCGAATTTGTCGCGACCATTCAAGAGGTGAACGCTCAATACGGTCCTTTTGATATAGCCATTGGGCATTCTTTTGGAGGGCTCTGCCTATACAATGCAGTCAATGAAGGTTTTGAGGTACAAAAATTAATTACCATTGGGGCGGCTGATAAAATAGAAGACGTCCTTTTAAATTTCGCAGCAAGCCTAGATATAAAACCCGTAATTGGTAAAAAAATCAAACAAGCCTTTGATAAACAATGGAATAAAAACATCGATGAACACGCTGCTAGTGAGATGGCTAAGAGCATTGACATCCCTACCCTTGTCATTCACGACAGTTGTGATGGTGATGTCGATGTAAGTTGTGCATTGAATATACGTCAAAACTTAAAGAACGGAGAACTTTACATTACCAATGGTCTTGGTCATACCAAGATTTTGAGGTCACCTGAAGTTTCCAGAAAGATTATTGACTTTATTGTAAGTGACGTATGAAAAAATTAATGTACTGCCTGGTATTGCTGTTCGCTATAAGCACAGCGACCACAGCGCAAACCAAGAGAAAAAAAATTAACAAAACGGAACGAGAGTGGAAACAACTCCTAAGTCCTGAACAGTTTCGAATTTTGAGAAAAGCAGGAACAGAAGCGCGCTTTTCTAGCCCGTTAAACAAAAACTACAAAAAAGGGATTTACGTCTGTGCTGCATGTAAAACTCCCTTGTACAAATCAGAGCACAAGTACGACTCGCGTTCTGGCTGGCCTTCTTTTGACCGAGAAATCAAAGGAAACGTAAGTTTTGACGTCGATTACAAAATTGGTTATGCACGTACAGAATTAAAATGTGCTACCTGCGATGGGCATTTAGGACATTCTTTTTCTGATGGTCCGAGAGAAACCACCGGAAAGCGCCATTGTATTAATGGAGTTGCCTTAAAATTCATACCCAGAAAATAAACTATTTATTTTTAGTATTTTAGAGCTGATAACCAATCAGCTCTTTTTTTATGTCCAAATCCTATCTTAACAGCGCGCTTAAACAAGCCAACTACTACAAATCGTTGGGCGATAAAACGCTCGAAAGATTAACGACCGCCCAACTTTTCTACACGGTCAATTCGAACAGTAACTCGATTGCTGTACTTGTAAAGCACCTCGCTGGTAATATGTGTTCACGATGGACCCGGATTTTTACAGAAGACGGAGAAAAGCCTGACAGAAATAGAGATGATGAATTCGTAAACACCTTTGCTGACAAAGAAGAAATGCTCGCCTATTGGGAACGCGGTTGGCATTGTTTTATCCATACTCTTGAGCATTTAGAAACGGAAGATTTAGAACGCATTATCTATATCAGAAATCACGGTCATACCGTAGTTGAAGCTATTAACAGACAATTGAGTCATTATCCATATCACATTGGTCAAATGGTTTTTATTGCCAAACTTTTACTAGACGATGAGTGGCAATCACTTTCCATAGCTAAAAACGCTTCTGAGACGTACAACCGCGAAAAGTTTCAAAAAGAAAAAAGTAGAAAGCACTTTACTGACGACCTGTAATCCGTTACTTTTGTGCAATGCAATCTTATGAATTTACCAGCGAACGACTAGGCTTTAGAACTTGGAAAACTAGTGATTTCCCCAAGCTCCTAGAAATGAATACCCATCAGGAAGTGATGCGTTACTTCCCTACTATTCAAACAGCTATTCAATGTCGAGAATTTATAGAACGCATGAAAATGCACTACCTACAACACGGGTACTGTTATTTTGCTGTAGAAGAATTAGCTACCGAGGAATTTATTGGTTTTATTGGACTCTCGCTACAAACCTACGACATCGACTTTAATCCTTCGACAGATATTGGATGGCGTTTACTCCCTAACTATTGGGGTAAAGGATACGCCACCGAAGGTGCAAAGGCATGCCTAAATTACGGTTTTAAAGAGCTCTACTTAAAAGAAATTGTTTCGGTGGCTCCGACCGTGAACCTCCCTTCTCTAGCGGTAATGAAAAAAATTGGGATGGTCAAAGTCAAAGATTTTAAACATCCCTTGCTCACTGCATATCCTGAACTTGAAACCTGTAGCCTCTTTGCAATACAGGCCTAAGACTCACGTTACAAAACTTCCTGTGGGTCGTCTTGCACTTAGAAACCTAATCTTAAGTTCGAGTTTATGCGCACACTACCTTCAGGATATTTTTTTGGATCTCACTATTCGGAAAATCAATTTGAGCAACTCAAAATAACCGATACCGTTTACACGCATGAACGGGTAGATTGGCATCGACACGAACACCCTTATTTTACTTTTTTACTCCGAGGAAAACTCTATGAGGAAAACAAGAAAGAAGCGTACTATTTACAGCCAGGAAATTTGGTATTCCACTATTGGCAGGATGCGCATTACAACAAAAAACCCCCTGAATATACCCGAGGCTTTCACATAGAAATCAATACGGAATGGCTCGATAAATACGAATTGAACCTCTGGCATTTGGAAGGGAGTCATCAGCTCGACCATCCTGCAATTATCCGAGAGATCCAGCAACTATTTCTCGCTACAAAACGCAACACTTCAGATACTAAACTCATTGTTGAAAGTGCACTTATCAACGCATTATGCCACTCCAATTCGCCTGTTGGCACTCAACGGAAGCCAGCGCCAAACTGGGTTGCACAACTCAAAGACCTTCTTCACAGCGATCCAACAGCTCAGCTTGACCTGAGCTATATTAGCAATATCCTCGGTGTGCATCCCGTACATATTTCAAGGGCATTTCCGAAATACTTTGGTCAAAGTTTCACCGATTACCTCCGCACCTTGCGCATTAACCAAGCCTTTACCCTTATGAGTAATCCTGAATACAACCTAACAAACATCAGTCATACCTGTGGATTTTTTGACCAGAGTCATTTTATAAAAACTATTCAAAAACATCATACCCTCACTCCAAAACAATTGGTAAAACTTCTTCACAGTGTTAAGCAGGTACAATTTTAACTGCTCAGGATACTCCAACTTTGACATCTAAATACATTACCAATGAAAAACATTTTACTTCTTTGTTTATTAGTGAGTTTTCACACACTTATAGCACAACAACACAGCATGAATTCGTACCGAGGTCAATGGGAAGGTGAATTTGACAATGCCCAACCTCTCAACTTTACCATCGACCTTGAAAAAATCAGTGATCGCGTGTACAATTTTACCATTAACGCGCACCATATCCGTTATACCCAACGCATTGAAAGTTCAACCTCCACTCCTGACAAATACCCCATAGGCAACGAGCAATACCTCCTACTGGATACTGCGAACACCAACCAATTACGCGGTTTTATTAGCAGTGGTATTTACTTTTATCAGCTATCATTTACCCAAATTGATGAGACGCACTTTCAAAGCCGTTGGGATCTCTTTCAAGTTCGAAGGCTTCTCAATAAAAAGGTATTTTTAAGTATTGAGAATGTCAGTGCCTCCTCCTTTGATGCCTATCCTTTTTTTGGGGAACGTCGATTTCCAGGAACTTGGTGTTTTGGTGCCAAGCAGCGAGCAAGCACTATAAATTTCCAAGATTTCCGCACCGGCTTACAGTTCGAAGCTGATTTAAAAGAGAAAGCAATACTCCTTAAGTTCAAACTTTTCGACACCGTTTTCGCAAGTGTATTACTCCGTCGCAGTACCACTGAATGGGACCTATCAGACTCCAAACTCACCGACAAAAACGAGGATTTACCCAACCCCATTCATCATCCATCACTTAGAGAAATGGAGCAAAAAATCATTGCTGGAAGCTATCCTAAAATCCACAGTATACTTCTTATGAAGGAAGGGAAAATAGGCTATGAGCACTATTTTAATGGGTTTAATGCAACAGCGCTACACGATCAACGTTCTGCCTCAAAAAGTATTAGCTCAACCTTGATTGGCATCGCTCTGGATCGTAAGGAATTGGCCTCTGTTAACCAGCCATTAGCACACTACCTTCCTACCTCTTACCAACAGAACCTCAGCGTACAGCAAAAACAAATTACACTCAAACACTTACTAACGATGAGCTCCGGTATGGACGCCATCGATTTCGGAACGTCCACTCCGTCAAAGGCCTCTGAACAAGTCTATCAAAACACCCCCAATTGGACGCAAACTATTCTAGACGCTCCAATGCGCTCTGCTCCGGGAACCAAGGCAAACTACGGAACGGCCAATCCGTACCTCTTGAAATATCCTTTAGAGCACAACAACAAACTTCCATTACCTTTGTTTATAGACCGATATTTGTTTGCTCCCCTAAAGATTAACCAGTACGCAATTCAAAAAGATAGGGATGGAAAGGTATATCTCGGAGGTGGGATGCTACTCAGTTCTCAACACATGTTGCGCTTTGGGCAGCTGGTACTTCAAAACGGACAATTTAACCAAGAACAGGTGGTTTCTAAAAAATGGATTCAAGAAGCCACTCAAGCCTCCGTTCGACTAGAAAATACAGTCTCAAAAAATGCCTATGGATATCTGTGGTGGACACAGAAGTACCGTCATGCCGATAAATCAATTACTACGATAGAAGCCCGTGGCAATGGAGGTCAATACATTATCATCATTCCCAAATTAAAAGCCGTTTGTGTAATCACTGCAGGCAACTACAACAGCAGTCAAACCAAACTTCCTGAAACCCTGTTTCAAAAGTATCTTCTACCCGCTTTGCTAGAATGATAATTTTTTCTGTCCACATAGGTTAAATTCTGCCTAGTAAATAGTATATTTGTGCCTCTAAAAATGAAGTCGATACATGTTTAATAATTTAAGCGAAAAATTAGATAAGGCCTTTCACACGCTTAAAGGTCATGGAAAAATTACCGAAGTTAATGTAGCTGAAACCTTAAAAGAAGTTCGACGTGCATTACTCGATGCCGATGTTAACTTTAAGATTGCCAAGGAATTTACCAAGCGCGTAAAAGAAAAGGCAATAGGTCAAGACGTATTGACAACCTTAAATCCAGGGCAGTTAATGGTTAAGCTCGTGAAAGATGAGCTTACGCAATTAATGGGAGGAGATACTGTTGGAATTACACTTTCAGGAGCACCATCTGTTATTTTAATGTCTGGTTTACAAGGGTCAGGTAAAACTACTTTTTCGGGAAAACTAGCGAACTATTTAAAAACTAAAAAAACCAAACAGGTTTTATTAGTAGGATGTGACGTTTACAGACCTGCGGCAATCAATCAGTTGCGCGTGGTTGGTGAGCAAATCGGTGTGGAAGTTTACGCTGAGGAAGGCAACCAAAACCCTGTAGAGATTTCATTAAACGCGATCAAACACGCAAAAGCTAATGGAAAAAATGTAGTAATCATCGATACCGCGGGACGTTTAGCTGTCGACGAGGAGATGATGACAGAAATTTCTAACATCCACAAAGCCGTTACTCCACAAGAAACGCTTTTCGTCGTAGACTCCATGACAGGGCAAGATGCTGTAAACACCGCAAAAGCCTTTAACGATGTCTTGAACTTCGACGGAGTTGTATTGACCAAGTTAGATGGTGATACACGTGGTGGAGCTGCACTATCGATCAAGTCTGTTGTTGACAAACCGATTAAATTCATCGGAACTGGAGAAAAAATGGACGCCATTGATGTTTTCCACCCTGATCGTATGGCCGATCGTATTTTAGGAATGGGAGACGTTATCTCGTTAGTAGAACGTGCACAAGAACAATACGACGAAAAAGAAGCCCGCAAGCTTCAGAAGAAAATTGCAAAGAATCAGTTTGGATTTGACGACTTTTTAAATCAAATTCAGCAAATCAAAAAGATGGGTAGCATGAAAGACCTTATCGGAATGATTCCAGGTGCTGGAAAAGCGTTAAAAGACATCGATATTGACGATGATGCTTTTAAAGGAATTGAGGCGATTATCTTTTCAATGACACCATCGGAGCGAAGCACACCATCCATGATTAATGCCAGTAGAAAAAGGCGTATTGCAAAGGGGTCAGGAACTACGGTTCAAGAAGTAAACCAACTTATGAAGCAGTTTGACCAGATGAGCAAAATGATGAAAATGATGCAAGGTGGAGGCGGAAGAAAAATGATGCAAATGATGCGCGGTATGCGCTAAAAAATACAAAAAGAGAAGATTCGTCTTCTCTTTTTACTTTTACACAACACACAATCACAACAACACAACACCTAAACACATGATCTTACTTGACGGTAAAAAAACTTCTGCGGATATCAAAGAAGAAATTGCTCTAGAAGTAGCTTCCTTAAAACAACAGGAAAAAAAATCCCCACATCTCGCGGCTATCATAGTCGGTAATGACGGAGCGAGTTTAACCTATGTAAACGCTAAGGTAAAAGCCTGTGAGCGCGTTGGATTTGAATCGACGCTCATCCGTTTACCAGAGACTACGACAGAAGAGGAATTGCTCAACGAAATCGCGGTACTCAATGTCGATAAAGACATTAACGGGTTTATCGTACAGCTTCCACTTCCCGACCATATCGATGAACAAAAAATACTAATGGCTATTGCTCCTGAGAAGGACGTTGATGGGTTCCATCCGATGAATGTTGGAAAATTAGCCTTGAACTTACCTACCTTTATCTCTGCTACGCCTTATGGTATTTTAGAATTACTCGAGCGCTACCAGATTGAAACTTCAGGTAAAAACGTAGTGGTTATAGGACGTAGTCATATTGTAGGAAGCCCTATGAGTATTTTATTGGCTCAAAAGAGAACCGTTGGTAACGCTACTGTTACTTTGACCCACAGTCGCACGAAAAATTTAGCAGAAATCACCAAAAAAGCAGATATTATTGTCGCAGCACTTGGAATTCCTGAGTTTTTAAAGGGTGCTATGGTCAAAGATGATGTAGTGATTATTGACGTAGGAATTACACGCGTTGCAGATGCTTCAAAGAAACGCGGTTTCCGTTTGGTAGGTGATGTTGCTTTTGACGAAGTTAAAGACAAAGCCTCGCATATTACTCCCGTGCCTGGAGGTGTAGGACCTATGACCATTGCAATGCTATTAAAAAACACCTTATTGGCCTATTACCGCCAAAATGAACACTAAGTAACACCAATTACCATATATCAAAAAAGACTGCCTTAAAAGCAGTCTTTTTTAGTATTATTCCATTCAGGGACCTGAGGTACTTCATGCATCTCGATCTAGAGTACACACCCGTTCCGCCCCTTGACATCAATCCATAAAAAAAGACCGTAAAAAACGGTCTTCTTTATTGTATATGATTCTGTCAGATTTAAGCGTTTAAACTCGCTAAACTGTTCTTAATCGTTTCGATCTTTGCCAACGCATCTGCCTCCTTCTTTTTCTCCATAGCTACTACTTGCTCAGGAGCATTGTTAACAAAGCGCTCATTAGCTAACTTCTTCTGAACTGATTTCAAGAAACCTTCCGTGTATTTCAACTCTTCCGATAACTTTTCGATCTCCTCTTCTACATTGATACTGTCTGCTGAAATTGGCACAAAATATTCATTAGACTTCACACGGAAACTCATAGCTCCATCAACTTTTGAATCGGTATAACTCAAGTTCTCTACATTGGTCAGCTTCTTAATTACCTCATCAAAATTTGTCGTTGCTTGCTCATTGTTAAGCACACATAAGTCAATACTGTCTTTAAAAGCAATATTTTTATCCTTACGAATGGTACGAATTCCAGACACTACATCGGCAGCGAAATCAAATTCAGCAATCAACTTTTCTTCAGTTGCAGTCATTTTAGGATACTTTGCAATAATTAAAGCTTCTTCTGGAGAACGCTCTGCAATCGTTTGCCAAATTTCCTCAGTAATAAACGGCATAAAAGGATGTAATATCTTCAAGTTATCTTCAAACAATTGCATTACTTCTCTATAAGTAACGGCATCAATCGGTTGTTGATACGCAGGCTTTACAATTTCTAACAACCATCCACAGAAATCGTCGTAAATCAACTTGTAAATAGCCATGATCACATCACTTAAACGATACTTACTGTAGTGATCTTCGATTTCCGCTAGGGTTTGTTGAAACTTCGCTTTGTACCACTCAATAGCGATTTTACTCGATGCTGGTTGTGCCACCGCTTCTGAAACTTCCCATAAGTTGGTTAAATAAAATGCACTCCACACTTTATTCCCCAATCCTTTTCCTTGTTGGCACAATCCTTCGTCAAACAACAAATCATTTCCTGCTGCCGAACTCAACAACAATCCTACACGTACACCATCGGCACCGTAATCTTCAATCAATTTCAAAGCGTCTGGCGAATTTCCGAGTGACTTTGACATTTTACGACGTTGCTTGTCACGCACTAATCCTGTCAAATACACATTTTCAAATGGACGTTGGTCTTTGTACTCATATCCTGCAATAATCATACGGGCCACCCAGAAGAACAAGATGTCTGGTCCGGTAACCAAGTCATTGGTAGGATAGTAATATTTTATTTCTTCATTTTCAGGATTTCTAATTCCGTCAAACACACTCATTGGCCATAACCACGATGAGAACCACGTATCCAAAGCATCAGGATCCTGGGTTAAGTCAGCTTCTGTTAAGTTGGCATTCCCTGTTTTCTCAATGGCCAAGGTCAATGCATCTGCGCTATTTTCAGCGACTACAAAGTCGTCCTTACCATCTCCGAAATAGTAAGCAGGAATTTGTTGACCCCACCAAAGTTGACGTGAAATATTCCAATCACGAATATTTTCCATCCAGTGACGATAGGTATTTTCAAACTTTTTCGGGAAAAGCTTTACTTCTCGCTCTTCTCCTAATACAGCTTCCAATGCTGGCTTAACCAACTCTTCCATTTTCAAAAACCACTGATCCGAAAGTCTAGGTTCAATAACTGCTTTGGTTCTTTCAGAAGTTCCTACCTTGTGGGTGTGCTGTTCTGTTTTCAACAAGAAGCCTTTTTCTTCCAACTCTTTGGCAATCTCCTTGCGAACTACGAAACGATCTTTCCCTTCGTAATGCAAACCAAATGAATTTAGACTGGCATCTTCATTGAAAATATCGATTACCTCAAGCTGGTGCTTATCACCTAACACCTTATCATTCTCGTCATGAGCTGGAGTAACTTTTAAACATCCTGTTCCGAACTCTACATCTACGTATTCATCTTCAATAATCGGAATTTCTCTACCACACAATGGAACGATTGCTTTTTTCCCTTTGAGGTGGGTATAACGATCATCATTTGGATTGATACAAATAGCAGTATCCCCCAAAATGGTTTCCGGACGCGTAGTTGCAATAATCACTTTCTCGTCAGAATCAACGATGTTGTATTGTAAATAGTACAAGTTCCCTTGGCGCTCTTCGTAATGTACCTCTTCATCAGACAAGGTAGTTTTTGCCTCAGGATCCCAGTTAACCATGCGGTATCCTCGGTAAATCATCCCTTTGTTATACAGGTCTACAAATACTTTGATTACAGATTCTGACAACGCAGGATCCATCGTAAATGCAGTACGTTCCCAATCACAAGACGCTCCTAACTTCTTTAATTGCTCTAAGATTATTCCTCCGTACTCCTCTTTCCATTGCCAAGCGTGCTTTAAGAACTCCTCACGTGTTAAATCACTTTTCTCAATTCCTTGTTCTTTTAACTTTGCGACCACCTTCGCTTCAGTGGCAATAGAGGCGTGATCGGTACCTGGTACCCAACAAGCATTTTTACCTTGTAATCGCGCTCTTCTAATTAAAACATCTTGAATGGTATTATTCAACATGTGCCCCATATGTAAAACTCCCGTAACGTTTGGTGGTGGAATTACAATCGTATAAGGCTCTCTTTCATCTACTTCCGAATGAAAATAATTGTGTTTCATCCAGTAATCGTACCATTTCCCTTCTACTTCTTGTGCGTTGTATTTTGATGGAATTTTCATGTAATTAACTATATTAAGTCCAAAATATTTTTTGGCATTATTTTTGAAATCTGATTAGCAAAAATACAACTATCTATGAGGTACAGAAAAATAGTTGTCATTTTTTAATCCAAAAAATAATTATAAATTTGTGTAACGGTTATAATAATAACCCCCTAATTAAAATTAACATTATGAAAACAATTTTATCATTAGTAGCTATTTTCTTAGTCACCTTAACAGTAAGTGCGCAAGAATTTAAGTTTGAGAAGGAAGTTATTGACTACGGAAAAGTAGCAGTAGGTTCAGAAGGTAAGCGCGTATTTGAGTTTACCAATGTTGGTGATGCTCCACTTATTATTAAAGATGTAAGATCTACTTGTGGATGTACTGTACCTAAAAAACCTGAAAAGCCAATTATGCCAGGTCAAAAAGGACAGATTGAAGTTTCTTACGATACTAAGAGACCTGGAGGATTCTCTAAATCAATCACGATCATCTCTAATGCTAAATCTGCGAGAAAAGTAGTTAAAATCAAAGGATTTATCGACCAAAATGCAACTCCATCGAAAGAGAAAAGCATGATGTCAACTGGTGGTACTAACTAAGAGAAAAACACTAATTACAACATAAAAAAACCTGCAGCCCTAGCTGCAGGTTTTTTTAGTTTAGAATACCTCGTGTCGTAGTTTCTCTTATCCCACTCCTCTTTCCTCAATGTTTTTTTTGTTACCGTACATCCTAAATAGGTATGAAATTCCGTAAAAAAGCTTTCTTTACCGCTAAGGATTGGCAATCACAAATGTTAAATTAATCACAAAAAAAACACCGAGTACAACTCGGTGTTTCTGATACATGTAATGAAAATTATAGTTCTCCATCGTCATTACTAGACTTTTGCTTGTCGACTTTGTTCCAAATTTTGATTTCATCTTCCGGACCTACCCCTTCCAATACCTCAACATTGACACCGTCAGACAATCCAAGTTTTACTTTGCGCTTCTCGAATTCTTGCTCTCCAATTAGCACCTCTACAAAAGGCTTTTCTGTTTTTCTGTCAAATTGTAACAACGATTCTTTTATCGACAATACGCTATCTCTTTTATCCAATACAATTTCTGCATTGGCACTGTATCCTGCTCTGATAAAGTACTTATCGTCTAATGATACATCTGCTTTAATTTTAAATTGAACAGCACCTCCATTATCCGTTCCTTTAGGAGCGATAAAATTCAATACTGCTGGAAACTTCTTTTCTTCAATTGCACCAATGGCAACATCGATATTGGTTCCTTTAATTAACTTCCCTACTTCCGATTCATCTACATTTCCTTCAAAAATCATCTTTGTCATATCTGCAATTCTCGCAATCGTCGTCCCCGCATTAAAGTTGTTACTCTGAATAACTTGGTATCCTTTTTTCACAGGAATCTCTACCACCATTCCTGTAGCCGTAGCACGGATATTGGTATTTGCTGTTTTTCCTAAACCTGCAGTAGTACCTCTCTTAATGATATCCAAATCCGATTTTGCATTGTACAAGCTTTGCTTGGCATTGTTGTAACTCAATTCTGAATTCTCATAAGCTTGACGTGCGATCACTCCTTTATCAAAAAGCTTCTTATTTCTTTCAAATTGAACCTTCGCATTATCAAAGGCCAATTGCGCATTTTTAACCTGACCATTTGCCGCATTTAACGATTGGATATTAGGTACCACACGAACCGTTGCAATGAGATCTCCAGCTTTAACTAAGGCTCCTTCTTCTAAATAAATTTTATCGATGATTCCTGAAATTTGTGGTTTAATTTCCACTTCTTCTAAAGGAACTACTTTTCCTGTGGCAGTACTTTTCTTTACAATAGATGTTTTGAATGCTTTTTCCGTGTCATAACTAATTGGAGAAGCGCTATTCTTTTTACCAAACCAAAGTAGAACTACTATGAGTAATAATCCTATACCTCCAAAAATGATTACTTTTTTCATTGTTTTTATATCTAATTTATCTCGTTATTATTGTTAATTGACTGTTTTATTCTTCTCTTAATGCTTCAATTGGTTGTACCACAGTAGCCATGTAGGCAGGTATGAATCCAATCATCGTTCCCAATACAATGAGTACAGTATAGGCGATGAGTACGATAGGGATATCAACCGTTGGGTTGGTTAACAAATCCGCTTTATCGATCATCATCAATATTAACCCACCTGCAATGATCCCTAAAGAACCCGCTAATAAGGTTAAAAATACGGACTCAAGGATGATTTGTTGCTTTATTTTACCTGGCGTAGCTCCAAGTGCTCTACGGATACCTATTTCTTTCGTTCGCTCTTTTACGGTAATCAGTAAGATGTTTCCAATGGCAAACACTCCAGCGATTAAGGTAGCAATCCCAACAAACCAAGTTAAAAACTGCATTCCCGTTAAAAAGCCTGTTACCTTGGCAATTTCTTTCCCGAGGTTAAACCCGTCAAAAGCTCTGTTGTCTTCAGGATGTACTTTGTGCAAATTCTTTAGTAAGAGTTTTACATCCGACTCTACTTGTTCTATATCTGCATCAGCTTTTCCAGTAACTACCATCCAACGAAACTTATCTCCTTGGTTGTATACCAGACGATAGGTACTAAATGGAATGTGGATATTATTACTCCCTTCAAAACGTCCTGGCTTATACACTCCTACGACCATGTATCCGATATTGTTAATTTTGAGAAAACTACCAATAGCTTCTTCATCTATGTCATACAATTGCTTGAACACCTCCGTACTTATCACACATACCTTTCTATTCTGATTTATATCAGATTGATTGATAAAGCGTCCAGCGGTCAACTTTTTCTTTTGAATTTTATCCAATTCTGGGTAATCACCAAAAATAGTCAGGTTGGCGGTTTTCGTCCCCTTTACCACTAAACTTCCAGTCACATTTCGAGGTACGACGAACTCGATTCCATTGATCTCAGATCTAATTTTTTCGACGTCACTATTCGTTAAATTGATCTGACGTCCCTTTTGGAAACCTTTAAACGGCATCGACGTTCTTCCTCCTGCCATAAATACACTGTTGGTCGCAAAATCACCAAACAAGCTGTTAAACCCATTTTCTATTCCTTTTGCTGCTCCTAAGAGCCCCACCAAAAGTAAAATTCCCCAAAAGGCTCCAAAAATGGTAATCGCAGTTCTCATTTTGTTCTTGCGAATGCTCCCGTATATTTCTTGCCAGGTATCTTTGTCAAATAAAAATTTCATAATTAATCAGCTCTTAATGCAACAATAGGTTTAATTCTGGCAGCTCGTTTTGCAGGTAAATATCCGGCGAGCATACCTGATAAAATTAAGGTGATAGTGGCCCCAACAACTACAGGAGTAGAGACACCTGGGTTGAGTATAAAATATTGCTTTAAACTTGGACCTACAACTTCTAATATACCCACTCCGATGGATAATCCTATATATCCTGACAAGGCTGTAATGATAATTGCTTCCAACATAATCATCATAACAATCGATTTCGGAGTCGCCCCTATTGCTTTTCGAATTCCCAATTCTTTGGTACGTTCCTTCACGATATATACCATGATATTACTAATCCCCACCACACCGGCAATTAAGGTTCCAAACCCGATAATAAGAATCAAGATTCCCAAACCAAACATCATACTCGACACCTGCTTGTTATCTGAAGCGTAATTATTGATTCGGATACCGCGTTGATCATTCGGTGCTACTTCGTGTTTTATCTTTAACGCTTTGCGCAATTGATTTCCAAAAACGATGGCCTGATCAACACTTAACTTTGGATTGTACATCATTCCAAACTCATCGATGTGATCGTTATTACCATAAATACGTTGTAAGGTAGTAAAGGGAGCATAAATATAACGTTCATCACTATCGCCTCCTGGATCAGAAAATACCCCAATTACGCGGTACATGATTCCACCGATATTGATTAATTTACCGTAGGCGCTCAGCTGTCCAAACAAATCCTTTTCAACCATACGACCAATAACGACTACTTTCGATCGCTCTTTGATATCGCGATAGTTCAAAAATCGACCTTCAGTAACGGTAGCCGACTCTAACAAGTCGTATTTTGGATATACCCCTCTCAAGGTATAATTATCCTCTTTGGTTTTGTATACCACCTTGACACCGCGTTGAATACGTGGACTAATCATTTGCAACTTATCTGCAAACTTTTCCTTTATAAACTCAAAGTCGTCATTTCTAAATTGGATGCGCCTTCCTATTTGATTTCCTTTATAGGCCTTTGTAGTTCTGTTTGACCAAACGTACATAGAATTGATAGCATCCCCTGCAAACTCTTTTTTAAAGGTATTTTGAAGCCCGTTTCCAATTCCGAACAGCAAGGTAAACAGTAAAATCGCAAACGCCACCGTAAAGCCTGACAATATCGAACGCAGCTTATTTTTACTGATACTCTGAAATATTTCTCTCCAGCGATCTAAATCAAACATACTTATGAACTTTAGCTTTTGATTTACCCGACTCTGTTAATTCATCACTGATGATGACCCCATCTTTCAATCGAACCACCCTATCTGTTTGTTCTGCAACATCTTCTTCGTGAGTAATAACGAATACCGTCATTCCTTCGTCATTAATTTCCTTCAGTAAATCCATTACCGAATCCGTTGTCGATGAATCGAGGGCTCCGGTAGGCTCATCCGCCAATACTACTTTGGGCTTGGTTGCCAAGGCTCTGGCAATGGCTACCCGTTGTTTTTGTCCTCCCGACAACTCATTAGGCAGGTGATTTGCCCACTCCTTTAAGCCTACTTTTTCCAAATAGTCCAACGCTATTTGAATGCGTTCTTTTCGCCCTACTCCTTTGTAATACAGCGGAAGTGCGACATTTTCAACGGCTGTCTTATATGAAATCAGGTTAAAAGACTGAAAAACAAATCCCAAGAATTTATTTCTTAGAATAGCAGCTTTCTTCTCATTTAAATCCTCAATTAACTGATCATTTAAATAATATTTTCCTTCATCGTGTACATCGAGTAAGCCTACTATATTCAGGAGTGTTGATTTCCCAGATCCCGATGATCCCATAATAGAAACAAATTCTCCTTCTTTAATATGTAAGTTCAATCCTTTTAAAACGTGCAGTGAATCTTTACCAATTGGATAAGATTTGTGCAGATTTTCGATTCGTATCATCTGTTAGTTTGTTTTATGATAAGTAATCCTTCTCATCATTAGAAAATTCTTACTCAATATCCGCTTTCTTTTACAAGACGCTCATTTATAATTAATGTTACAAAAACAATTGGTAATTTTATCAAATAAATAACAATCTGAATCAAATGTTCGATATTCCTAAGGGCAAGCGACTTGTTTTATTTGATGGAGTATGCAATTTTTGCGATGCTTCGGTCCAGCGCATTTTAAAATATGACAAAAATAATTTGTATGTTTTTGCGGCCTTGGATTCGAAAACTGGTAGTGCGGTGCAAGCCCATTTAAATCTCACATCTGAAGCTGTGGATTCCATCATTCTTTATGAACCTGGGGGTTCCTGCGATATAAAATCGACGGCAGTGCTCAAAATAGGGACTAGTTTTGGCGGATTTTGGTACCTCCTTGCCATCGGATGGTTGGTGCCGAGATCACTCCGAGATGTACTGTACGATTGGGTGGCCAAAAACCGCTATCGTTGGTTTGGGAAAAGGGCTGCATGCCGCATTCCAACTCCTGTTGAACAGGCAAAGTTTTTACCATAAAAAAAGACGCACCGAAGTGCGCCTTTTTTGGAAACAAACAATTCGTTTAAAAGTTTAAACGAACTCCTAATTTTACATTTCTTCCTAAGGTTGAAAACCCTAAGGTTTCTTCAAAATCAGTATTGAAGATATTCGATACCGTTCCGAAGAAGGTAACTTTTTTGTTTAACAATGAATAATTCGCTGTAAAATCGAGTAAATTATAACTGTCAATGGTTACCGTTTCACCTCGTGGTCCAAAAGATCCGTACTTATCAAATACTGTACGATCACCAATGTGCTTATACACAAAGGCAAAAGCTGCATTTTTAATAGGCGTTAACTCAACTCCTGCCACAACTTTGTGTTTCGGAATATAATTGTTAGCTCCTTCATTATCATCTTTATTCGTATAGGTATAATTTGCCGTCAATTTAACATACTCGAGAGGTTTCGCCTCTGAAAGTACTTCTACCCCATTGGTTTTTACAGTTCCATTAGAGTTTGCATACACTCCCCAAGGAGCAGCTGACAAACTTTGGAATACTATCGCATCGTTCACCTTACGGTTAAAGAATACGGCATTCAACTTGTAATTTTTATAATAAGACTCAAATCCAGCTTCAAAAGTAGCACTGGTTTCCGGGTTTAAAGTAAGTGCTCCGTATTGTGAAAATAACTGGTAAGTACTCGGTGCAATAAAGGCCGTTCCGTACGACGCTAACAACTTCACTCCGTAATCATTAGTATTCATTACATTGTATGATACGTTTCCGTCATAAACAAAATGATTCCCGTAATTACTGTGAATATTAAGACGTCCTCCTGCGTTCACATTCAATCCAAAATCACTGATATAAACCATAGATACGTACGGATCTGAAGTAGTAAAGTTTGCTACGTCCTTATTAATTTGGGCAAAAGGCGTATTGGTTTCGTTCTTGTGCTCTTGGAAATTGAAACCAGTAATCACTTGGAATTTGTTATCCATAAAAGCATATTTGTTTACCACGTCAATGTTTACCGCAGTTCCTTCATACATACTTTCGTTAATCGATTTAGAAAAGCTACTGTACTGCTTTAAATTACGTGTTATTTTATTAAAAGACGCCAACACGTACACTTCTCCATTTTCATAACTAAACTTCGGTTTTACACCGTAGCGAACTTGAGAAAATGCCCAAGTATTTCTCGCTTCATCTCTGTAGGCACCTGCATCAAATTCCGAATCAAACTCATCGTAGTTAAGAAATAATCCTAAATCGAGATTCTCCGTAAAATCATAGCCTAATTTTACCAAGGCATTTTTGCTGTAAAAAGAATCATCTTCAAAAACTTGATCCGTTTTGCTCTTAGCAGCTGACAATCCTTCAACTCCAGTTAAATCAAAATAGGCCAAGTACTTCAAATTCCCAAGCGTTCCGTTGATACTAACGTTTTGATTTTTATTATTTGGACGGGCACTAAACGACTTGCTATCGTTGTACGTACCGATACTCGCTTCATAGGTAGCGCGGATCGCTTGTTTTGACGATTTCTTTAATATGATATTAATTACCCCTGTTGCAGCTCCTGTTCCATACAAGGTAGAAGCAGCTCCTTTTAAAACTTCAATTTTTTCAATCTGGTTTAACGACAACAAACGCAAATCATAGCTCTGATTGATCCCCGATGCATCAGATACCGGAATACCGTCTATCAACACCAACACCTGTCTACTTCTTCCTCCACGGATATAAGTTCCTATTTGACGTCCTCTATTCGAGTTTGCACCATTAATTTCAATTCCTGGTAAATTGTTTAATAACTGAACTACTGTGTTTCCAGCGTTTTGTTGAATTTCCTTTTGAGAGATGGTATAGATCACCTTACCCGTGTGCTCTTTTTTCAAATCAAACTTGGTTGCCGTTACCACAACTTCGTCCAACTCTTCATTTTTCGTTTGCTCATTTTCCTGAGCGTACAAACTTCCCCCTACCATTGATAGTGCCAAGGCACCAACAAAAAATAATTGTTTTCTCATTAGTAAATGTTACTTTAATTTTTAAATATTCAGGAAAAAAATCAGCGCAGTAAACCGCCCCCAAACTTTTATCCCGAAAGTTCGAATTCTTGAAAATTGGCAGGTCTCCTGGCTTGCGTCTTATTATCTACCTTCCCATAAATACAGTGGTAATCTTGAATGATAATAAGCGGTTTAGCTTACAGTTGCGGGAACAGCTTCGGATTTACACCGAATTCCCTTTTAATTTTCCTCGCCCGTTGGGCAACAAAGGAAAAACCAAAATTCGGGGCAAATGTATAGCATTCTTTTAATTACTGAATCATATATTACCGTTTTTTTATCAATATTTTAATTTTTCATTTCTTTTCGTGCTACTTTCTAACGAATTCGTGATAAAAAGTCTTTTTTGCTATCAAAATCTTTCTAATCTTTGTATTTCAAAATTTATCTTCTATGATTTACTACATCTCTGGAGGAGAACGTTCCGGAAAAAGCTCTTACGCAGAGCGACTTGCAGAGTCCTTGTCATCAGCACCAATTTACTTAGCCACCTCTCGTATTTGGGATGCTAATTTTAAAAAGCGCGTACAACGACATATCGATGATCGCGGAGAGCAGTGGAGCACCGTTGAAGAAGAAAAAAAACTCAGTACAGTCATCGCTGCAGGACAAACCGTGGTAATTGACTGTGTAACGCTTTGGCTCACGAATTACTTTACAGATACAGAAAGTGACGTGCAGAAGAGCTTACAACTCGCTAAAGAAGAATTCGACAAACTGCAACAAATAGACGGTAATATCATTATCATTTCTAATGAAATTGGCATGGGACTGCACGCAACGAGTTCTATTGGAAGAAAGTTTGTAGAACTTCAAGGCTGGATGAATCAATATATTGCACAACGTGCAGACAAAGCAACCTTTATGGTTTCTGGACTCCCTTTACACTTAAAATAAACAACATGTTTACGATAGCACCATTACCGACAACCTTAGTACCTGAACTTCAACAGGCCATCGACACCAAAACAAAACCTTTAGGAGCCCTTGGCACTCTCGAAAAAATAGCCTTGCAAATAGGCCAAATACAAGAAACTTGTACTCCTGAAATAGTTGCCCCTACCATCGTTGTTTTTGCGGGTGACCACGGAATCGCAACTACCAATAAAGTAAGCCCATACCCACAGGAAGTTACCCAACAAATGGTGCTTAACTTTTTACATGGTGGGGCAGCAATCAATGTTTTTTGCCAACAAAACCAGTTGGATTTGCGCATCGTTGATGCTGGCGTAAATGCTGATTTTGAGGCACAGGCAAACCTTATACAGGCCAAAATTGCGAAAGGTACTCGCGATTATAGCCAAGGCCCAGCCATGAGCATGGAACAATTAGAAAACGCCATGAATCATGGAGCTGCCATCGTCGATACACTGTATCAGAACGGAACCAATGTCATTGGCTTTGGTGAAATGGGTATTAGCAATACATCCTCAGCTGCCTTGCTCATGAGCTACTTTACCAACACGCCCATAGCTGACTGTATCGGCAGAGGTACTGGACTCGATGATGAAGGACTTGCACTTAAAATAAAAACGCTGAGTGATATCTATGTTCTTCACCGTGAAAAGATAGAATCTCCTTTGGATGCTTTAGCTACTTTTGGAGGATTTGAAATTGCCATGATGAGCGGTGCTATGCTGAGAGCAGCCCACTTAAAAATGACCTTACTCATTGATGGCTTTATTGTAACTGCCGCCCTACTAGCTGTACATGCACTACAACCTAACATCACAGCCTATTGTATTTTTTCGCATACTTCAGGTGAACAAGGACACCTTAAAATGCTCAATTTCCTCGAAGCGACGCCCCTACTCAATTTGGGCTTGCGTTTAGGAGAAGGAACCGGCTGTGCCCTAGCCTTCCCTATTATTAAATCAAGTGTAGCATTTTTAAATGATATGGCAACTTTTAAGAGTGCCCAAGTATCAGCAGCCACCACAAAAAACGCCTAACCCCATGAAAAGACAAGTGCATTACTTTTTAACTGCCGTGCTGTTCTTTACGAGAATTCCCTGTCCTTCTTGGGTAGATCACTCACCTGATTATATCAACAAAAGCAGTCGTTACTTTTCTTTGGTCGGTATATTAATCGGTGCAATTTCCGGTCTATTGTATTGGTTGAGCACACAGGTCTTTGACAACGATATCTCGGTGCTGATAAGTATGATTAGTTCGGTCTGGATAACAGGGGCTTTTCACGAAGATGGATTTGCTGATGTTTGTGATGGATTTGGTGGAGGATGGACCAAAGCCAAAATACTTACCATTATGAAAGACTCGACCTTAGGAACCTTTGGTGTGTTAGGTTTACTCTTTATCATCGCGCTCAAGTTTTTGGCCTTGTATAAACTGAGTACCCTTTCAACTGTACTTCCTTTTATCCTTATTGCCGGACACAGCCTCAGTAGATTTGCAGCAACCTTACTGTTGTATACACATCCGTATGTACGTGATAACGACAGTTCTAAAATCAAACCAACAACCAAACAAATGAGTACCAAAGCACTCATTATATCCGGATTTTTTGGCCTTGCACCTTTGCTGTTATTAGAAAACACCTTGGTTTACCTAAGCCTATTACCCGTTCTTTTGTGCTATTTGTACTTGGGTAGGCTGTATACGAAGTGGATTGGTGGACAAACAGGCGATTGTGCAGGTGCCCTACAGCAAGTTGCAGAAGTTGTATTTTATTTAAGTTTAGTTGCCTTATGGAAGTATATTTGATTCGTCATACCACCCCTGAAATTGCCAAAGGAATCTGTTATGGTCAGTATGATTTAGACCTAGCTACGAGTTTTCCTTCTGAACTAAAGACCATTCAACAAGCGCTTCCAAAGCAAGTATTCAACTATCCCTGTTTTAGTAGTCCATTACAACGCTGTTCTCTTTTAGCTCAGCAGTTATTCAAAACCGTACGCTTTGATGAGCGATTGAAGGAATTGAATTTTGGACAATGGGAAATGCGTGCTTGGGACGATATTCCCAAAGCGGAGCTCGATCCTTGGATGCATGACTTTGTCAATACTCCAACTCCTCAAGGAGAATCGTATGTTGATCTCCACAAAAGAACTACTGAATTTCTAGAAGAACTCAGACAACAAAATCTCACGAATGCTGTGCTCGTTACCCACGGAGGAGTCATGCGAAGTATTTGGGCTCATGTCCACGATATCCCTCTCAATAAATCATTTGATCTTAAACTGTCTTATGGTTCCATTTTAAAACTACAACTATAACATGAAAAAATTATACGCTCTTTTCCTACTCTTGATACTGAGTTATCAATGTACTTCTCCAAGTAAAAAGACAACGCCTACAAAAGAAGTCACTACTAGTACCATTAAATACGCGAATGGTTTTGATATTCGCATAGAAAATGGCGAAAAAAAACTCATCGTTAAACGGGTTTTCCAGAAAGGAAACAAAACTACTACCTATACGCTTGGTGCTACTACCGATATTGAAGGCAATAGTCTTCAGGTTCCTGTTGAGAATATCGTGGTTACGAGTACCTCTCATATTCCTATGTTAGAGCTACTGCAGGCAGAAAAACGAATCGTTGGCTTTCCTAATACCCGTTATATTTCCTCTGAGAAAACAAGACAGCGAATAGCCGATGGACTCATTGTTGACTTAGGCTCTGAACGCAGCATGAATACCGAAAAATTACTGGAACTGAACCCTGCTCTGGTCGTCGGTTTTTCATTGCACCCTAACAACAAACTCTACGAAAACATTAAAAAAGCCGGCATTCCTGTGCTCTACAACGGAGAGTGGCTTGAGGAAACTCCTTTAGGACGTGCAGAATGGCTTAAATTCTTTGGAGTACTCTTAGGAAAGGAAAAGGAAGCTGACAGTATTTTTAATCATATAGAACAGGAATACTTGAACGCAAAAAAACTAGCTCAAAATGCCCAACACAAACCGACCGTGATCTCAGGAAGCCTGTATAAAGACGTTTGGAATGTACCCGCCGGTAACAGTTATACCGCCCGCTTTTTTAAAGATGCCAACCTAGACTACTTGTGGAGTGACACCTCCGGAACAGGTAGCCTACAACTCGGGTTTGAAAGTGTACTCGAAAAAGGGCAACATGCCACCTACTGGATCAAATGCGGTTCATACGGTACCAAGGAACAAATGCTCACCGCGAATAAAAACTATGCAGAGTTTGATGCTTTTAAACAGAACAAACTGTATTCTATTGGAGTTCACAGAGGTCCTACTGGAGGTATTATCTATTACGAACAGTCTCCCGTTCGCCCTGATTTAGTATTAAAAGATTTGGTTAAAATTACACAGCCAGAGATACTTCCTGACTATGAATTGCACTTTTTTAGTCCTTTGCAATAACGATGGCTACAGTTGAAACTAACTCAAAAGGAAACCTCAGAGAAATTGCTGGTTTATTTTTTAAACTAGGCTGTATTGCCTTTGGTGGACCTGCAGCGCACATTGCCATGATGGAAGAAGAAGTTGTTCAAAAGCGAAAATGGATGACCGAACAGCACTTTTTAGATTTAATCGGTGCTACCAATTTAATTCCTGGTCCAAACTCGACA
Organism: Tenacibaculum sp. AWR4_210; assembly: GCF_056160945.1. Classification (NCBI taxonomy): domain Bacteria; kingdom Pseudomonadati; phylum Bacteroidota; class Flavobacteriia; order Flavobacteriales; family Flavobacteriaceae; genus Tenacibaculum; species Tenacibaculum sp. AWR4_210. The sequence goes on from NZ_JBSWYF010000003.1 coordinate 355,386, forward strand.
GAATTAACCATGCACTGTGGTCAAGAACGCGCTGGATGGAAAGGCTTGCTCGTAGCTGGGATCAGTTTTATCTTCCCTGCAGCCCTGGTTACCGCTCTATTTGCACACCTCTACCTAAGCTATGGAACACTCCCTGACGTTGCTCCGTTTATTTTTGGTATCAAACCCGCTGTGCTTGCCATTATTGCTAGTGCCGCTCACAAGCTCAGCAAAAAAGCCATTACATCGAACTTCTATGCAGTTGTAGGAGTTCTTGTTTTCTTATTAAGCCTTAAAGGTATCAATGAATTTACCTTACTATTTGCAACGGCCATACTCGGTATTCTCTTAAGCTTTAGATCTGCTAAAAGTGTACCCTCAGTCACCATTGTTCCTTATTTTTTAGGGACTACAGGAATCAGTCCTATGCCTCCTTTACAATTGTTTTTAAGTTTTTTAAAAATTGGAAGTATCTTATACGGAAGTGGATATGTATTATTCGCCTTTCTAGACACTGAACTCGTTCAAACTGGTTGGCTCACTAGGCAAGTATTGCTCGATGCTGTTGCAGTAGGACAACTAACACCAGGCCCTATACTTACGACAGCCACATTTATAGGCTGGCAACTACATGGATTTTACGGAGCTTTATTAGCCACTTTAGGCATCTTTCTGCCCTCTTTTGTATTTGTATTACTCCTCAACCCTATATTGCCTAAAATACGAGCATCCGCTAAAATTAGCCGTGTATTAGACTTGGTTAACGTAGCTGCCGTAGCTCTTATTTTTAGCGTATGTGCTCAAATGGGAACCGAAATTCTAATCGATTGGAAACCTTTAAGCATAGCCATCCTATCGTTTATCGCTGTGTTCTTTTATAAAAAACTGAGTAGTATCTATATCATCATCGGTGGTTCTATACTCGGGTATTTGTTGCATCTCATCGGATAAACCTTACCATACACCAATCGAGCATCATCGGGCTTCGGTGCTCGGCTAACCGAATACACGTATAAAACTAGATACAAAACAAAAAACACACCCTAAGGTGTGTTTTTTTATGTTCTTTATATCAGTGATTACTACTCTTTGTAAACACCCATATTTGCATACTTATCCATTCTTTTCGCTACTAAATCAGTATCGTTTAAGTCTTTCAACTCAGAAAAAGCACTCAAAATTTGATTTCTAACAGCTTCGAATGCACCCTCTCTGTCAGTATGTGCACCTCCTGCTGGTTCTTGGATAATTCCATCGATTAACTTCAAATTTTTCATATCCTCACCAGTCAACTTCAATGCCTCAGCAGCTTGTTCTTTGAACTCCCAGCTTCTCCATAAAATTGACGAACAAGATTCTGGTGAAATTACGGTATACCAGGTATTCTCCATCATATAAACACGGTCACCTACACCAATTCCTAAGGCACCTCCTGAGGCTCCTTCACCAATAACGATAGAAATGATTGGAGTTTTTAAGCGTGTCATTTCAAAAATGTTACGAGCAATAGCTTCTCCTTGTCCTCTTTCTTCAGCCTCCAAACCAGGATAAGCTCCAGGAGTATCCAAGAAAGTTACTACAGGAATACCAAATTTCTCAGCCATACGCATTAAACGCAACGCTTTACGGTACCCTTCTGGGTTTGCCATACCGAAGTTACGGTATTGACGGGTTTTGGTATTGTAGCCTTTTTGTTGCCCGATAAACATAAAAGATTGGTCTCCAATTTTTCCAAGACCACCGATCATGGCTTTGTCATCTTTTACGCTTCTATCACCATGTAGTTCCATAAAAGTATCGCCACACAATGCCTTGATGTAATCTAAAGTATAAGGTCTATTCGGGTGACGAGACAACTGAACACGTTGCCATGGTGTTAAATTTTTATATATATCTTTTCTAGCTTTCTCTAATTTTTTTTCGATTTTTTTACATGTTTCTGTCACGTCAACATCGCTCTCCTTTCCTATGTCATAACATTTTGCCAATTGTTCCTCTAATTCCTTAATCGGCATTTCAAAATCTAAATATTCCATAGTATACAGTTTGATTTTCTACTTAATTAATAAGTTGTTTGTAAAAGCAAACATACTAAAAATTTGTACAGCTCAAATACAACACCTTATTTTTTACTCGTTTTTTAGTTTAATTTTTAACTTAGAATTTAACTTATTTTTTATCAGACCATTAACCAACACAACTCCAAGTACGATTACTGCCCCTAGGTAAAACTCGGGTTTCATTTCCTCCGATTCACCAAAAATTAGCAGGGCTAAAACGATCGCATATATGGGTTCCAGATTAATTGTCAACATGACCGTATAAGGGGTCAAGTATTTCATAACTTTTACAGAAGCGATAAACGCATAGGCAGTGCACACACTACTCAATACGAAGAGATATACCCAATCCATTGTTGAAATTGCGAAAAAAGAACTCGTAAAGGTTGCTTGACTCGCCAAATAACAACTCACTCCCACCACCCCAAAGAGCAGCTGGTAAAACGAGATTGTTGTGGCATCGTACTTTTTTACATACAGGCCATTCAATACTGAGAACAACGCCGATAAAAAAGACGATAATAGGGCATACAAAATACCTAAAGTGTATTGGCTCTCAAAATTAAAAATGATATACAACCCAACTACCACCAAAAAGCCCATTAAAAATTCTACGGGATTCATTTTCCTTTTAAAAAAGATGGGTTCTAAAAAAGCGGTAAAAAAAGCTCCTGTACTCATGGTTACCAAGGCTACTGAAACATTAGAAACTTTTATAGCCTTAAAAAAAGTAATCCAGTGTACCGCAATAATGATTCCTGAAAATACAAACTTTAGGACAGCCTTCTTTTCCAAACGGAACTTAGCGGGTGTACGCAACAAATAAAAAGCGATAAAGATCACAGCCAATAACATTCGGTACCAAACCAAGGAAACCGCCTCTATTTGAATTAATTTACCGAGTATTGCAGTAAAACCCCAAATAAAAACTATGAAGTGGAGCTGCAAATAATTTTTCAACTTACTTCCTGGCATTTAGGTAAAGGTATATCGAATACAAGCCAAAGAAGATATTTGGCATCCATACGTTCAACCACGGATTTGCTCCTGGCACCGCTCCTAAGACCTCTCCTATCTTCATAAAGAAGACGTATATAAACATCGCTGCCAAGCCCAAGGCCAGGTTTACTCCTAGTCCTCCTCGCTTTTTTTTATGCGCCAAACCAATGGCTATCAAGGTTAAAATATAAGAAGCGATTGGTAAACTGGTACGCTTGTACAATTCAACGTAATATTGGTTAAGGTTTTTAATCCCTCGCTTTTTGGATATTTCAATGAATCGCATCAATTCGCCAGAGCGCATTTCCTGCGCTACAATCGACTTGTAATTTAAATCGCTAGGATAAAAGGCAAAGATCGTATCCATGGTATTACCATAGCTAATGCTATCTCTATCTTTAAAAACCCAACGCTTTTTCCAGTTGTACAATTTATAAGTACTATCTGTATGATTCCAATTAATGTTATCGGCAATCAACTTGTACTTCAACTGTATACCGTTGTATATTTCCTTCGAAAAATTGTATCCAGAATTGCGATCTAAATTAAAGTTTTGGATGAATACAAATGTCGAATCATTTAATTGCAGACTAAAATCTCGAATCGTATTGTCTTCGTATTTTGTCGATGACAAATATTTCTTTTCAAAGGTCCTACGCGTTTTACTACTCGACGGAACAAAGAAATGATTCATCAACAAGGCCACCACGGTAACGATAGTAGCTCCAACAAAATAAGGGTATAAAAACCTAGTAAAGGATACTTGAGAGCTATTGATCGCAACTATTTCCGTGTTGTTCGCCAATTTAGACGTAAACAGGATCACCGCGATAAACAACGCCAACGGCATAAAAGTATTTGCATAGTAGATGATGAAGTTTTTATAATAATCGTCAACTACTTCCAACAAAGTAAGGTTTTCATGACGTAAAAACTTATCGATTTTTTCAGCAATATCAATCGCTACTGCAATAGGGATCAAGATAAGTAACGTAAATAAAAACGTTACTAAATACCGTTTTAATATGTACCAGTCTAGTATTTTCAAATTACAAACGTTTATTCATTTGCTTTACCATTTTATCTTTCCACTCCGCAAAATCACCTGCGATAATATGCTTACGAGCTTCACGCGTCAACCAAAGGTAAAATCCTAGATTATGAATAGAAGCTATTTGTTTCCCCAACATTTCGCGCGCAGCAAACAAGTGGCGTAAATATGCCTTTGAATACATGGTATCTACATAAGTAATGCCCATTTCATCAATTGGTGAAAAATCATTTTCCCATTTCTTATTTTTGATATTGATGGTTCCGTGGGCGGTAAATAACATTCCATTTCTGGCATTTCTCGTCGGCATCACACAATCGAACATATCTACTCCTAGCGCGATATTCTCAAGTATATTAATCGGCGTTCCTACTCCCATCAAATAACGCGGCTTGTCTTCTGGTAAAATACTACATACCACATCGGTCATCGCGTACATTTCCTCAGCAGGTTCTCCTACAGACAATCCTCCAATGGCATTTCCTTCAGCTCCAACAGAAGCGATAAATTCAGCCGACTCTTTTCTCAAATCGGTGTAGGTACTTCCTTGTACAATAGGGAACAAGGTTTGGTTATAGCCGTATTTTGGCGGCACCTTTTCTAAGTGATTTATACAGCGCTTTAACCATCTATGCGTCATATGCATAGACTGCTTCGCATAGCGAAAATCACATGGGTACGGAGTACACTCATCAAAAGCCATGATAATATCAGCCCCGATAGAACGTTGAATTTCCATGACATTTTCAGGAGTAAAGAAGTGTAATGATCCATCAATATGACTCTTAAACTTCACTCCTTCTTCGTTAATTTTACGTCTTCCCGAAAGCGAATACACCTGGTATCCTCCACTGTCGGTAAGTATATTGCGATCCCAATTCATAAACTTGTGCAAACCTCCCGCTTGTTCAAGAATTTCCGTTTGAGGACGCAAATACAAATGGTAGGTATTCCCTAAAATGATATCGGGGTTAATTTCATCTTTTAATTCAGACTGATGTACGCCTTTCACCGTCCCAACGGTTCCCACAGGCATAAAAATTGGAGTTTCAATTGTTCCGTGATCAGTAGTAATAACTCCTGCTCGAGCTTTACTTTTAGGGTCTTTATTTTTTAAATCGAACTGCATAGTTGGCAAAGATACGGATGAATGGTTAATGTTAATAAGTAGAAAGTTAAAAGTTTCTTATAGTTTGTTCAGAAGTCGCTATTTGAGTTACTTAACGTCTTTTCCTTCCGAATTTATTTGAGAAATTCCCTGGCTTTTTGGAGTTATTTGCTCCTTTTCTTTTAGAAGTATTCCCCCTCGTACCAGCATTTCGACTTGGTTTTCGTCGCGAGTTAGCACGTGACTTGGTTGGCGTATTCTTTTGCAGTGAAGCTTCTTCGGTTTTGACAGAAGACTTTACCATTCGGTTAATTTCTTCCATTTCTTTCGCAGTGAGTTCACGCCACTCTCCCACCTTTAAGGTATTCAAGTGTACATTCATAATTCGCACGCGCTTTAATCGAGTTACTTCGTACCCCAAGTATTCACACATTCGTCGAATTTGGCGATTTAATCCCTGGATCAAGACTATTTTAAAAGTAGTATCATTGATTTGTTCCACTTTACATTTCTTGGTCATCGTTCCGAGAATAGGTATTCCATTTCCCATTTTTCGAACAAACTCTTGTGTAATTTTTTTATCGACACTTACGATGTACTCTTTTTCGTGATTGTTACCAGCTCTGAGTATTTTGTTTACAATATCTCCATCGTTCGTAAGAAATATTAAACCTTCAGAAGGCTTGTCTAAGCGACCTATAGGGAACAACCGTTCCGGATGTCCTACAAATTTTACGATGTTCTTACGTTCTTTGCTGTCTGTAGTACACACGATGCCTACGGGCTTATTTAAGGCGATATAAAGCGTTTTTGGCTTTGCTTGTAAAGCTTTCCCATCAACCGTTACTATATCTCCTTCAAACACTCTATTTCCAAGCACAGCTACCGCATTATTGATACGGACTCTACCTTCTACTATTAGTTTTTCAGCGTCTCTACGCGAACACACACCAGTGCTACTGATAAACTTGTTAATATTCGTAGACGCTTCATTCAAATTTTCCATGACCACAAAGAAAAAGAAAAATCCCCAAGCAAGCGAAAGCTTTCCTGAGGATTTCAAATTATTGAGCTATATTTTTCTTAAAATATCATCATTTTTTGGGTACAACGCGCTAAACTAGGTCTACGCTCGTAATCAAACCCAATGGTAATCATATGCGTTCCGTAGTTAAAATCTTGCGTTTTATTCATATTAATACTAAATCCGTACGAAGCGTAAAAATTACTTTTCTTTAACCCGAACAATGGCGCTATAGCATTTGGCTGAAAAAACTGATCGTTCAAGAAAGTATAACTTACCCCTGCCCAAACATAACCATCGCGAATTCCTTTACGAGCCTTTACATTGACATCTGTTCTAGAACGTTGATCAAACTCTCGGTATTCCATCAAAATCGAAGGCTCTATTTCGAAATTTCTACTCAAACGCGCAAATACATAAGACGAATACAACAAGTACTTACGAAGTACCTTAGGCTCGTTAGAAGCAAAGTCTCGAATCTTCTTATCTAATAAATTAGTCACGTTGGCACTGATACTAAAACGCTCGTATCGGTATAACATACCCACATCGAAATTCGAATTTCCAAACGATCTGTTAGGCACACTCGATCCGATATTGTTTTGAGAAGTATCAATTCCAAATTGAATATAACTATACGTCAAGGCAAACGATAAAAAGCTATCGTGAAAGTCACTCAACGTTAAGTGACTCGCCAAAGATAATTTTGCTCCTTGCTGAGAGGTAAAACCGTTTTTGTCGTTAAAAACGGTAATTCCACCACCAAATCTATCTGCCAAACGCGCTTCTACGGTTAGCGACTGTGTGTCTGGTGCTCCTTTTACACCAATCCATTGGCTAACCCCGTTGAGGCGAATTTGCAACCCCGATCCAATACCAGCATACGCTGGTGAAATTAGAAAGGGATTATCCGCTAAATGACTTACGTAGGTAGGAAGTTCTACTTCTTGGGTATATGCCTTTACACTAGACAATAAAATCCCTAATACTATTATTATTTTTTTCATTTTTTATCTGTATAAAGTAAAGTGACCCATTATTTTTCTTTCCTGTCCTGATAACTCTTTAAAGTAAATAGTATACCAGTAATCACCTGAAGGTAAGTCTCTACCTTCGTACTTACCGTCCCAACCTTGTTGAGAACCCGTAAATACCTTTATTTGACGTGCATATCGATCATAGATGAATACGCGTACTTCATGATAATCTTCTACTTGAGTTGGGTACCAGTAATCGTCTTCTCCATCGCCATCAGGCGTAAATAAGTTCGGTACTTCAATAGTGATGTAAACTCCTTCCACAATCATTTCAACAATACATCCTCTACTATCTCTCACGCGTATTCTGTAATCACGTGTTTCAAGTATGGTCATTTCGTTGTCAGATGAAAAGTCTCCATCATCGAAGCTATACTCATACGGAGGTAATCCGAAGTTACCAGAGGCAATGAGTTTATTTTTCTGTGAATCATCTACAGCCATTGCTAAGGCAGTAATATCACGTACTTCTGGAATGGTTACACTTACCGGACACGAACTCACTACGTGTTCAACGCTCACCGTATAATTAGCACTTGGAGCCACGTTGGTAAAGATTCCTGTATCATTTGATGCGACTATCGATCCGTTGTCTAATAACGAATACACCACTACTGATTTGTATTCATCCTGAACTCCGGCATTAATTACATTTCCTGTCGGACAAGTATAGGTCAATCCTGCTTGTAATTGTAGGGCGATTGGTTTTACAGTCTCAATTACCGTTGGGATAAACACTGGTGAACATCCACCGCTTACACTGCGTACTCCAATACCGTACTTCTTATTCGCTTCAATACCTTCTGCTGCACCAAGAACTACAGTTCCGGCATTATAAGTACCTGGTAAATCAATTCCGTTTAGGCTAATGATGTACGTTGTAGGTCCTCCAGCTGGTAAGATTCCTCCTCCAATAGTAATCGAAATCGTCGGTGTCGGATCAGCACTACAAACTTGTTGTGTTACATTCACTAGGGCTGCAGTAACCGCTGATGGCTGTGCAATTTGAACCGTAATGGTATCGTAACATCCTACCTGATCTTTTACAGTAATCGTATAGGTACCTGGCGCCAAATTGTCAAATACATTATTAGACACAAATTTACTTGGAGCAAAACCAGGACTAATGTTGTATTGGTAACCACCATTACCTCCTCGTGAATTAATAGTAATTCTACCATCGTTTCCTCCGTTACAACTTACTTGTTTCACGTCAGAAGCAATTCGCAAGGCATCAGGTTCCGTAATTTCATGAACGCTCGTATCTATCTGACAAATATCTCCTCCTGCATTAGAACTATACACTCTAATCTTGTATCTACCTGCTGATAACTGATCGAAACGACTCGTAGTTTGTAATGGACGAACTACATTATTGGCATCATCCAATAATTCGTATCGATAGTTTCCTAATCCTCCCACAACAGTAGCAGATAATACCCCGTTGTTTTCTCCATTACAGGTAATAACTCCGGCATTCACTACTAATCTCGAACGAATTTCTTCGTAAGGATCTACGGTTACTAAACTTACAGGATCAGAAATACATCCGTTAGCATCTCTTACATAGAATTGGTGTTTACCAGCATCTACGTTAAATACATTGCTCGCAACGAAGTTCGTTCCGTCCATACTGTACATATAGGCTCCAGTTCCTCCTGTTCCTGATACTTGCACTGACGATTGCGATCTCGTACACGTAATAGGCGCTACGATTGTAGCCTGAGCAACTACTCTAGTCGGATCAGTAATAGTTACTGGGATTGGAGCACTTTGACACGAATAATCATCGTATACTCTAATCTCATAATTACCGGCTTTTAAATTCGTAAACACGTTTCCAGTCTGAATCGCTGAAATTGTACCATTTGGATACGTTAAGCTGTATCGGTACACGGCTGGAGTTCCTTGACCACCTGTAGGGTTGGTTACTGTTATACTCGCAGCTGCATCAGCGTAACACGCGTTATTAGCTACAGTAAACGTAGCTGTAATCGCCGTAGGATCTGTTAATTCAAAACTTACTGTTGTTGTACATCCATTAAGGTCTCTTACCGTTGCTTCGTATCTACCCGCAACTAAACCGTCAATCACATTCTTGTTCGCATAAGCCTGAACCGTCGTACTGGTTGTCGTATTCACCAATTGGTACTGGTACGATCCCCATCCTCCTGCTGCAGTTAATTGAACTTCTCCTGAGTCAGGACGCACACAACTAATTAACGATGGATTCGCTGTAAGTGTCAAGGCCGCTGCAGGTGCTTCAATGGTAATGTTACCCGAACGAACTGGACAGAATGGCGATGCTACCATTGTCAATTGTACATAGTACGTACCCGCTGGTAAAGTTGAAACGGTTGTTGTACCATTTACATTATTACCTGTGATACCTGTCGTGGTTCCACTTGACTGGAATACCTCGTAGTTATAGTTTCCTGTATATGCAGGAGCTGCACTAAATCCGAATGAAATTGCTCCGGTTGCAGTTCCTAAACACGCTACATTGCTTACTTTATTAATATCTACCGTGTGGCTTGGTGGTGTACTTACACTGTGTGAAGTTGTCAATACACATCCCGTACCTGTATTGGTTACAGCGATATTATAAATATCCGTAGCTAAATTGGTAAATACTCCAGTGCTATTTGTTGCTGTAAATCCAGTATTTGCACCAGTAATAGTATAGCTAATATTCGCTGCAGGAATTGGATTACTCGACGTAAAGGTCACAGTAATATTTTCACCAGTAGCACAGTCAATTGCTTTATCAACCGCTACAGGAGCCGTTAATAATTTAGCAAACGGTGCAATGGTTGCCGTAGTACTACCCACACATCCTCTATCATCATATACATTAATTTGATAGGTACTACCTGCTTCATCCGTAGTTGAATATGTAAAGTTATTACTGTCTTGAACTACAAAGTCATCAGCCGTATCAGGAGTTCCTTTCGTATCGATAAACTCAACTCTAACATAGGTTCCACTACCTCCAGTAATCACTGTTGCTCCAGTATTTGGAATTGTGATTGTTGCTGGGTTTGTCGTATTCGCAGTGGTACAACCAAATTGGTTGACAACTGGTGTTGGTACCGCAATGGCAGCAAATTCTGTAATGACAATGTTGTTCACTGTCGTTGTACATGAGTTTGCTCCTGTCGCTGTAATACTATACGTATTTGGTGGTAAGTTCTCGAAGCTGCTAGTTGCAGTATTGAACGTACCCGCCGCTGGTGTTATAGCATAAGTTAAAGGTTCTGCTCCGTTAGCAACTGCAGTAACTCGGATGCTTCCTGAATTACTTCCGTTACAAACGCTATTGGTTACCACATGTGTAAAGCTAGGGTTGATACTCGGTGCAATATTAATTGTCTTCGTTTCCGAACAGTTAGGAGTTACTCCTACATCAAACACACGAACGGTATAGGTGTCAGCAGTAGCTGCACTAAAGGTAACTGTAGTACCAGCAATAGCAACTCTTGTTACAACATTTACACCCGCACTGTTCAACACTTCGTATTCGTAGTTTCCTGACCCCGAACTAACCGCTACCTGAACCGTTGCTGCCGGACTTGCCGTACAGTCAATTTTCTTGGTCTCAGTTACCGTAAATTCTAGTTCTGGTAACAATACGATGTTTTGTGCTGCCGCAGTACATCCTTTACTATCTCTTACTTCAACGGCATAATTTCCTGCACCAAGGTTGGTAAATACATTAGATGCTTGAGATCTAATGACTGTACCTCCACGTGATAAAATATAAGTATACGCTGGGCTACCTCCTGCTGCTGTTACCGTAATACTACCTCCTGAGGTAGCCGTACATGCATTGTCGTCTTTTACCATGGTAAAGGTTACTGGCGTCGGATTGTTAACTACTGCGTTGTTAGTAACGATACATCCATTCGCATCACGTACACGTACTACGTAGGTATTTGCACTCAATCCGTTAAAGATGTTCGTCGCTGTATACGCTGTTAATACAGTTCCACCAGTACTCTCTAATTGGTATTGATAACTTCCCCAACCACCTGTGGCATTCACAGTGATAGATCCGTTATTTCCTCCTGTACAATCAATCTCTCCAATAGTCGAAGTAAAGGTCAAGGCTGCTGCAGGAGCTTCAATGGTAATATTACTAGACTGTACTGGACAGAATGGTGATGCTACCATAGTTAAACGTGCGTAGTATGTTCCGGCTGCTAAATTAGAAACCGTAGTTACTCCAGTTACGTTATTTCCGGTAATTCCAGTGGTCGTTCCGCTTGATTGGAATACTTCGTAGTTGTAGTTTCCAGTATACGGTGTACTTGCACTGAATCCGAATGATATTGATCCTGTTGTTGAACCTAAACACGTTACATTACTCAAACGGTTGATGTCAACCACGAAACTAGGCGCTGCTTTAACTTCATGGGCTGTCGTTAACACACAACCTGTTCCTGCATTTCTTACCGTTATTGTATAATTATCTGTTGCTAAGTTTGTAAATACTCCAGTTGCATTCGTCGCTGTAAATCCAGTTCCTACTCCGGTTACCGTATAGCTGATATTCGCTGCTGGTACTGGTGTACTCGATGTAAAGCTCACTGTAATATTTTCTCCAGTTGCACAATCAATGGCTTTATTCACTACCACTGGTGCTGTTAACAGCTTTCCAAATGGTGCAATTGTAGCCGTGGTGCTTCCTGAACATCCACTGTCATCGTACACATTGATACGGTAGCTTCCGCCTGCTTCGTCTGTTGAAGTATACGTAAAGCTCGCTCCGTTTTGTACAACTACATCATCAGCTGTAGTCGCTGTTCCTTGTGTATTGATAAACTCAACTCTTACATAAGTTCCACTTCCTCCTGTCACTACAGTAGCTCCAGTGTTAGGAACAGTAATCGTTGCATTGTTAGTCGTATTTCCTGTGGTACATCCAAATTCTGTTACCACAGCGGCAGGCACTGCGATCGCAGCAAATTCAGTGATCACGATGTTATTCACAGTCGTTGTACATGAATTTGTTCCTGTAGCTGTAATACTATAGGTATTTGGAGGTAAGTTTTCAAAAGTATTCGTCGCCGCATTGAACGTTCCTGCTGCCGGTGTAATGGCGTAGGTCAATGGTACAATTCCGTTATCTACAGCAGTCAAACGAATTGAACCGCTATTGCTTCCTTGACAAATACTGTTGGTTGCTACATGCGTAAAGTTAGGTTCGATACGCGGAGCTATTACCACAGTTTTTGTTTCTGAACAGTTTGGTGTTACTCCAACATCAAATACGCGAACGGTATAGGTGTCGGCGGTAGCCACATTGAATGAAACGGTAGTTCCTGTGATTGCTACTCGTGTAACCACAGTTGCTCCTCCACTGTTCAATACTTCATATTCATAATTTCCTGAACCAGAACTCATCGCTACTTGGATGGTAGCATCTGGTGCTGCTGTACAGTCAATCTTCTTCGTTTCGGTTACCGTAAATTCTAATTCTGGTAACAATACGATGTTTTGTGCTGCTGCAGTACATCCTTTACTATCTCTTACTTCAACGGCGTAATTACCTGCACCAAGGTTGGTAAATACATTTGAAGGTTGCGTAGCAACTACAGTTCCTCCACGCGATAAGATATAGGTATACGCTGGGCTACCTCCTGCTGCTGTTACCGTAATACTACCTCCTGAAGTAGACGTACATGCATTGTCGTCTTTTACCATGGTAAAGGTTACTGGTGTTGGATTGTTAACTACCGCGTTGTTCGTTACGATACATCCATTCGCATCACGTACACGTACTACGTAAGTATTTGCACTCAATCCGTTAAATACATTAACGCCAGTATACGCGGTAATAACCGTTCCAGTCGTAGACTCTAATTGATACTGGTAACTTCCCCAACCACCTGTGGCATTCACAGTGATAGATCCGTTATTTCCTCCGGTACAATCAATCTCTCCAATAGTCGAAGTAAAGGTCAAGGCTGCTGCAGGAGCTTCAATGGTAATATTACTAGACTGTACTGGACAGAATGGTGATGCTACCATAGTTAAACGTGCGTAGTATGTTCCGGCTGCTAAATTAGAAACCGTAGTTACTCCAGTTACGTTATTTCCGGTAATTCCAGTGGTCGTTCCGCTTGATTGGAATACTTCGTAGTTGTAGTTTCCTGTATACGGTGTACTTGCACTGAATCCGAATGATATTGATCCTGTTGTTGAACCTAAACACGTTACATTACTCAAACGGTTGATGTCAACTACGAAACTAGGTGCTGCTTTAACTTCATGTGCTGTCGTTAACACACAACCTGTTCCTGCATTTCTTACCGTTATTGTATAATTATCTGTTGCTAAGTTTGTAAATACTCCAGTTGCATTCGTCGCTGTAAATCCAGTTCCTACTCCGGTTACCGTATAGCTGATATTCGCTGCTGGTACTGGTGTACTCGATGTAAAGCTCACTGTAATATTTTCTCCTGTTGCACAATCAATGGCTTTATTCACTACCACTGGTGCTGTTAACAGCTTTCCAAACGGTGCAATTGTAGCCGTGGTGCTTCCTGAACATCCACTGTCATCGTACACATTGATACGGTAGCTTCCGCCTGCTTCATCTGTTGAAGTATACGTAAAGCTCGCTCCGTTTTGTACAACTACATCATCAGCTGTAGTCGCTGTTCCTTGTGTATTGATAAACTCAACTCTTACATAAGTTCCACTTCCTCCTGTCACTACAGTAGCTCCAGTGTTAGGAACAGTAATCGTTGCATTGTTAGTCGTATTTCCTGTGGTACATCCAAATTCTGTTACCACAGCGGCAGGCACTGCGATCGCAGCAAATTCAGTGATCACGATGTTATTCACAGTCGTTGTACATGAATTTGTTCCTGTAGCTGTAATACTATAGGTATTTGGAGGTAAGTTTTCAAAAGTATTCGTCGCCGCATTGAACGTTCCTGCTGCCGGTGTAATGGCGTAGGTCAATGGTACAATTCCGTTGTCTACAGCAGTCAAACGAATTGAACCGCTATTGCTTCCTTGACAAATACTGTTGGTTGCTACATGCGTAAAATTAGGTTCGATACGCGGAGCTATTACCACAGTTTTTGTTTCTGAACAGTTTGGTGTTACTCCAACATCAAATACGCGAACGGTATAGGTGTCAGCGGTAGCCACATTGAATGAAACGGTAGTTCCTGTGATTGCCACTCGTGTAACCACAGTTGCTCCTCCACTGTTCAATACTTCATATTCATAATTTCCTGAACCAGAACTCATCGCTACTTGGATGGTAGCATCTGGTGCTGCTGTACAGTCAATCTTCTTCGTTTCGGTTACCGTAAATTCTAATTCCGGTAACAAAGTGATATTTTGAGTTGCTGCTGCAGTACATCCTTTACTATCTCTTACCTGAACTGTATACAAACCAGCTCCTAAGTTGGTAAATACATTCGAAGGTTGCGTAGCAACTACTGTTGCCCCTTGCGATAAGATATACGTATACGCTGGGCTACCTCCTGCTGCCGTTACCGTAATACTACCTCCTGATGTAGACGTACATGCATTGTCATCCTTGGCTAAAGTAAAGGTTACTGGCGTTGGATTGTTAACTACCGCGTTGTTCGTTACGATACATCCGTTGGCATCACGTACACGTACTACGTAAGTATTTGCACTCAATCCGTTGAATACGTTAGTTCCAGAGTACGCCGTAATGATGGTACCAGTAGTAGACTCTAATTGGTATTGATAACTTCCCCAACCACCTGTAGCATTCACAGTGATAGATCCGTTATTTCCTCCTGTACAATCAATCTCTCCAATAGTCGAAGTGAAGGTCAAGGCTGCTGCAGGAGCTTCGATGGTAATATTACTAGACTGTACTGGACAGAATGGTGATGCTACCATAGTTAAACGTGCGTAGTATGTTCCGGCGGCTAAATTAGAAACCGTAGTTACTCCTGTTACGTTATTTCCGGTAATTCCAGTGGTTGTTCCGCTTGATTGGAATACTTCGTAGTTGTAGTTTCCTGTATACGGTGTACTTGCACTGAATCCGAATGATATTGATCCTGTTGTTGAACCAAAACACGTTACATTGCTCAAACGGTTGATGTCTACTACGAAACTAGGCGCTGCTTTAACTTCATGTGTAGTCGTTAACACACAACCTGTTCCGGTGTTTCTAACCGTAATAGTATAGGTATCCGTTGCTAAATTCGTAAATACTCCAGTTGCATTTGTCGCTGTAAATCCAGTTCCTGCTCCCGTTACCGTATAGCTGATATTCGCAGCTGGGATTGGGTTACTCGACGTAAAGCTCACTGTAATATTTTCTCCAGTAGCACAATCAATGGCTTTATTCACTGCCACTGGTGCTGTTAATAGCTTTCCAAACGGCGCAATTGTAGCCGTGGTGCTTCCTGAACATCCACTATCGTCATAAACGTTAATTTGATAACTTCCGCCTGCTTCGTCTGTTGAAGTATACGTAAAGCTTGCTCCGTTTTGTACAACTACATCATCAGCTGTAGTCGCTGTTCCTTGTGTATTAATAAACTCAACTCTTACATAAGTTCCACTTCCTCCTGTCACTACAGTAGCTCCAGTGTTAGGAACAGTAATCGTTGCATTGTTAGTCGTATTTCCTGTGGTACATCCAAATTGTGTCACCACCGCTGCTGGCACTGCAATCGCAGCAAATTCAGAAATTACAATATTATTTACGGTTGTTGTACATCCGTTAGCTCCTGTCGCTTGAATACTATAGGTATTCGGTGGAAGGTTCTCATAAGTACTAGTAGCCGCATTATAAGTACCGGCTGCTGGTGTGATTGCAAAAGTTAATGGTAAAATTCCATTATCAACAGCTGTCAATCTAATTGACCCACTATTGCTTCCTTGACAAACACTGTTCGTAGCCACATGAGTGAAACTTGGTGTTACCGAAGGAGCAACAGTAAAGTTTCTAGTTAAGCTACAATTAGAACCAGTATCGGTCATTACCACACGGTAATCTCCAGCTGTCGCTATGGTAAAGTTAGCAGAAGCTCCTGCGAAAACAGTTGCTGGGATTACGTTAGTTCCGGCAGGTACCGTTTCAACTACATAGCTGTAATTACCCGTTCCTGAAGCTACATTTATACTATAGCCTGCTGCTGAAGTACAATCTAAGGTCTTCGTCAAGGCTACTGTATAGTCTAAACTCGGGTGAATTGTTCTAACAAGTGTTGAACTCTCACAACCGTTGGCATCCTTAACCTGAACCGTATAATTATTAGGTGCTAAATTTTCAAACAACGCATTTGATTGATACGTAGTACCTCCATCTATAGAGTACGAATAAGGTGCTGTTCCTCCAGAGGCCGTTACCGTAATCGTCTTATTGGTACCACAAGTACTAGTCACCGCACTGTCTAAACTCGGTAAAGGACTTACATTTAAACTAACAGTTCCTAAATTCTGTGAACATCCACTAGCATCGGTTACTACCACTTCTACCGTAACTGGATTCGCTGGATTCGTAACATTTGCATAAGGAATACTCACTGTCGTTGCTGTCGTTGGTGTAGTGATACCTGTTGCATTGGTAACCGTTAATGCATAACTATAGCTACCAAAACCTCCTACTACATTTTGAATATTTACAACACCTGGAGTGTTACAAGTAATATCGTTTGCCTTCACTACAGTTCCAGTAATAGCATTACCTGCTTTAATTTCAGTGTCTGCACTACCAAATTTACATCCTCCTACTCTATTAGAAATTTCAATATAGTATTCACCTGCTGCTAAACCTACTGACGATGTGATTGTCAAGCTAGTTTCACCTGCGGCTGCCGAATTTTCTACAGGAGTACTTACTGTTGGTGAATCTTTTCGATAAATCGTCCAATCAAATGGCAACACTAAATCTCCACTCGCATTGTTTATCGTAAAGGTCATTTGTCCGTTTGTCGAACCAGCACATTGATTATTATTAACCGTTACGCTAATTGGTACTGACGGTGTGAAGGTATTGTAGATATCTTCATTATTCTGACGAATACATCCAGAAGCATCACGCACGTAGAAATCATAAGTTCTACCAGGTGTTAAGTTCGGATAGGTTCTCGTTCTAGTTTGATCTGGTTGTACCGTTGTTGGACTCGTTGTATCATGTGGTTGCCAACCAGTAGGTGTATCTTTTGCAAATTCGAAAGGTCCTGTACCGTTTACAGCTTCCACTGTTACACTAAATCCTGACGAACAGTCTGTCGGATTGGCTACAGGGTTTACAATAAGCCCTTCTACGTTGTACGCAATTTCGTAACGTCCGTAGTTCACCAAACACCTTGTTGTATTTGTAGCTGTATCGAATACGCGAAGTGCTGGGAAGATTACATCTCCAGAATTATATCCTCTCACTTGACCATTGGTCGTTGTAAAGTCTACCCAAGTAGTTCCGTTATCTACACTGTATTGTAAAGTATACGGTGCAAATGAAGCTGGAGAAATATTGATAAAATTAAATCCAGTATTCGCAGGATCTACCGCACAATTCGGTGGTAATACATCGTCAATATCAATTACTAACGGTGCAGGGTTAACGATGTTCACAGTTTCGGTATCTGTACATCCATTTGCATCTGTGATCGTAACATTATAAGCTCCTGCTACCAAATTCGTATAGGTATTTGATGCATTTACAAAATTCGTTACATTGTTAGTATATCCTCCCGGACCAGTCACCGCAATTGCATGTGGCTGTAATCCTCCTGTGATATTCAATACAAAACTTCCTCTATCACCATTACAAGTAGGTTGCGTTGCCGTATGTGATAAACCTACCGTAGCAGTAGTATTTACCGTTACATTCAATACTGACTCTTGACAGTATCCCGCATTTCCTGAATTATCACGAACGTATACGTCGTAACGAGCTGGAGTAGTTGTCCCCACAGCAATATTAAAAGTATTCGCCGCTCCAAAGTCTCCAGGTGCTGGAGTCGCTCCTTGATTTACAAAAGCGAATACATAAGTACCAGCTCCTGTTCCACCACCTGCTGTCGCTGTGATTGTTCCGGCATTACAGTTAACGTCTACTACGGTCGTACCTAAAGTAAGTTGACCATTAATAGTCTCAGTCGAAGCTGTAGATACACAACCTAAGGCGTCTTGCACCTGTACGGTGTGATTACCAGCTGCCAAGCCAGTAAACGTATAGCTTGTTGCCGTTGCAGGAGATGGTGTTTGCCAAGCTCCTCCGTTAATTCTAAATAAATAATTTTGAACGCCACTTGCTGCAGTTACTACAATCTGACCATTGGCTCCATTGTAACAATTGGTAACTGTTGCTGTATGGGTTACTGTTGATGGAGGGTTTACCGTGATCGTTGCATTCGTTGTAGAAGCACAGTTTCTGCTATCTCTTGCTTGGATAGTATATGCAGTTCCACTCGCTGCCACGTTGGTAAATACTCCTGAACTCTGCCAAGTAGTTCCTCCATTTATACTGTATTCATAAGGAGCTGTTCCTCCGGTAGCTACAGCTGTTATCGTAGCTCCTGGAGTTGCTGTACAGTTGGCCGGGCTCGTTATCGTTGCCGTTACTCCTACTGCTGCTGGCTCTGTTATGGTTACATTTCCTAAATCACGCTCACAAACTCCTGCTGAAATTCGTACGCGAACATTGTTCACTCCGTCAGGAACATTGTTTACCGTTACCGGACTTGAAGTCGCATTGATCCAATTGGTTCCTCCATTTACTGTATAGTCAAATGAAGCTCCGAAGTTCGATGCTGCAATGGTAATGGTACCATTATCAGCTCCGTTACACGTACTGTTCGTACTTCCGGTTACACTTGCTGTAAATTGTTGATTTGCTAATACTGTTACTGATACGTTTGTTGTACATGAACGTCCGTAGTTAATAGTAATCGTATGAGGACCTACTGCTACATTATTAAATACATTGGTAGTTACCGCTGCAGCTCCGTCTAAACTATAGGTATATCCTGCTCCGGTCGGAGTTACAGTTACGTTTCCTGTTCCATCACAGTTATATGCTACCGCTGTTGCAAAACTCGGTAATGCTGGTAAAGGATCGATAGTAATATTAGGTAAAGTACGTACACAATTGTTCGCATCTCTAATTGTCAATATATACGTTCCTTCCGTTAAACCAGTCTTTACAGCTGCTGTAGAATACACTCCATTAATACCATAACTATACGGTGCTGTTCCTCCTGATACTCCAGCGAAGGTTATTTGACCTTGCTGTGTACACGTGTAGTTTTGTGTTAAACTCGCTGTTCCTGCAATAGTTGTTGGTACTGTAATCGTTGCTGATACTTGTGTACTTGTACATCCATTGGCATCGGTTACCACAAAATTATACGTGTCTGCTCCTAAGGTATTGAATACCGCGGTAGTACTAGCGCTTGGTCCTACAGTTGTAGTAGTTCCGGCTGTAACTGCCGTCATTCGTACTGTATAAGGACCGACTCCTTGCGTAATTGCCACACTGATACTTCCTGTATCTCCGTTACAATTTGGTTGGGTTGTAGTTAACGCTGCTACAGGATTGGCTACTGCTGGTACCGTAATTCTATTAGTGAACTCACAGTATCCGGCATTTCCTGAATTATCTCGAACGTAAATATCATAAGGTCCTCCTGCTGGAATCGCAATCGTATTGCTCGTTCCAAATGTCGGTGTTCCTCCTGCAGCTACGGCAGCATAACGGTAGTTTCCGTCTCCTCCTGCGGCTGTTATTACAACACTTCCTGGGTTACAGGTAACACTTGTAATTGCTGTAGTAGCTGTCAAAGTGTCATCTAACCTGTGGTTACTTACTGTAGAAACACAACCTAAAGCATCTTGCACTTGAATAGTATATGCTCCTGGTGTTAATCCTGTAAAGGTATGACTCGTCGAAGTTGCTGGACTTGCATTTACCCAAGCACCTCCGTTGATTCTGAATAGATAATTTTGAACGCCATTCGCTGCAGTTACTACAATCTGACCATTGGTTCCGTCGTAACAATTGGTAACTGTTGCTGTATGGGTTACTGTTGATGGAGGGTTTACCGTGATCGTTGCATTCGTTGTAGAAGCACAGTTTCTGCTATCTCTTGCTTGGATAGTATATGCAGTTCCACTCGCTGCCACGTTGGTAAATACTCCTGAACTTTGCCAAGTAGTACCTCCATTTATACTGTATTCATAAGGAGCTGTTCCTCCGGTAGCTACAGCTGTTATCGTAGCTCCTGGAGTTGCTGTACAGTTGGCCGGGCTCGTTATCGTTGCCGTTACTCCTACTGCTGCTGGCTCTGTTATGGTTACATTTCCTAAATCACGCTCACAAACTCCTGCTGAAATTCGTACGCGAACATTGTTCACTCCGTCAGGAACATTGTTTACCGTTACCGGACTTGAAGTCGCATTGATCCAATTGGTTCCTCCATTTACTGTATAGTCAAATGAAGCTCCGAAGTTCGATGCTGCTATGGTAATCGTACCGTTATCAGCTCCGTTACACGTACTGTTCGTACTTCCGGTTACACTTGCTGTAAATTGTTGATTTGCTAATACTGTTACTGATACGTTCGTTGTACATGAACGTCCGTAATTAATAGTAATCGTATGAGGACCTACTGCTACATTATTAAATACATTGGTAGTTACCGCTGCAGCTCCGTCTAAACTATAGGTATATCCTGCTCCGGTCGGAGTTACAGTTACGTTTCCTGTTCCATCACAGTTATATGCTACCGCTGTTGCAAAACTCGGTAATGCTGGTAAAGGATCGATAGTAATATTAGGTAAAGTACGTACACAATTGTTCGCATCTCTAATTGTCAATATATACGTTCCTTCCGTTAAACCAGTCTTTACGGCTGCTGTAGAATACACTCCATTAATACCATAACTATACGGTGCTGTTCCTCCTGATACTCCAGCGAAGGTTATTTGACCTTGCTGTGTACACGTGTAGTTTTGTGTTAAACTCGCTGTTCCTGCAATAGTTGTTGGTACTGTAATCGTTGCTGATACTTGTGTACTTGTACATCCATTGGCATCGGTTACCACAAAATTATACGTGTCTGCTCCTAAGGTATTGAATACCGCGGTAGTACTAGCGCTTGGTCCTACAGTTGTAGTAGTTCCGGCTGTAACTGCCGTCATTCGTACTGTATAAGGACCGACTCCTTGCGTAATTGCCACACTGATACTTCCTGTATCTCCGTTACAATTTGGTTGCGTCGTAGTTAACGCTGCTACAGGATTGGCTACTGCTGGTACCGTAATTCTATTAGTGAACTCACAGTATCCGGCATTTCCTGAATTATCTCGTACGTAAATATCATAAGGTCCTCCTGCTGGAATCGCAATCGTATTGCTCGTTCCAAATGTCGGTGTTCCTCCTGCAGCTACGGCAGCATAACGGTAGTTTCCGTCTCCTCCTGCGGCTGTTATTACAACACTTCCTGGATTACAGGTAACACTTGTAATTGCTGTAGTAGCTGTCAAAGTGTCATCTAACCTGTGGTTACTTACTGTAGAAACACAACCTAAAGCATCTTGCACTTGAATAGTATATGCTCCTGGTGTTAATCCTGTAAAAGTATGACTCGTTGAAGTTGCTGGACTTGCATTTACCCAAGCACCTCCGTTGATTCTGAATAAATAATTTTGAACTCCGTTCGCTGCAGTTACCACAATCTGACCATTGGTTCCGTCGTAACAATTGGTAACTGTTGCTGTATGGGTTACTGTTGATGGAGGGTTTACCGTGATCGTTGCATTCGAAGTGGAAGCACAGTTTCTGCTATCTCTTGCTTGGATAGTATATGCAGTTCCACTCGCTGCCACGTTGGTAAATACTCCTGAACTCTGCCAAGTAGTTCCTCCATTTATACTGTACTCATAAGGAGCTGTTCCTCCGGTAGCTACAGCTGTTATCGTAGCTCCTGGAGTTGCTGTACAGTTGGCCGGACTTGTTATCGTTGCCGTTACTCCTACTGCTGCTGGCTCTGTTATGGTTACATTTCCTAAATCTAATTCACAAACTCCTGCCGAAATACGAACGCGAACGTTGTTCACTCCATCAGGAACATTGTTTACCGTAACCGGACTTGAAGTCGCATTGATCCAATTGGTTCCTCCATTTACTGTATAGTCAAATGAAGCTCCAAAGTTCGATGCTGCTATGGTAATCGTACCATTATCAGCTCCATTACAAGTACTGTTAGTGCTTCCGGTAATACTCGCAGCAAACTGTTGATTTGCCAAAACAGTAACTGCCACATTAGTGGTACATGAACGTCCGTAGTTAATCGTTACTGTATGAGGACCTACTGCTACATTATTAAATACATTGGTAGTTACTGCAGGTGCTCCGTCTAAACTATAGGTATATCCAGCACCAGTTGGTGTAATAGTAATATTACCACTTCCTGTACAATTGTACGCTACTGCCGGTGTAAAGGCAGGTAGGGTTGGTAAACGATCAATTGTAATACTAGGTAAAGTTCGTACACAATTATTAGCATCTCTAATTGTCAATACATACGTTCCTTCGGTCAAACCAGTTTTCACACGGTTTGTAGAATATACTCCGTCGATACCATAACTATAAGGAGCTGTTCCTCCTCCTGCAATTGCAAAAGTAATTTCTCCTTGTTGCGTACAGGTATAATTCTCTGTCAAACTGGCAGAACCCGTAATAGTCGTTGGGACTGTTATTGTTTCAGATACTGCTGCACTAGTACAACCATTTGCATCCGTTACCACGAACGTATAGGTATCTGCACCAAGTGTATTAAAGACTGCTGTAGTACTTGCACTTGGTCCAACCGTTGTAGTAGTTCCTGCGGTGGTAGCAGTCATTCTTACTGTGTAAGGACCTACCCCTTGTGTAATAGCTACACTAATACTTCCCGTATCACCGTTACAGTTTGGTTGACTTGGAGTTAAGGTAGCAACTGGGTTCGCTATAGCACGCACTGTTACGTTATCACGGAACTCACAATACCCTGCATTTCCAGAATTATCACGTACATAAATGTCGTATACTCCAGGAGCCGTAGCTGCGATTGTGTTACTCGTTCCAAACGTTGGAGTTCCTCCAGTTGGCACGGCTGCGTATCTATAATTCCCATCACCACCGGTTGCATTAATGGTGATACTTCCTGGATTACACGTTATATTAGTTACAGCTGTTGTTGCTGTCAAAGTGTCATCTAACCTATGATTACTTGCTGTTGAAACACAGCCAAGAGCATCTTGAACTTCTATGGTGTAAGCCCCCGGTGTCAAACCTGTAAAAGTATGACTTGTTGCCGTAGCCGGTGTTGGTGCTACCCATGCTCCACCATTAATTCTGAACAAATAATTTTGTACACCTTGAGTTACATTCACCGCAATCTGTCCGTTGGTTCCGTCATAACAATTTGTTACCGTTGCTGTATGGGTAACTGGAGCTGGTGGATTTACAGTTACACGCACAGGGGTACAAGTAACTTTTGTAATTCTGATATTTACATTATCGATGAAATTACCAACAGTCAAACTTCCCGTTGCAGTTGACACTGCTTCAAAAGCGATAACCGTAGTTGACTGACCAGCAGGTACTGTATATGTTCCGGAGTAACTTCCCCATGCAGTATTTCCGTCAGTCATTGTTCTTTGAACAGTAGCCGAACCTAAATCTCCACCGATTTTAACATTCGCAACATCGGTACCGGCACGACCTCTGTGATCTAATGACCATGAAATAATGTCACCAGGTTGTGTACAATATTCTTGGTACAAGGTAGAAACAGCATTTGCATTTAACTCTGCAAATGAAACTCCTTCAGAAGCAGTTACTCCGTTAAAACCGTTTGACCAAATTTCAATTCTGTTATCTGAAGCCGTAGTGTCCCAACCTGGAACTTGGTCTTCATGCAAACTTCTATATCTTCTACCAGTAGTTGTTGGTAATTCAAATCCTCCATTTACAAAAGGATCTACCGTACAACCACATTCGTCACAATTTCTACTATCACGAACATTGATAATATAATCGGTTGCACTCGGAGCTACATTCGTAAATACTCCTGATGATTGCCAAGTAAGTCCTCCATCTATACTATAGGTATACGGTGGT
Organism: Tenacibaculum sp. AWR4_210; assembly: GCF_056160945.1. Taxonomy (NCBI): domain Bacteria; kingdom Pseudomonadati; phylum Bacteroidota; class Flavobacteriia; order Flavobacteriales; family Flavobacteriaceae; genus Tenacibaculum; species Tenacibaculum sp. AWR4_210. Next base: position 379,766 of record NZ_JBSWYF010000003.1, read on the forward strand.
GTACCACCAGTAGCTACTGCTGTTACTGTCGCTCCAGTTGTTGTACCTGTACACGATGGATTCGAAGTTACCGTCGCTGTTAAGTTTAACTGTGGTGGTTCAGTGATAGTTACATTTCCTAAGTCTACCACACAAGTAGCTCCACCAAAAGTTTCTCTAATTCTGATATTGTGAGTTCCATCAGGAACCCCCACAATACGAGATGGATTGTCAACTGCTGTCAACCAATTCGCTCCACCGTCAATAGAATATTCATAATCTCCTCCTACAAAATTACTCGCAGAAATTGTTATCGTTCCATTATCAGCACTGTGACAAACACTATTTGTACTTCCTACCACTGTTCCTGTAAAAGCCTGATTAGCAGCAACATTGAATGAAACATTTCTTGTACAATTACGTCCGTAATTTACAGTCACTGTGTGATTTCCTACAGAAACGTTAGTAAACACGTTGGTAGTCACCGGAGTAGCTCCATCTAAGCTATAAGTATACCCCGCTGAGAGTGGCGTAATTGTAACATTACCTGCACCAGTACAGCTATACGCGATTGTCGCGGCCAAGGTAGGCGCTGTTGGCAACGGATCAATAGTTATATTTGATAGTGTTAATACACAATTATTAGCATCTCTTATTGTTAAAGCATAGGTTCCTTGTGTCAATCCACCTTTTACTCGGTTGGTAGAATACACTCCATCAATACCATAACTATACGGTGCCGTTCCTCCTGACGCTGCCGCAAAGGTAATTTCACCTTGTTGCGTACATGTATAATTTTGCGTTAGGCTTGCTGAACCTGTTATTGCAGTTTTGTTATTGATTAAAACCTTATCAATAGTATACAAACATTGGTATGAAGTTTTTGTCGCTCGGATGTTAATGTCATACGATCCAGGAGCTAAACCAGTAAAGTTACCTGTTGTATTCCAGCTAGTTCCACCGTCAATACTATACTCTACAGTATATCCTTGGTTACTTCCATTCACTGATACAGCAATTGAACCATCCGAATTTCCGACACACGAAACATCATTGGCAGTATGGTTGAATGCCAATGGTGGTTCAACAGTAATCGTTACTGGGTTCGAAATTGTAGCACAGTTATTACTGTCAACCACTACAAAACGATAAGTACCTTGATTACCATTCGTAACATTATAAGTTGTATTGGTAAAATAGGCAGACGACGGTATGTCTGCTACATTTGTATATAAATCAGTTCCTTTATCAGTCCAAACTGCAAAAGTATATTGTGCTCCAGTAGTTAACGTTCCTCCAGCCGCAGTCAAATTGATGATTCCTGCTGAGGATCCGGCAGTACAAGAAATATTTTTAGTTGCTGCAGCGGTTAGGGTTAATGCAGGTGCTTGCGTAATCACCACATCCTGAGTTGTGTTACAGCTTGGAGTTGCTACACGAACCGTATAATTACCACCAGTACTAACTTCAAAAGTATAATCATTACTATTGATAGGACCTTGAGTTGCTACCGTAGTTGCTCCTTGTAATAAGGTATAGGTATATTGTCCAGGTACATTGTTGACGCGTACTCTAATTCGACCGCGATCACCTGCACATAAAATATTCGTCGTTGTTACATCCAACGCAATTGAAAGATCACGGATATTAATTGGTCCAAAATCGTAAACACAAGAAGCTGCTGTTGGATTGTTGATACGAATACGTAAGTTATAATCTCCAGGATTAGTTACCGTAAACGTATTAGAATTTTGAAAATCTACAAAATATCCTCCAGGTCCTGAAAGACTGTATTGATATCCTGCAGGAACATTGTTGATGATAATCTGCCCGTTATTTCCACAAGTAATATCAGTTTTAACGATATCCGGATTCAATGTAGCTTTGAATACATTAAAGAAATACTCACTCGGACAACGTCCATCGTATAGTACCTCTACTTTATATTCACCAGCATCTGTTACATTATAAGTAAGGGCTGTACTAACTTCATTCCAAGTACAACTCGTATTTTTATTAGCACATCCTGCAGTAGTTTCATCAGGACATGAAGTTTCGTCAAGTTTGAACCAACGTACGGTAGTTCCCGAACCAGGTGTAATTGGTAGATTAATACTTCTAGATCCTCCCACACCACATAAATACATTTCTGCCAAATCGCTACCATCACTAGGACAGGTCAGCATTCTGTCAGCGAAAGGAATTAATGGGTTAGGTTGTGTAGTATAAGGAATTACATTAATGGTTTCCGTTGCATTGATACAACCTACAGGAGCTACTTTGTTAACGGTATACGTTCCCGTTGCGTTTACTGTTATTGATTGTGTATTTCCAATTACTGTTCCTGCACCATTACGCCATTCATATGATGCAAATCCAGCTCCCGCCGTTAGTGTAATACTAGAACCACATAATACTTCATCACGGGTAAAAGTACAACCAGAAGTATCTGCTAAGAAATTAGAGGTACCTACAATACCAAAATTACAGGCGTCTAACCCGGCAAAACTCGGTTCATTTATTTTTCTAGGCAGTCCACCTCGGTCACTATCGTAATTGGCAAAAGCCTGATTTTGTACTACATTTGAACATACATCTCTTAAATCATTACAGGTAGCCGCTACTTTTACTTTAAAACGGATATTGTATTTAGCGCCATTTTCCTGAACCATACTGTCAGGAATCTGAATTGTCAATCGTCCTCTAAATCCATTAGCTAATGACGGAGCAACATACGTTGCGTTACTCGCAGGAATTCCTGCTGGTAACTGAAGATCTCCAGCTACTAAGTCAACATTTTTAGGCAGAAGATCTACGATTTCAGCATTCAATGCGTTGTCAGTTCCTACGTTTTGGAAACTAATATTATACCACAGTTCACTTCCTAATGCTACTGTTTGCCCTGATAAATCATTTCCTGCACCATCGTCAATCGTTTTAATCAACTGTAATTCAGGTTCAATAATTTCTACAGACAGCGCATTTAAAAACGGCCAGTACACATCTCCTCCCGTTGTAAAACGAATATTTGCAGAGGTATCACCATTTCCTATAATACTATTACTTGGATTATTTAGAACTACATGATCCATATCAAACCCTAAAGTATTGGTACTTTGAGGATTTCTTGTAGTCGTATGATTATTATTTCGGGTAATACTTCCGTTAAAAAAGTTATTTGCTGGATTCACCGCATTGGAAATATCTTCATAAGTTCCCACCTTATTACGAATCTGGAAACGATCACCAGAAATATATCCGTCTCCTTCAAGGGTCGCGGCCATAATTTCTGCACGTACTGGACCTGCAGGAATGGTTTTGAATCCAGAATAGCTGATATCTTGACTCGAACTACCATTAACAGAAACAAAACCATCAAAAATAGAAATATTCTTACTTGATTCGTTTTGATTTTCATAGATAATTACCAAGGTCCAACCTGCGGATCCCCCAATACCGCGAAGATTGTCAATACCTCTAGCACCTTTTACATTAGCTACGTAATAATTACCATTGGCGTTTGCCTGACCCGCAACCATAGCGGTAACATCCTTGAAACAAACATAAGCACCATCACTGTTATTATCATAGACTTCTTTGTCAGCAGTAACTGTGCTCGCTGTTAAATCCACATAATTTGCATTCCCTGGGATCTTGAATTTAATACTTCTCAATGCAGCTGCATCACGCGCCGTCTGAGTCGCAAAATCTTCATAGGGATATACTCCTGCCCAATACAATCCCGCAAAAACCACACGAGAACAATTAGGCAACGCTAAAGTAGATCTACTCGAAGAAAATGTCGATCCACTGCCAGGAATTCCGTCTGCATTATCAATATCAATATACTGCATGTTGGCCTGTCCATTATTCAATGTATTAATATTTGAATAATAATGACGATTACATGCATCTGTACTCCTCCTATAATACCTAGTTGGTGATGAAGGGTGGCTGTCATTGGCATCTAAACTTCCTGCTGCGGTATATACATAATCCCAATACCAATCACCACAATTATCGAGTTGCCATTGAGCAGAAGAGCTTCTCCTGTATATAGTGGTATACTCACGGTTCATGATATTATTGGCTATGAATGTCATATTTCCTCGGACATTCAAACCTCCGGCACCTAATCGCTGGGTAAATGGGACGTCTGGTCTTGATTTAACAAGGCTCTCTTTGTATTCAATCTTTTTGTCTGGGTCTCCTTTAACACGGTTTTCAAGACTTTTGTCTTGTGCCAACGCATTAAAAGTATACAAGCATAAAGCAATACTAACTAATAGTAATCTTTTCATGGGGTAAGGGGAAAATTAATGTTGTACTAGTTCTTACTTCTAATTTATTTAATATTTATGATAGATTTTCTGTCATAATAGGAACCATTAAGGTTGTTGTTGTACATCTTAATCGCTTCACTTCGGTCATTTGTTTTAAAAATATATACATGTCTATATCCTGTTGCTGGATCTATATAAAAATTTGCGTCAATATTATCTGCTCTCAATTCGTCAATCATACGATCGGCAAAGGCCTTTTTAGAGAATACATTTACTCGTAAATAATATCCTTCTTCCATAGCTCCTTGCTTTTTCATCGGATACACTTTTGCTGGTGGCTGTTTTTTAGGCTCTTGGTAACTCTCACCACTTCCGCCTAAGGTAATTTTCATTACAAACACTGCTTCTTTGTATCCTTTATCCTTCGAAAGTTTTAACGGATCATCATCGCCACCTTCAAAAATCTTCTTTTCTTTAAACTCATCGGTCATCTCTTCAGCATCTTCTTTCTTAGCAAACCTATCGAAGTATACATAATAGTATTCAGTAGCTGGATCGTACACGTATTTTGCTTCTATTTCTTCTTTTTCAAACTTGCGCTTCTTTTCTTCGATATAAGCTTCTACGTTTTCCTTGCTCTTAAATTGATTCGCAGCCACGTAGTACATGGTTCCACCTCCACCAGAACGCGTAATTGTCGCCTGACGCCAAGGAGCATTATTTCTCCTTCTAAGTGAAGTATCTTTTTCCTCAGGACCAGCGGTAGTGGCTGAATCACGAGGTGTTGTAACTGACGTTTTCACTTTTGGTGGTTGATTTTTAAGAATTCTTAAAATCTCGTCGATTTTTTCATTCAGAATTCTAATTGAATCGTGTGCTTGCTCTATTTCAATTGATAGATTCGCGCGTTCTTTATTTCTGTATTCCTTTTTAGGCTGGCGTTGCGGTAACTTTACACTTACCGTTCCTTGTGGCCTTCTAGAAGGTACTCTTCTCGTAAATGATTTGGCTCCAAAATTATAGAGCAATCCAATTTCGTTGGTCGATGCAAAATCGCCTTTCTCATAAGAGAATCCAATCGATAATCTATCTGATAAATTCACCCCTAAACCTGCTGACAAACCGTATTGCTTATCATATCCTGCTTTAATCCATCCAGCTTTTGGTAAATCTAAAATGGCGTTACCTCCAAAACCAAAACTACCCTCACCAGGTTTTCTGGCTTGGGCTAACACTCGTAAATCGGCTCCTTCAAAAATACCACTCGCATAGGTAAATTCATGTGAATACATGGCGTGGGCTGAAAAGGTTTTTTTCCCGAAATCCGTTGCCATCTTATTTTCTTTCAAATTATAATCTAAGAGGTTTTCAAAAAACAATCCTACATCAAACTTCCCAAAAGAAACCGTTACTGCAGGTTGAAAATTAATAATCGGAATATCTTGAAAATTACTAACTGCCGGATCGGGCACTTGTGAATTCACTTTTAGTCCATCGGCACTTCTTCGACTGTACAACACATTGAACCCAAAGGTTAAATCCATTTCTTCGCTCAACTGAATACGCTGTGCATAATTTGCTATGGCTCCAAAATCTTTAAAAACTCCAACTTCCTGTTGATAGATAGCCAATCCTGCCCCTACATTTTCTCTCATTTTACCAGAGTAACTCAGCATATATAACTTAGGAGAATCCTCAAATTCCACAAAACTATTACGCACGATAGCACTGATTGAAGTTTTATTTTCACGCAAAGCCGAAAACGTCGGTACGGTCAAAAAACGGTTAAACTTCATAAAATTACGAGATGTAAAGCTATTATATACCTCCCCACTACCAGACCCTTGTGCATACACACAAGTGCTTAGTATTAATAATAGACAAAACGTACATTTTCTTATCATATCCCTTCTTAATCTATAACTGAGATGCTTCCTGATTTAACCAATTTATCATCTCGTATAATTTGATAATAAAATATTCTTTGATTTCCCAAACTTTCACTTGGCCAATCGTTTTTATACTCTGTAGTACTCAACACCTGAACACCATTCGAATCGTAAATTGCGATACGAACAGAAGGTTGAAAAGCGTAACGATTTGATAATTGCCAGGTATCATTGATACCATCAACGGTATTGGGGGAAACAATATTCGGCACAATTATCTGATCATCTTGCTCTACTACTTCAATCGTTTTTCTTACTTCACAACTATCAACGGTTGCTACTAAAATATATTTTCCAACCTTATTAACTTGTAAGGTTGCTGTTGTTGACAATACTGCTCCCGTAGCTTCATCTAACCATTGGTACGAGTTAGCTCCACTTGCCGTAATGTTTGTTGCTTGCCCTTGCACGAGCACTACTTTTACTGATGGCGTCACCTTGACAGCCGAATCATCAAAAGGCACTACTTTAATCGGCGTAAGGTCCTTTGTACATCCAAAGCCTGAAATCTGCAATGTATACTCTCCTGTAGCGTTAACATTTAAAGTTTTCGGATCCGGAACGGTAATTTCCGTCCCATCTTTAAACCACTTATAGGTGAATCCAGCAACAATATCAGAGACCGTGTACACAATACTTCCTCCCGAACACAGGGAATTAGAACCTGTTGAAGAGGAAATTGTCGGATCCGCTACTGTTAATTTGACATCTAAAGGATCGGACTTCATCCCAGTTAAGGTCGGTCCGGCAGACACTACTAATTCATAAGAACCATTTTCGGTATAAGAAGTCACATCTAATTCATTAGTTGTAAAAGGCCCAGCAGAAGCACCATCCTTTAACCAACTGTAGGTCAAGACACTTAACTGTTGTGTTGTCAAATCATATTCAACTCCATCTACACCCTGTGCCTTAATACCAACGGTTAACAAACGCGTGCGATCGACAGCACATTCCTTGTAATCATTAGCTCTTCGAATTGTAGGTATTAATTTTTTGGTTTCAACCAACACAAAACGATCTGAATCTTTGGTAAACGCACAGGCTCCTGAACCGTCAATGACACGTACGAAATACTCTCCATGCCCTGGTGACAATACCGAAATAGTATCCCCAGCCCCTATATTAATACGTTGCGGAGTTCCTGTAGCATCTAGCTTGTACCATTCGTAGGTATAACTCCCTGGAGGAGTAACCTCCACCTTTAATTGACGCGTTTCTCCTGGCACCCAAACTGTTTTTGTATAATTCTCTTGTTTAACGGTAAACGTGGCTGCAGTCTTTTGCTTAAGCTTTACATCTTGACTACGAGCAGTACAAGAAGGATTCCCAGCAACAGCCGGGGTCTCTACTTCCAATCGGTAGATTCCGAACTGCCCTGTATTTGGAGTCGTATAGCTCCCTGTATTTGAAGTATCTACCAACTTACCATCCTTATACCACTTATACGTCAATTTGGTATTTACATGATCTGCTTTAAACGTATGGGTGTCTCCTCCACATATACTCACCTCGGACACTCCCTTTTCAATCTGGGCTTTTGCTCCATCAATTCTGAATAAAGAAGATACGGTAGAAACCCTTCTACCACAAGTTCCGTAGAAAACCTCAACAGTGTATGCCCCTTCTTGAGTAACCGTCAAATTAGGCTGGTTGGTAGTTTGTAAAAAACTTCCATCCAAAGACCATCTATACTCTGCTACAGTATTTGTATTAAGTACCATTTGAGCACTCCCTCCACTTCCACAGAGATAAACATCACTAAAATTATTGAGTACCAATTGACCACTAGGAATATCGTAGGCAGAGAAGGGATCAGACGGCGGCCCTGTCATGGCAGGTGATGTTGATCTTACTCTTACGCGATATCCTGTTCCGTACGAACCTGCAGGAATTCTGATAGTCGCGGGAATTTTTCCAAAATTCGTATTTTGACCAGTTACCGACCCGACGTCAGTAGCACTTGAAAAATCACCAGAAGCGTCTGAAATTTCCAAAATAAATTTATTGGCGTTATCAAAAGGTGTCGTTGTAAATCGGAATGTAAAATTAAAATCGATGGTAGTCCCACAAACTGAAGGTGTTGCACTAGGCAACTCAGGTTTCAACAACACTTGCGAAACCGAGGTTAAGGGGATACATAGCAACCACGCTACTAAAAGTATGTTAAGCCTTTTAGCTATAATTTTACTCATCTAAGGAATTCTTTAGGGGTAGGCAAAGGTACATATAGTTTTCAAAAAGCAAAATTATATGGACAGTTTTACCTCGTGAAAGGTAAAAAAAAATGTCGACTTTAACAAGAAAAGATAATTACAATGAAATAATCAATAATTTTTACGTTTTTTGTAGTAACGTAGATTTTTATTTGTGAAGAAGAGTATTATAGTAATAGTAGTAGGCTTGTTCAGTTACTCCTTGTGGAGCCAAACTGGAGGTGAATCTGTATACAGTTTTTTAAATACCCCGAGCTATGCTCGACAAATTGCCTTAGGTGGTAAAACCCTTACCCTTATTGACGATGTAAACCAACCTACTTGGAATCCTGCGACTATCAGCAACGCTTTACACCAACAACTCGCCGTCAATTATACGAGTTACTTGGCCGGTATCCATATGGGTTCCGTCTCTTATGCCTATGAAATAAATAAGCATGTTGAGACCCTTCACGCCAATATTAAGTATATTAACTACGGAACCCTCATTAGGGCTGACGAAGAAGGCAAAGAACTAGGTACATTTAACGCCAACGACATTGCCCTGTCTATTGGATATGCCCGTAACATTCCACGTAGTGACTTTTATTACGGAGCCAACATTAAACTTATTTACAGTGCCATCGATAATTTTTCATCCACAGGGATTGCCCTCGATGTAGGACTTAGCTATTACAGTGCCGACCACCCTTTTACTTTTGCTTTGGTGGCACGAAATATAGGTACTCAGATTAGTAGTTTTAACGGTACTCGAGAAAAACTACCTTTTGAGGTTGCCTTAGGGGCTTCGTACAAACTAGAACGCGTTCCTTTACGCTGGTACTTGACGCTCGACAACCTTCAAAAATGGCAAGTCGGTATCGCTAACCCCTCCAATGCAACTACCGATTTGGAAGGAAACACTACTCAGGAATCTGTTTCTTTCCTCAACAATGCCTTCCGACACGTTATAATCGGTGCTGAACTATTTCCGGACAGCGCTATTAACTTACGTGTAGGATATAATTTCAGAAGAAGTCAGGAACTTAAATTACAAAATGTACGTTCTTTTGGTGGGCTTTCCTTTGGCTTTGGGCTCAAAATGAACAAGGTTAAACTCAACTACGCCTACTCTAAGTTCCACGCCGCAAGTAATGTAAGCACCTTTAGTCTACAAATAGATTTAGACAAAAGAATCCGAGGAAAAGAACCAACGAGATATTAGTTCATAGGTAAATATACTCATGCTAAATATTTAAAGTTGATCTTCGACAAGACACTATCAATTTATACGTGTTGAGAAGCTATAGTGTACAAACCATCAATAATACATAAACCAACAACTGACAGTAAAATTTCTGTACGAAGTACTACTACCATTCCAGTATACGACATTCCTGCCGGACAATACATACTGAGAGTTAGCACGAACTACGGAGTTCTAACGAAGCTGTTTGTAAAACTATACTACCGAGCACTCATCGTACTATCAAGGCAATTGTTTTTATTAACAATTGCCTTTTTTTTCTACTGCATCCCCTATCTTTGCGCCCGATAAGTAGAACCCATGACAAAGAAAATTACCATAGCCATCGATGGCTTTTCATCTACAGGAAAGAGTACAATCGCAAAACAACTTGCGAAAAAACTCGCTTATATCTACGTAGATACAGGTGCCATGTACAGGGCAGTGACCCTTTATGCCATGCAACAGCAGTATATTTCAAAAGAACAGTTTAATAAAGAAGCTTTAATTGCCGATTTGAACAACATAGAACTCAGCTTTACATTTAACGAAGACCTAGGTTTTGCGGAAATGTATTTGAATGGTAGCAATGTTGAAAAAGACATTCGTACTATCGAAGTTTCTAGCTTTGTAAGCCAGGTAGCTGCTGTATCAGCAGTGCGTAAAAAGCTCGTTCGTGAACAACAATTGATGGGCGCTAACAAAGGAATTGTGATGGATGGTAGAGATATCGGTACCGTGGTATTTCCGGATGCAGAACTCAAACTTTTTATGACTGCTTCGGCCGACAAAAGAGCCACGCGACGCTATAAAGAACTATTAGATCGCGGAGATAACGTAAAGTTTGATGAAATTTTACACAATGTACAAGAACGAGATCGCATCGATTCAACCCGTGACGATTCGCCGCTAGTGCAAGCTGCTGACGCCATAGAGTTTGACAATTCTGATATGGGACTAGAAGAGCAATTTGAACGTATTATGAGTCTTGTAAACGATAGGTTGGCATAACTACTCGTGCTGAAAATTTCGTATTTCATACTTTTTACAAGAAAAAATAAAATACGCGATTCTCAGAAGCATTAAACTGCCTCAACTACATCACAAGATATTTATTTTCAAAATACTTACGTAAGATAAATACTCTTTTTGTACATCCACCTTTTGAACGAGGATTTCACAAAAATAAAAAAGCACCTAAAGTTAGGTGCTTTTACATTTTAAATATCTTGCTGTGTCGAATTTCTGGAATAACTACGCCACTTTTCTAAGCAGTTGGTAATATCCTCTGGAATTTCTGAATTGAACTGCAAAAACTCTCCTGTTTTCGGATGCGTGAATCCTAGAGTTTTCGCATGCAGCGCCTGACGCGGTAATACTTTAAAACAATTGTCCACAAATTGTTTGTATTTAGAAAACGTCGTTCCCTTAAAAATTAAATCACCTCCATAGCGTTCATCATTAAACAAGGTATGTCCTATGTATTTAAAATGAGCGCGAATTTGATGTGTACGTCCTGTTTCCAATTTACATTGCACCAAAGTAACGTAATTGAAACGTTCAATAACCTTGTAGTGCGTTACCGCTGGCTTTCCGTATTCACCATCAGGAAATACCGCCATCTGCATTCGATCTTTTAAACTGCGTCCGATATGCCCAGTGATGGTTCCTTCATCTTGTTCCACACTTCCCCAAACCAACGCATAGTACAAACGCTCCGTTGTACGATCAAAAAACTGCTTTGATAAATGCGCCATGGCAAATTCAGTTTTTGCGACCACCAAAAGCCCACTAGTATCCTTGTCGATACGATGCACTAGCCCCGGACGGTCACTACTGTTATTCGGGAGATTTTCGATATGATGGATCAACCCATTTACCAAAGTTCCAGAGTAATTCCCATGTCCAGGATGCACAACCATCCCAGGTGGTTTGTTCACCACAATTACTTCGTCATCCTCATATACTATATCGAGTGGAATGTCTTGAGCCACCAACAAATTTTCGTGAGGTGGATACGACAGCACCACACGAACAACATCGTTTGGTTTTACCTTATAATTCGACTTCACCACAGTGTCATTAACTAAAATGTTCCCTGCTTTTGCCGCCTGTTGAATTTTGTTTCTAGTTGCGTTTTCAATAAAATTCATTAAAAACTTATCGACGCGCAAAGGGTCTTGCCCTTCGGTTGCCACAAAACGATGGTGTTCGTACAACTCCTCGTTTTCTAGTTCATTTGTGTTTCCTTCCTGCATCTGCTATGATTAATTTCCTCCGTTACCGTCACCTAATACCAAATTAATGGTTGTTTGTTTAGGTAGTTTGGTTCCAGGAGCTATCGTATTTCCATTGTATTTCAATCCGCGAACTACATTTTTTCCTAGGTCTTTTACCCACGTTACTTGTGTTCCTACTTTAAATCCTATAGAACGTAAATGCGTAGTAGCCTGACGTCTTGTTCTACCATTTAAATCGGGTACTTCAACATCTCTGTATTTTGACGGATTTAAGGTCAAATATATCTTTCGACGCTCTTTTACAAAATCTCCCGGTTCAGGATTTTGTTCAATCACTGACTTTTTTGGATACGTAGGATTAAAACTAGCACTATCAATTACTTTGTAATCTAGGTCTGCAGCCGCTAAAATACGCTCGACTTCATCGAGGGTCTTCTTCGACAAATCCGGTACCTCAATTTTTTGTCCGTGATTTGTAGTCACACCTAACCACCAACGTAAACCAAATACCAACAGTAGTATACCGACGATAGCGATTCCTATTTGTTTTAAAAATACCTTACTCTTCAAAAATTGAACGATTCCTTTCATATTAGCTTAAATTATCTGTGCCTTTTTTTAAAGCAGCACAAAGTTACTGTAAAAATAGCAGAATTAATTAAATCCACTATCGATTTTCCCAGTTCTCCTTACAAGGCATTTTGCCACTGCGTGTTCTAGACGAATCTTTCTACTCCTAGATAAAGTAAGGAGTTTTTTTGGTAAGTTTGTATCCTAGGGAACTAATTGCCCCTTGTAAACAAAATGAAAAACACCATCGCTATAGTCATGGGTGGCTATTCATCAGAAGTAGCTATATCCCTTCAAAGTGGAGCTGTAGTATACAAACATCTCAATAAAGATCACTACCGAGTATTTAGAGTACACATACTACCCGACCGTTGGGTAGCTTTGGACGCTGAAGCTAATGAATACCCTATTGACAAAAACGATTTTTCCTTTATCATCAATAAGGAGAAAATTACCGTGGACTGTGTATTCAATGCTATTCACGGTGCCCCAGGTGAAAACGGTGCACTCCTGGCCTATTTCGATTTGATCAATATACCTCATAGCTCTGCACCCTTTTACCAAATGGCCTTAACTTTTAACAAAAGGGATACCCTCAGTGTTGTAAGGCAGTACGGTGTTCCGACCGCTACTTCCGTATACCTCAACCAAGGAGACCCTATTGACGAAGTTGCGATCATCGAAAAAGTTGGACTCCCTTGTTTTGTAAAACCCAACAATGCAGGTTCTAGTTTTGGAATTTCTAAAGTCGCTAAAAAGGAAGAGTTGTTAACCGCCATAGAACACGCGTACAAAGAAGACAATGAAATTTTAATCGAGAGCTTTTTAAATGGAACAGAAGTTTCGGTGGGTGTCATTGAATACAAAGGAGAAGTTGTAGTCTTGCCAATTACCGAAATCGTATCGGAAAACGACTTTTTCGACTACGAAGCAAAATACCTAGGGAAATCTCAAGAAATTACCCCTGCTCGCCTGAGTAAAACACAAGAAGAGAACGTTCGTGCCTTGGCAAAACGCGTCTACGAAATTTTAAATATGAGCGGATTTTCGCGCTCAGAATACATCTTTGTAAATGACGTACCTCATTTTTTAGAAATGAATACCGTGCCAGGAATGACTGAAGCCAGTATTCTACCTCAACAAGCAAACGAATATGGTATTTCTCTTTCTGAGTTATTTGCAAATGCCATAGAGCAAGCCCTACAAAAAACAACACAAAACTAACTATCACGTATGAAAAGAGCTATTTTTCCGGGGTCATTTGACCCCATCACCTTAGGTCATGTTGACATCATCGAAAGAGGTGTTACCCTATTTGACGAATTAGTCATTGCCATCGGTGTTAACGCAGATAAAAAATACAGTTTTTCACTCGAAGAACGCAAGCGGTTTATTGAAGAAACCTTTAAAAATGAACCCAAAATAAAAGTTGTTACCTACAGCGGATTAACGGTAAATTTTTGTAAAGAAATCGATGCTCAATTTATATTGAGAGGACTCAGAAATCCAGCTGACTTTGAATTTGAAAAGGCTATTGCACACACCAATAGAAAACTCTCAGAAATAGAAACCGTATTTTTACTCACCTCTTCTGGTAAGAGTTATATCTCCTCATCCATCGTTCGAGATGTTATCAGAAATAACGGTGATTATACAGGGCTTGTACCCGATGCAGTAAGAATCTAAGCCATGAAAAAACTACTATTTCTCATCGGTATTTGTGCTGCCTGTGTCACGCCACCTCCTACCCAGGAAACCAGCGATCTTACGACCCTTTTTGAACGCTCAAAAGGAACGGAAACACCTACCTATAGCGAAGTAATTTCGTACTATCAGAAACTGGCCGACCACTCTAAGAAAATTTCACTCTTTGAAATGGGAAGCACAGATGCTGGTCGTCCTTTGCATTTAGCAGTGTACAACCCCGAAGGACCTACCAAACTTTCCGATATTCACAAAAGTAAAAAGGTTCGATTTCTCATTAATAACGGAATACATCCGGGTGAATCGGACGGTATCGATGCGTCCATGTTGTTGTTGAGAGATTTGATACAAAACGATTCTCTGCAACAAGCCTATAGCAACAGCTTAGTATGTGTGATTCCTATTTACAATATCGGGGGAGCTTTACAACGAAACTCTCATACCAGAGCGAATCAAAATGGTCCTAAAGAATACGGATTTCGTGGCAATGCGCGAAATTATGATCTGAACCGCGACTTTATTAAAGCGGACACTAAAAATGCAGCTTCCTTCGCTAAAATCTTTCATCTAGTAGCACCGGATATTTTCATAGATAACCACGTAAGCAATGGTGCCGATTATCAATACGCTATTACTCATTTATTCACCCAGCACAATAAATTGGGTAGCCCTTTAGGAAACTACCTCGAACAAACGGTTCGTCCAAAATTAGAGGCCCGGTTAGCGAAGAAAGGCATCCCCATTACCCCTTATGTCAATGTATGGGGAAGCACTCCTAAAAAAGGTTGGTCACAATTCTTCGATTCACCACGTTACTCTACCGGATATACTAGCTTGTTCCACACTTTAGGAATGATGGTTGAAACCCATATGCTTAAACCCTACCAGCTTCGCGTTACGCAAACCTATGAACTCATGGGAAGCATGTTAGCCATTGCTCAACAAGAACAATCAAAAATTAAAGACTTACGCAAACAAGCCGAGCACTATTGGTTGGGTCAAAAAAAGTACCCAATTCATTATCAGGTAAACAAAGAAACTCCAAGTGCACTGACTTTTAAAGGATATGAAGGTAAGTATGTTCCGAGTAAAGTTACCACCGGCCAGCGATTGTTTTACGACCGTGACAAACCCTATACCGAAACGGTTAATTACTACAATACTTTTGAACCCACCGAGTACGTGGAAATTCCGAAAGCCTATGTACTCAAATCAGGATGGAATAAGGTAGTAGCACAATTGAAAAATAACCAAATTCAATTTAGGACCTTTACAAAAGATACTGTGATGACTGCTGCTGCTTTGCGCATTGAAAACTTCGAAACACGCACCATGCCTTACGAAGGACATTACTTACATTATGGGACTCAAATTTCGACAACTGAAAAGACTTTCCAATTTAAAAAAGGAGACCTTTATATCCCTACTCAACAAATTGGTATACGCTACCTCCTTGAAACCCTAGAACCGGCCGCAACGGACTCTTTTTTTAACTGGAATTATTTTGATACCGTACTCCAACGCAAAGAAGGATTTTCGGCTTATGTTTTTGAAGATATTGCTGAAAAACTACTCGCAGAAGATGAGGAATTACAAATGGCTTTCCGAAAAAAAATGACTGAGGATGCCGATTTTGCGCACAGTCCGTATGCCCAATTAGATTATATATACAAAAATAGTCCTCATTACGAACCTACTCACATGACCTTGCCTATTTTTAAAATACACTAGTTCGCAAGAAAAGTATCTCATATAAAAAAGCTCGTTTCTATGAAACGAGCTTTTCTATATATCTTATGAATCCACTGCTTACTTACCTTCAGCAGCTCTCTTAGCTTCTCTCTTTAATTTTATATTTTCCCAGATAGTTCCACCAATCCAGTAAGGAACTACAAATGTTAATAAGAAAATTAACAGCCAAAAACCAGCTGTAAAAATGAACATGAATAAAACTAAACCTGAGAATTCCGAAAAATCTAACATCTGTATTTTATTAATATAAGTTACGAGCCACAAAATTAAAACTATTTTTCTGATCATCCAATAAAATGTGACAAAAATCAACAAGTAAACGTTTAAGAATTTGTAATTTTGAGCATCATTAATTTTTAGTATTTTAAATTCATTCAAAATGAAGTACAGAATTGAGAAAGACACTATGGGACAGGTAGAAGTACCTGCTGATAAATATTGGGGAGCTCAAACAGAGCGTTCACGAAATAATTTTAAGATTGGACCAGCAGGTTCGATGCCTTTAGAGGTAGTATACGGATTTGCCTACCTTAAGAAAGCTGCTGCTTTTGCCAACTGCGAATTAGGAGTATTGGCTGAGGACAAGAAAAATTTAATCGGTCAAGTATGTGACGAGATTTTAGCTGGTAAGCACGATGACCAATTTCCATTGGTTATTTGGCAAACGGGTTCAGGTACTCAATCAAACATGAATGTTAATGAAGTTATCGCTAATCGCGCACACGAAATTGCAGGAAAGGTAATTGGTGAGGGTGAAAAAACGATTCAACCGAATGATGATGTAAACAAATCTCAATCGTCAAACGATACTTTCCCTACGGGAATGCACATTGCTGCTTACAAAAAAATAGTAGAGGTTACTATTCCTGGTGTAGAGCAATTACGCGACACTTTACAAGCCAAATCAGAAGCATTTAAAGATGTTGTAAAAATTGGACGTACCCATTTAATGGATGCTACTCCACTTACCTTGGGACAAGAATTTTCAGGATATGTGGCGCAGTTAAACTTTGGATTAAAAGCCTTAAAAAACACCTTAGAACACTTAGCACAATTGGCACTTGGTGGAACTGCGGTGGGAACTGGATTAAACACCCCTAAGGGATACGATGTTTTGGTAGCAAAGTACATTGCTGAATTTACAGAACTTCCATTTGTTACTGCTGAAAATAAATTCGAAGCATTAGCAGCTCACGATGCCTTAGTAGAAACTCATGGAGCTTTAAAACAATTAGCAGTTTCTTTGAATAAAATTGCCAATGACATTCGATTGATGGCTTCAGGTCCTCGATCAGGAATTGGTGAATTAATCATTCCTGCAAATGAGCCAGGATCTTCTATCATGCCTGGAAAGGTAAACCCAACACAAGCAGAGGCTATCACTATGGTTTGTGCACAGGTAATGGGTAATGATGTTGCGGTAACTGTTGGAGGAACACAAGGACACTACGAACTAAACGTATTTAAACCTGTGATGGCTGCCAACGTATTGCAATCTGCACAACTTATCGGAGATGCTTGTGTTTCTTTCGAAGCGAACTGTGCGGCAGGTATTGAACCTAACCACACCAGAATTAACGAACTCTTAAACAACTCATTAATGTTGGTTACTGCTTTAAACACCAAAATCGGTTATTACAAAGCAGCTGAAATAGCAAATACTGCGCACGCCAATGGTACTACCTTAAAAGAAGAAGCTATTAATTTAGGCTATGTTACTGCCGAGCAGTACGACGAGTGGGTAAAACCAGAAGATATGACTGGAAGCTTAAAATAAGCACCAACCTTATAACCTATTAAAAAAGAGAGTTTTCGAACTCTCTTTTTTTTGTACCTATTCTCACCTCTTCATACTTTTCTAAGAACAAGTCATCCATTTCTAAAAAAACTCGTATTTTTACGGGCTTTTTTATTTATAAAAACCCAAAAAAAATGAACAAACACGAAGCGTATATGAGTGAAGCTGTCAAAGCAGCTTTAAGAGGAATGCAAAATAATGAAGGAGGTCCTTTCGGTTGTATTATTGTAAAAGATGGAGAAATTGTTGGTCGTGGAAACAACAAAGTAACTTCTACCAATGATCCTACTGCGCACGCAGAGGTAACAGCTATTAGAGATGCTTGTAAAAACTTAGGTTCTTTTCAATTAGACGGTTGTATCGTTTATACTTCTTGTGAACCTTGCCCTATGTGTTTAGGTGCTATTTATTGGGCTCGTCCGGATAAAGTATTCTACGGAAGTAATCAAGTAGACGCTGCCAACATCGGGTTTGATGATGAATTTATTTATAAAGAAATTCCATTGCCTTATGAAAAGCGAAGTATCCCATTCGAACAAGTTGGTAGAGAAATCGCATTGGAGCCATTTCAGAAATGGTCTGAGAAAGATGACAAAATAGAATATTAATATTCAAAACAGCCCTCAGTTTTTTTAAGCTAAGGGCTGTTCTTTTTTACTTCATTTGCATTTTCTCCTGAATAGCTTTTAACTTTTCAATTTCTCTGTCACTTACTTGCTCCCTGCTCAAGGCATACGAATTAAAGACGTGACTAATATACATGGGTGATCGGATATCGGAATCCTGAAAACTTTCTGAATTGTGACATGAAAAACAATTCACAAGCGTACCAGCATTGATGTCTCCTAAACTAGACTTAAACGTTTGTGTAAACGTTTCCATGGTGACATTCGCACAGTTTAAAGACCCTCTTGCAAAAGAACCTGGAGTTGCATTTTTGATATTCCCACCTAGTGAGTCAACCACAAACAATTGGCGTTCTTTCGACGTTTTATCTGTATTGATCCATATAGATCCATTGTAGAAATAGTTATTCCAAACATCGGTCAAATTATCCGCTACGCAGGCATTGATATCTTGGATGTTCTTAAAATTCGTTTTTCCGTCTTGTGAGGTTTCCATAAATTCACCACCGACATCACGAGGAACCCCATAGGCAAAAAGATCGTATACTTTTGAAGGTACTACCCCACTTTGCGTTGTTCTATTCCATTTAATTCCGTCAATGGTATTGATGTTTCCTTTCGCAAATAGCAACTTATCAGTAGCAGCTGTAGCTCCTTCTAGTTCCCCATCAGATCTTTTATTCCAACTAAAATTAGGAGCCATATCGCGATGCTCAAAAGTTGCCCAAATAAATTCTGGGTGATTTTCTACTATTCCGACCACGTGCATCCCTAACATCGCTACTGACACTCCTTCATTACCTTCATTTAAACCTGTTGCGTCCGGAAAATGCGCTTTTGTTATAAAGTAATTTTTGCGATTTTCCTCCTTAATGGCCTCCACGGGTACCCATGATACTTTTAGCTCAAAACTCCCGACAGGAAATGCCTTGTTCTTTAAACTAGTAATTTTTCCTGCCACCAGATCGTCCATAACTGTTACCGCTGCGTTGAGCATAGTGCTGTTCATATGAATGGAATAATAGACTGTTTGTGAGTTTCCTGTGGCACTGTAAGCTTTATTCGTATGTAAAACGGCCTGTTCAAACCCGGCTTGTTCCGTATCAGTTAACACCAATTGAACACCCTTTGGGACTGCTACCGTATCCATTGAAGCATCGACCTGTAAAATAGTAGGATCAGCCAAAAAAAGCGGTAAGGTCCCTTGAGACTGTGGAATCGGCTTGGTCAACCATAAGAACTTTTGCCATGACCA
The DNA here is from genome assembly GCF_056160945.1 of Tenacibaculum sp. AWR4_210. NCBI lineage: Bacteria > Pseudomonadati > Bacteroidota > Flavobacteriia > Flavobacteriales > Flavobacteriaceae > Tenacibaculum > Tenacibaculum sp. AWR4_210. The sequence continues at coordinate 399,363 of NZ_JBSWYF010000003.1, forward strand.
ACGATGAAACAAAATATTCGAAGTTGTATCACGGGCAAATAAACTGTTAGGTCCCTCAGCAGGTGCCTTTGTAGAAGCATGAGGAAACCAGGTTGTATCGCAAGCCGTTTGTGTGTTCGTCTTTACATTCTGGTAGTGGTCGGTTGCAGCGACCGGCTGTTCTTTTTTGTTTTTGCACGAGGTTGCAAACACCAGGCTCAATATCAATAAAGAGCCAAGCCAAGTTTGTTGGTTTAATTTCATGATTAGTTAGTTTTTGATATTTCTAAGGTCTCGAATTTCTTCATGCCTCATAAAAAAAATGTCACGAAACTTGATTTTTCGGTTACAAAACCTCTTATCGAGTCCTCGACCTTCAAAAACCGATTTGCGATACCTCAATATTTAGTATCTTTACTTTACTGATTACACCTTACTGTCTATGATAAGCCTTGAAAATGATATCCTAAAAGTACAAATCAACACTCACGGTGCGGAGTTATGCGCTATTTACCATAAAAAAACGCAATTAGAATACCTCTGGAATGGAAACCCCACTTACTGGAAAAGACATGCTCCCGTATTGTTCCCAATCGTCGGAAAGCTAAAGGAAAATCAGTGTGTTATTGATGGTAAAACCTATGAAATGAATCAACATGGATTTGCTCGAGACATGGAGTTTAGGGTAGTGGAACAGGAAACTCATAAAGCAGTTTTGGCCTTAGACGCCAATGAAGAAAGTTTGATAAAGTACCCATTTCTATTCTCACTTCGCCTTGAATATGAGTTGTACGACGACAAAATCATAACGAGCTATGAAGTCCTAAATAAAAACAGTACTACCATGCCATTTTCAATAGGCGCACATCCTGCTTTTAATTGCCCTTTGGTTCCCGGTACTCAATTTGAAGATTACCACCTCTGTTTTGAACGTGAAGAAGTAGTTCGTAAATACGATTTAGACAAGGCTACAGGCACCGTAAAACCTACACCTACGAAGGTTAGTATTCCGAAAAAAACCCCGTTAAATCAGCGCTTATTTGCTAACGATGCTCTAATTTTTGAAAATGTCAAATCTAAAAGTTTCAAACTAGCTTCTGAGCTGCATGAGCACGGTCTTGAAATGACCTTTGATCAATGGCAATACATGGCCTTTTGGTCCCCAGTAACGGGTGCGCCATTTATCTGTTTTGAACCTTGGATGGGAATTGCAGATACCACAGATCACAACGGGCAATTTATCGAGAAAATGGGGATGCTTCATTTAGCACCTAATGCCACGTATAACAACGCATTTACACTTCGTTTTTACTAGTGCTTCTCCAAAGCTTTTTCCAAGCATTTTGAACGTTGAATTTTATGCGTTTCAGTTTCTATAAACTTCGGTAAGACGAAGACCTCTTTTGGTATTTCATAGCGGTTCATCGTTGTGATCAAAGCGAGGTTTTTTAATATTTCTCGCCCCGTTGTGAAGGATACGCCTTCGAGTAGAAGCACCAATTTTTCACCTAGTATTTTATCGGGAATTCCCGCGACAAAGAATCGCTGTTGAATGTATGCACCAAGCGATGCTTCAATGTGCTCAGGTTGTAATTTAATCCCTCCTGAGTTAATCACATTATCCACGCGTCCCCTCCACTCGAAAGCCGTAGTCGAATTCAACTGTACCACATCATTGGTCACAACCATTTCGTCAGAAACCCGAGGGGCACTAATACACAAACAACCGCGGTCATCCAATTCAAAGCTAACCCCGGGAAGTGCATTGTAAACTGATGAATCTCCATTCTTCTGAGCCGACCTATTTAAAGGTTTAACAGCAATATGTGTTATGGTTTCCGTCATGCCATAGGTAGCGTATACCTCCGTAGAAACAGTTTGAATTTTCTCATTTAATTCCTTGGATACTGCCCCTCCTCCTACTATGAGTTTTTTGACCTTGTGAAGGTCATTCAAAGAGGCCTCGAGCTGCATAGGCACCATGGCGCTAAAGTCGACTGTCTTTTCCAAAATTTGCAATGGATTGGCTACCGGTGGTGTATAATACACCTTCCAACCCAATTCCAAAGCTCGAATCCACATCATCTTACCAGCAATATAGTTTACTGACAAACAGATTAATGCCGAAGTTTTTGCTGGCAACTCAAAAAACGTTCCCGTGGCTAAGGCCGAAGCCTTCATTGCTTCTTTGGATAAGGCTATGGGTTTGGGAACTCCTGTAGACCCCGATGTTCTCACTGTTAGGGTTGGCGTAGTATCAAACCATTGCTTCAAAAAACCAGCAACCTCTGTATCAGATTGTTCGGCATATTCCAATAACTGATTTAAAGATGAAAACTGACAATCGTTCCAAGAGAAATCGCTATGCATTTGTGGAGTATTCATACTATTAGCCTCCTATTCCGTTCAATTCATCCGACTTCACCGGAGGCTCTATTGTTCCAAAGAGCTTGTCTTTCCAATTTGACCATTGGTATTTTCTTCCAAACAAAAACAGCAATATCGGATACAAAACAAATACTGGAAAAAACATTTCCATTCCTACTGATGGCTCAGAAGTATCAATATACAAAGCATTGGTTTGAAATACTGTCCAATCGGTAGTTACCATAAATGCAGCCACTATATTATTAATTGCATGTAAACCTAATGCCAATTCGGTACCTTCATCCATCAAGGTCACGATACCAAATAAAAACCCGGTACCTATGTAAAATACCATCACTATAGGCCCTAATTTATCCACTTCAGGATTGGCCATGTGAAGTACCCCAAAAATAATAGAGGTCACGATCAAGGGAAACCAACGATTTTTCACCATGATTCCTAATCCCTGCATGAGATACCCTCTAAAAAGTAATTCTTCAAAACTGGTTTGTAGCGGAATAAAAAGAAAAGATATGGCTACGAGGATAAAAAACGGCTTGGCATTAAAATTCCAAACATAATCCTCTGGGCTCATAAAAATACCGATAAGGATAAAACTTATAGAAATACATCCCCACAATACAAAAGCGAACCAAAAGCGTTTCCAATCAATCTTGGTCCTACTCGTTACTAAAGAAGTGATACTTCTTTGATGAATGCTTCTGACGCATAATAACAATGCTGCTAAACCTACGATAAACGTAAAGATCATCAAGAAGAGATAGAGGTTTTTATCAATTCCTATATTCGTAAAATTGGTAGCTGCTTCTGCCGCAAAATCTGCCGGATTTGACAGGTGCATCATAGCGGCGATTATAAAAGGTATTCCTCCTAGGAATTGCCATGCAATTCCAACTATGGAAATAACGATTATATACCAATACCAATCGTTTCTCCCTTTGTATGCTTGTTCTATAAAATTCATATCAAATTACATATTAAACTCCCAACGCAAGGCTGGATTATAGGTTAATTGTCCACTTTTAACGACCAGTGGACTCGTGATATTATTTGTAAATAAACTTCCCGTTCCTAAACCTTGTGGTAAGGGGTTGTTTAAAGTAGCAGTCCATTGCGCTATAGCATTCAGCCCAATATTGCTTTCCAAAGCACTCGTTATCCAATTATCAGCTCCTTGTTTCGCTGCTAACTCAATCCACTCCGCACTACCTTGAAATCCTCCAACCAAACTCGGTTTTAAAATAATAAACTGAGGTCGAATTGTTTCCAAACAACGCACTTTGGCTTCGTAATCAAAGATCCCGATAAGCTCCTCATCCAAGGCAATAGGCACTGGCGAGTTTTCACACAACGCCGCCATTTCTTGCCATTGACCTTGTTTGATAGGCTGTTCAATAGAATGGATATCCAATTCGGATAAGCGCTGTAATTTACTCATGGCATCATTAGGACTAAAGGCCCCATTAGCATCAACTCTCAACGTAATTGCATCTGCTGAAAACTCTTCTCGAATCGCTTTTAGTAAGGCAATCTCAGTATCGAAATCTATCGCTCCAATTTTCATTTTGATGGTGGTAAACCCACTGGCTAGCTTCTCTCGAATTTGCTCCTGCATAAAGGCTTTATCCCCCATCCAAATCAATCCATTAATAGGAATTTCTTTCGTTCCTTGGATAAATTCAGGCGAAAGTAACTCAAAAGGTGTAGGCGATGCTAGATCAAGAAAAGCTTGTTCAATACCAAATTGAATGGAAGGATAGTGTTTTAGAGCAGCAAGTAAGACCTCTTTTCCTTTGTGAATATTGGCCACAACCCATTTAAGTTTTAACTCATAATCAGGGGTATCATCTATACTCAATCCTCTAAACAAACCACATTCTCCGTATCCGACCTTTCCTTCATCCTCTAATTTTAAAAACCAAGTTTCCTTGGTTCTCAATACTCCTCTCGATGTACCACTCGGGCGTTTAAACACCAAATCATACTTTTGATAACTAGCTTTCATCCTGCTCTATTACTTTTCTGAATACTCCTTAAAGGCATTTAAATATTGCGCGTCTTGCACTTGCAGTTTCGACTGTACAAAAGGCAGCATGCAACCCAATATAAAACTCGTTGCGCGCACCTTGCTCTCCTGAGTAACTGTCGTTTCATTAGAGTTTGAAGAGAAGCGATACGACACTTTTTTAAACAGGCCTCCCCCCTCGTAAATCAGCACTAGTGATTCATTTGGCACATAGGTTTTAATTCGCATCTGAGATACTATTTCTTGCCCTTGACTTTCTACAACGATATCATAACTGCTCCCTTCGTTATTATCGGTCTTTTTCACCGTGCGCACCTCTTTGATTTCAGGCGCCCACTGTTTGATATTTTCAGGAGTACTCAACAGATCAAAAACCTCAGTCACTGGCTTCTCAACAGAAACTTCTGCAGTATACACCAATTCATTGATGATAAAACCCGTTGCCAAAAACGCCACCGATAGTGCAATAACAATTCCTAAAACTATTTTTACTGTCTTCATTTATCCAATACTTAGCGTTTCACCTATAGCAGGTAACATTAATTCTTTTCCAGCTGCACTAAATGCGGTTACTGCTTTAGCACTATCAATTTCTATCGGAGGAAAGCTATCGTAATGACATCCAATTACACGAGTACACTCAACGAAGTTACTTGCAATAATAGCATCGTCCACCCCCATGGTAAAATTATCTCCAATGGGTAAAATTGCCGCTGTCAATGTAGTCGTCATCGGGATGAGTTTCATATCCATGGTTAATGCAGTATCTCCAGCGATATAAACACTTGTTTCTCCGGCAGTGACTACAAATCCTCCAGGCTCGCCTCCATAGGTACCGTCTGCAAACGACGAGGTATGAACGGCATTGACATATTTTGCTGTAAAACTATCGGTACTAAAGCTACCTCCGTGATTCACAGGATGTCCTTTCAATCCTTTAGCTGTATAATACATCACGATTTCATAGTTAGAAACTATCGTCGCTCCTGTTCTTTCTGCCAAGGCCTCTACGTCCAATACGTGGTCTTGATGCGCATGTGTCAACAAAATATAATCGGCTTGAACGTCCTCGAGTGCTAAATGAGCTGCTTTAGGATTCCCTGTAATAAATGGGTCAACTACGATGTGTTTACCCGCTATTTCAATTCCAAAACAGGCATGTCCGTAAAATGTAATATTCATTTTTTTCATTATTTTAAATAGTAACTAATTGTCCTATAGCAAATAGGACTGCAAACAAAAAGGTACTCAAAGCAACCTTCTTCAACTCGCCATCAAATTGCGATGCAGTTTCATTTTTATACACAAAATGTAAGTGCAATCCCAACGGAATAAATGCGATCATAAAAAGAAATTGTAACGGTGAGCTATAGCGTATTCCGGTAAACAAAAAAGAAAATAAAAAGGAAGCCACCAATAAGTAGTAATGGTAATACTTGGCAAACTCAGCCCCTATTTTTACCACTAAGGTTTTTTTTCCTGCCTTTTTATCGTTCTCACGATCTCTCATGTTATTTAAGTTGAGTACTGCTGTACTCAATAATCCTATCGTTACGGCGGGTAAGACCACAAAAAAGTCAAAACTCTTGGTAAATAAGAAATAACTTCCCAATACTGCTAACAAACCGAAAAATGCAAAGACAAACACATCCCCAAAACCACTGTACCCATAGGCTGACTTACCTACGGTGTATTTGATGGCTGCTGCTATGGATGCTAGTCCCAGCCCGGTGAACAGTAAGGTATATAAAAAATTATCGCTTCCGAAAGCCACGTAGATTAAGCCCAGAGCTAAAAGTAGACTCAACACAGCCGTGATCACCACCGCATTTTTCATTTGTTTCGAAGAGATTACTCCTGAGGCTACCATCCGCTGTTCTCCAGTTCTATTAGCGTCGGTACCTTTCACACCATCACCGTAATCATTGGCAAAATTTGACAATACCTGAAAGGCAATTGTAGTAGCTATGGCCAACCAAAAAATAGCCGATCCAAAAATTCCAAATTCACTGGTATTCGCACCGGTTGCCAATTGTTCTTTAAACCCTAAACTACTTCCTACTATAATTCCAGAAATCGATAGTGGTAAGGTGCGCAAACGCGCTGCTTGAATGTAATATTTCATCATTTTCATACTGGGATCAAAGATACAGTATTTGGACCTAAAAAAGGAAGCCTATAAACTTCCTTATTAACAAAACTCGATCCCTCTTAAAAGAAGTCGACACAACTTTGACAGATTTTAGAAATACGAATGCACTCCGAAAAAAGTGTCCCCTTGTGATTGTTAGTTCGCCTTGGGCTCAACAAAGAATCTCAAGTTAAAAAAGGCGTGATAATCCCCAAACAAGTTCAGGAAAATACAGTTTCCAAGGAAAACAGATTGTTCGATTTGATTAAGAAGATAGTGATCACAAATATTGATAACAGTGAAATTATTAAAATTACTTTACTCTTTTTCTGTTTTTTTTCTCAAAAATTTCTAATACTAATGTTTCCGATTTAATGGGAAGAGTTCAGATAGCACAGCAACTTATTAAAACTGTTAAACTTAAATCTATTACATAAATAAACACTGATGTATTTAGAGCAGCCCCACACCTAACCTACTGACTTACAAACCAAATAAAACCTTAGATATCATAAGTACAAATCTGACACATTATCCTAATCCCGTAGGCTACTTACTAGTATTAATTAAAATATGATTTTCAATATATTCTGGTATACTGCTTACTAGTATAGAGGATAGCCTTTGATTTTTATCAATTTCTGTAAAAATTAGAAATTCTGAAGGTAATAGGCCATTTCCTTCATCTAATTCAAGCATAAGCTCGGGTATATTTAGAGCATCTTGCTTGACAACTTTTGAAAAACTATACTCACCACATGCAATGTTTACTGAGGATCTACTAAATTTTTTCTTGTTGTATTTAACGATACTTAGGGTGTATGCTATGATTTCACCTTCAGCATAGGTTAGCACTAAAAACCTGCCATCTTCATTATCAATCTTACATAAACAAGCTTTTTAATTATTGTTTATGATTTATAAATCATTCAATTTTGCTTAAACACTGATTTTACAATCATTTTCAATACTTATCATTATGGATTTTGGAGATAATATGATGTTGCTACGCAAGAAGAAAAAGCTTTCCCAAGCTTCTTTGGGTAATTTAATTGGTACGTCTGGTGATGTCGTTGGTCGCTATGAGCGTGGTGACATTAAACCGTCTATTGACGTGGTTGTAAAAATTGCTGACGCTTTGGAAGTATCTGTAGATTACCTAATCGGTAAAAGCAAACTGCAACTGGATAAGGAAGCTCTTAAACGTTTGGAGCTTATCTCTGAACTCTCTGACGAGAATAGAACCTTTATTTTTAATATGATTGATATGGCTTTAAGGGATTTTAAAACCCAAAAAGCTTACGCATAAAAAAACCACCTTCGGGTGGTTTTCTTTACTTTGAAAATCTAATTTTCTTTAAATTCTAGTACATTAAGATTTGTTAGCTGTTCGTTGTCTTTCAATAATTTCATAATGTCTTCGACAGCTTCTAAAGCTTTTAATTTATCTATAGTACTATTCTCTTTTAAAAAACTTAACACTTTACTTAAAGTTTCATATTTACTGCTACTTGATAAAATTTTATATCCATTCACATTATGAGCTAATAGTATTGTTGTAGTATGGCTAATATTAGGCGTTAAAGTGTAAATACCATTTTTAATTACAGATGTGGAATTTTCACTCCCTAACTCTCTAATTGTAAATGATTCATCAAAACCATTTATTAAACTCTCTTTTTCGGTTTTCTCTATCTCATTGGAAGAGATGTAAAAATCTATTATTTCTGACTTAAAAGAATTAGGTATGCTTTGTGCTTTACAATTAACACAAACACCTAAAACAATAATTAACGCTAAGTGCTTCATTTTTAATTTTTTATATTTCGTGTCCAGCTACGGCTGCAACTCTTTCATCATTTGTTTCTGTGTTTTCGTGATATAGTTGAGTTTGCTCACTTAGTTTGCTTTCTTGTCCAGCTTTGTAAAATTTATCAATAGTAGCCATAAAATCGTTTATTCTCCCTTCAAATATTACAATATGAGCCTTTTTTACTTTTCCAGTATTTCCATCTTTGGTTTGTCTGGTTTGCCCAGTTACATATGAAGTCCCTGTAGATGGCCCTTTACCAGAAGATATTTCTGTTGTAATAGGAATACTCGAATTTACCAACTTGTTAAATTGCTTTCTTCCAGCAGAAGTTTTTAATAACGAGTTTCCAAACCTTTTGTGGTCGTCTGTTGCGTGTTTGGTATACTCTCTTTTTTTAGCATCATATACTAGATTACCATTCTTGTCTCTCCAATCAAAAGGTTTCATCCCATCAGGGTCGATATACCATAAAGGATTATCAAACGCATAATTGTATGGACTATGCCTACGCATTTTCTCAGCAAGAGGGTCAAGATTCATCCAACGTCCTAATGCAGCATCATAATTCCTTGCACCAAAATCATGCCACTCTATTCCTAATTCATCATTTAACTCTTTTCCATTATACCCAAACTTCTGCGCTACAGAATTCCCCAAAGAAGAAACATTCCCATTATACCCTTTATGCTTTAAACCAAAAGGATAATAATTAGATCCTTCTACGATTTCGTTTTGAGTGATATTACCATCCTTATTATCATCTATATAAGATAAACGAACATTTCCTAGGTGGTCTTTGTATTGGTATACATAGTTTAAACTTCCACTATCATTACTTACATATCCCTCTGGGTGGTTAAAGAATGCTAAGTTCACCGATGCTCCACGACCCGAAACCTTGTTGTAAATATAGTTCCCGGCGTATTCCGTAGTTACCGGACTCGATAAACTTCCGGTTACTGTCTTGGCTAACTTCACCCCAGTAGCATCGTAAACATAATCAATGGTACCTAAAGCCGATTTTCCACTTCCAAAGTGTACTCGGATCGGTAGATTTAGGTGATTGTACTCGATGTTGGTAATTCCTTTGTTTTTATCCAAAATCATATTTCCATTGGCATCGTATCCAAAATCATCATTTGAATGAGAACCATCCTTAAACCCATAATGAGTATTTCCGCTATCCGACACTTTTTTGAGCTTATTTCCACTATCGTAGGTATAAACTAGGTTGTCCATCACACCAAAGCTCGTAGCATTGGTATTTAAATGTCCTCGTCTGATAAGATTTAAAATATTACCATTTTTATCATACTGGATTCCTGATAGGTTGTAATTCGAGGTGTTGCCCCCTGTAACGCTTAACAGTCTGTTCAAAGCGTCATAGCTGTATGTATAAGAACGTGTTTGACCATCATTAGCCGTTTGCCAGCTCGTTTGTGCTATGTTTCCGTTGTACAAACGCTTGCTCGCATCACTGTGCTCGTTATAGGCTATTCCAAAGTTAAATAAATCATTGTCAACAGCTGCATCTTGATTGATATTTTTTAACCATCCGCGAATGTTGTAGTTATAGTCTACCTTTTGTAATCCTTGGTTGTTGTTTACGATGATAACATCCCGGATTGCAGCACCTACCGTATACATCGCTACATCTCCAAAGAGCTTCCCTATGGATGGACGAACCGAGGTGTAAAAAACTTCGTTGTTTTTTTGGTAGTACACCACTGAACCTACTCGCTCTACACGAATCACATCACCCTTCTTATAGGTTCCATATTCTCCTACGTAATGCCCTCCTTCATAAATTATTAATCTATTGTTCCAATACAAGTAAGCCGCATACTGAATAGACGAATAGTCAAGGTTCGAATTGAAATTACTGAGCCCCACCATCAACGGATGATTCGTAGTTTCCGCCTCAAATTCTACATAACCGTCACCTTGAATACTACCTTTGGTTAACAAAGCACTGTTCCAACCCGTGGTTGTATTGGTTTTGGTGAGCAATTCTGTACCCGATATGCCCGAACTAAATTGATAACCTTCCGCAGTACCGTTTCCTGTAAGTTTACTGCGTAATTGTCCCAATGCATCGTAGTGATTACGAACAATTCGTTCTGGGTATTGGTTGTTTATTTTTTGAGTCTGACTCACCAATCGGTCTGCGTGGTCGTATTCAAATCGATCGATTGTAACAATAGCATTTTGCCCCGTTTTTTGATGCGTAGTTTTAGTTTCCAATACCTTTCCCGTAAAGTCATCCAGCTTGCTCTCCACCACATCGGTAGTTCCTAAATAGTCATTCTTGCTGTAAACGTATATAGGACGTGCCTTGTAATCGTAGTACGTTACCGTTGTAGTCCAATGATTAGTACCCAGCACGCGTACCTTACTTACGGTTGCTAAACCACGTGTTGTGCTAGTGGATACTACCCCATAGCTCGTAGTAATGCTCGTGCTCAAACCTACTGGTAAATCTACATAGGTATCGTAATAATTTATCGTTAACAAACCACTTAAATCATTGGTAGGAAGCCCATTTTTTGTATAATAAATTTTTGTTCCTCCAAAAGTAAAATACGAAGTGGTTCTTTGCTCTGTATCAGCATATGCTGCACTACTTGCATAACCTTGCATGGCTTCTCGACTTTGAAAATTTTCACCAAGTCCGGTATATACTACTCTTCCTAAATCATCGTATTTAGTATATAGCCACGTATCATTCTTTCCTCCTGCATGTTCCTTACGACTGTTGGCATCCAGGGTCATTACAGGTAAATCTCTTTTGTTGTATACGATGTACTCCCATCCTTTTCCCGGTATTTTCTTTTCTACCAGTCGGTTTCTTTGATCGTACTTGTATTGATAGCCCAAAGCATCTAGTTTACTAATAACCGTTGCTATCGTAGCTGTGCTAGCCTCCATTTTTGGAGCCAAAACATAGGTCAAATTTCCAAAATCATCGTATACGTAATAAGTGTCGTGAGCTAGTTGGTTGTTATAGGTTCTTTTTAATAGTACTTGCCCCTGCTTGTTTTTAAACTCCTCAGTAGTATGATTTACCCCATCTGACGGTTTCCAGTTTTCATCTTTGGTTAGCGTTTTGTACAACTGCTTTGCCAAATAGTTTCCGTTGTTCGCCGTGGCTCGGTGCAGAGTCGGTGTATAAGTATTGTTTGCCATACTCAAACTCACGTAATACTGAGCCACTTCACTGCCATGATTGGTGTCGTATTCAAACTTGATAGTATGACTGTTGTTTGTATAGCCCTTTGCTGAGTAACTAGTCCCTTTTTTCCAGTCTTTTCCCGGTGCTGCCTGTTCGTATACACGTCCTAAAGGTGAGGCTTCTATCACTTTTTCACTGTAGGCATTGACCTCTGGTAATGCTACTCCTGAAAAATCAGTAGGGTACTTTGCTTGGTAATAGCTATTGATCTCCGTAGCCATAGCTCCCGTTTGAAGCTGCCCAGCAGTTTCCTTGGCCAAGGGTAAGTATTCTTTTAATTGTCGTCCATAAACATCGTATTCACTGTGGGTTACAATATCTTTAGGAGTTACTTTTCCTTTTATCAAGGTTTTCTGACGTACCAACTCGTCCAAACGTAATTCGCTACCGTCAACTACCTGAAACATCGGGTTCCAAAAGTATTGGCGCGTATTGATATCCGTGCAGTAGTACAGGTAACTGCGAACCCTTGTTTGACTCGCTGTTCCCCATTTGTATTCCACTCCATTGGCCACCTTTTTACCTTCCATATCGTAGAGTCCACTTATTCCGGTGTCGCTTCCAGTATAGCCTTCAGGATGCACCAAACCTACTATTAAATACCAGGTATCTATTTTAGGAAGTTTAGAAGCCCAGAAATACGGATTTACATTGGCCGTACCGTCCAAATTGTTCACATTTTGGATGCCGTGATACGAAGATCCATTGTTTAATTGCCCCGTTTTTTTTATCCAAATCGTATAACGGTAACTTTTGCTTCGGTCAATTTCAAAATATCGACTGTTCCACCCTCCATCGGCTCCCGAAGTAGCGTCGGGCTTGCACTGCCAGAGTAAATCTGATCCTCCAAAAGGGGTGGTTCCGTATACGATGCTATTTTCTGAAGACTCTCCATTTTGATAGTAAAATTCAGTAGAACCAACATTGTTCACTTTCCAATCCATAGGCAAGGCGTTGTACACACGTTCTTCTCCCCCAGCAAACATGGCTATTTGCTGCGTTGGTCGTCCTAATCCATCAATGTATTGTACCGTTGTACTTACGCGTTCTCGGTCAGTTCCTGAAACAGCACTGGTTGTCGGTTTTTTATAGGTTTTACTCAGAATGTAATTCTCTGAGGTGGTCTGTGCCTGTGTAGTACTGCTACACAAGGCCAATAGCGCAGCACCAGCACTCGCTAATTTTGTTAAAATACGTTTCATAGCGGCTTAGTTATTTTTATGATAACGTCCATCCTTAGCAACCTTTTCAGTAAAATAACCACTTAGCCCCTAAGAAGTGTTTCCTGTGCCAAATACTTATTGAAAAAGGCTTATGTGTGCCTGTTTTGTACTTTATAAAGTTAGTTAGTGTTCAAACCACGGACAATAATAATGTAATCGAAGTACTGATTTATGTAGCAATAGTCAATAGAAAGAGGAATTGAAATACACGTTCTTCTCTTTTTAATAATCCAGGTATACACCGCGAAAGAAACACCCCTTACAAAAAAACCAAAGACCTTAACGTCTTTGGTTTAAATTATTCTTTTATAAACGATCCACCTGTCTGAGGCCGATTCAGGTATGAGAGTCCCTATTTATTCATACTGAGGTCAAAAGATACCTCAGCACCACGATGGCCGACCAAAACAAGCTTTTCCCCTTCTAAAATATTGGATCTAAAAATCTGAAGTTTCACCGTATAGGGTGCAAAAGTCCCCACTGTTTCATCTGTATACGAAGCAAAAGCTGTAGCGGTTACATTAATGGCCGCTGTATAGGTTTTACTATAAGGCAATCGAATACCTGCTACCGTATCATCAAACTTAAAATTTCCCGATTCCGCGAAGGCAGTACGTACCTTTCCTTTGGCATTGCCATCATCAGACGATACCGTCATTTTATAGCTTCCGAAATCATCTCCTTCGAAACTGGTTACAGCAATGTCATTACATCCGATGGTAAACAATAATACAAGTAGTCCTAAATATCTCTTCATTCTTATATAAATTAGTTTACTTAATCAGCACAAAATACATACCAAAAAAAAGAGCATTTCAAATGAAATGCTCTTTTATGAAAACTTTATAATTCCCTATAGCTCATTCGCCTCGGCAATCAATTCAGCGATGTCTTTTACCTCTATTTGGTCCTCTTTTTCCTTGAATTTCACACCGTCAGTCATCATCGTATTACAATAAGGACAACCGGTTGCAATGATCTGTGGTTTGGTTTCTAGAGCGTCTTCAGTACGGAGAATATTGATGTCCATATTTCCTTTTTCTGGCTCTTTAAACATTTGCGCTCCTCCAGCACCACAACACAACGCCGTAGACTTATGACGCTTCATTTCCGTCATTTTAACTCCCAATCTTCTAATCAATTCTCTCGGAGTCTCATACACATCATTCGCTCTTCCTAAGTAACACGGATCGTGAAAAGTTAATCTTTTATTTCTCAATACGTCATTCCCTACTTCGAGTCTTCCTTCTTTTATTAATTTACTGATGTATTGCGTATGGTGATATACCTCGTAGTTTCCACCTAAACCAGGGTACTCATTTTTTAGTGTATTAAAAGAATGAGGATCACAGGTCACGATGGTTTTTACTTCGTATGCATTTAATATTTCAATGTTCGTCATGGCTTGCATCTGGAATAAAAACTCATTTCCAGCGCGCTTTGCTGCATCTCCTGTCGAACTTTCTTCAGTACCTAATACCGCAAAATCAACTCCAGCTTGATGTAAAATTTTCACAAATGCCTTGGTAATCTTTTTTGCTCTATCGTCGTAACTTCCTGCGGCCCCAACCCAAAATAAAACTTCAGGTTGCTTTCCTTGAGCCATCATATCTGCCATTGTTGGTACGTTCATAATTCTTTATCGTTTAATTGTTGATGTGATTCTTACTTGTTGTTTGCTTTTTTTCAGATGACGTTCTATTCATCTTTCCAATTCAATCTGTCCATTTGACTGTATTGCCAAGGTGCTCCATTATTCTCGATATTGGTCATCATCATGTTGAGCTCTTGAGGAGCTGCTGATTCTTCCATTACCAAATAACGTCTCATTTCCATAATAATTGACAATGGGTCAATTCCGATTGGACATTCTTGAACACAAGCATTACAACTAGTACACGCCCATAATTCTTCTCTTGTAATATAATCGTCTAACAACTGCTTACCATCAGGTTTGAAGGTTCCGTTATTAGCATCCATATTGTTTCCTACTTCTTCTAAACGATCACGAGTTTTCATCATAATCGCACGTGGTGATAATTCTTTCCCTGTAAGGTTTGCAGGACAAGAAGAGGTACATCGACCACATTCTGTACAGGTATACGCATTCATCAGCTGTACCCAATTTAAATCGGTCACCTCTGAGGCTCCAAATTTTTCAGGCTCTCCTTCTTCCTCTCCTTCTTCTGGCATAGCATACGGATCTGCATCAGGATCCATCATCATTTGCACTTCTTTCGTTACCGCCTCCACATTGGTAAATTGTCCTTTAGGCTTTAAGTTCGCGTAAAAAGTATTCGGGAAGGCTAATAAAATATGTAGGTGCTTCGAATAGTACAGGTAATTTAAGAAAATTAAAATCCCTACAATGTGTAACCACCAAGCGGCTTGCTCGATAAGGTGTAATTGATCGTGACTGTAATCAGAAAACCACGGAGCTACAAACTGAGAAATGATATTTCCTGCTCCTGCCTCTTGAAAGCTTACATCAGTGGCATTCATTACTAAAAACAACGACATTAATACCATTTCAAAGTACAAAATGATATTCCCGTCATTCTTAGGCCACCCTTGCATTTCCTTATTCCAAAAACGCTTCACCTTTTCCACATTTCTTCGGAACCAAAAAACAATTACCGCTACGAGTACCGCAAAAGCCAACACTTCAAACGTTCCGATAAGGAAACCGTAAAACCCTTTTCCTAAAATTGGATAGAAAACACGATGGGTTCCAAACAATCCGTCAATTACGATTTCGAGCATTTCTATATTGATCAAGATAAACCCTACATACACGATGATATGTAAAATTCCAGACACTGGACGGCGTACCATTTTGTACTGACCTAAGGCTATCTTAGCCATATTTTTCCAGCGTTCGGGTTTTCGATCGGTTCTATCAATGTCTTTTCCTAATTTGATATTTCTAATAAGCTTTCGAACATTCATTACAAAATATCCTATACCTGCTATTAAAATAATTGCAAAAAAGATGTTTGGTACGTAATTTTCCATGTATTATTTGTTAGTTATTGATGATTCCAATCTGAATTTTCAGCACTGTTCGGCGACAATCCGAGGATGTCTCCTTCGGTAACCACTCCCAATCCAAGTACCGTTCTGTTAGCGTAATTAAAATAGCTAACCACTTGGTTAATTTCGAGAATTTCACCGTCTGAAAGTTGGTTATTTCTGAGCACTTCTATGTGCGTATTTGTTAACTGTGTAGGTGTTAAGGTAAGTAGTTTTGCATACTCAAATCCCGCCGAGCGCTTTTTGTCGAACTGCGTTGCTACCGTATCATTTTGTAACGCCTTAAATATTTCACCTCCTTTTTCTTCTCCTATCAATCTCTTTAAGCCCGCCAAATGATGTGAAACACAGTATTCACATGAATTAAGCATACTTACATACACGCCCAAAGCTTCTAAATACCACTTTGGGAATGTGTTTGCACTGTGGTGCAAAACATTTTTATACAGTGCCATATGTCCCTCCATGGTATGAGGTCGCAAACTGTGAACTTTCATAATGTTGTCCACATTGTTCTTTGGCCCTGTTACTTTTTGGTATAACTTTTTTAATTTTCCAGTAGCCTCGTCAAATGGTATACTCTTAATCCAACTCATCTATTGGTTCGTAACATTTTTCGCGCTCTTTTCAGCATTGTAAGGTTTTGGCTTTTTTCCAAAAAGTGAGAAATGTACAAAACGCTTCGGATTTAACTTCATTTCGCGAAGTAACTCTTCCATTTCTTTACTTGCATTGGTCAAGTTCGTGTACATTGCGTCGTCTTTCATCAACTTTCCAAGCGTCCCTTTCCCTGACTTCATATCTGCCAATAAGCCATTGACATTTGTCAAAGTAGCTTCCAACTTTTTCACAGTTGCTCCCAAGTTTGCTTTCGCTAAATCATCCGAGACTTTTGCAAAATTTTCCGTCATTTTTTTGGCATTGGCCATGGTAGCTTCAATGTTCCCTTTGCTATTTGAAAGCGTTCCGTTAACCGTATGTAAGGTTTTACGAACGTCACCGATAGTGTATTCTAAACCTTTTATACTCTTTTTTAAACTCTCTCTTGTATCTTGATTGAGAACTTGATTTAAGGCGTGTACCAAACTGTCAACTCCCACTAGGGTATGCTCCAATTTCGGGCTGATGTTATCACTGATTTTAGCCATAAAATCAGATTCAACAACACCTCTTAAATAATCCCCTGAAACCGCTTCTTCGCCGTCATAAACAGGGATTATCGCCAAATTCTGACCTCCCATAAAACCGGCAGAAGCCACTTTAGCGACACTGTTTTTTGAAAATTTAATTTTGTTCTGAACGATAAATTTCACGAGTAGCTTTCCCTTTTTATCCGGGTTAGGATTAAAGTTTATTTGAGCTATCTTCCCTACTTTTAACCCGTTGATGGTTACCACACTCGCCTCGTTGAGGCCACTGATATTATCGTATTCTACAAAAAAATATCGATCACTTGGATTGAAGATATCTTGACCTTTTAAAAAGTTATATCCCCATACAAATATTGCTATTGCGACTACCGCAAAAATTCCTGTTTTTAACTCCTTAGACATGCAAAAAAATTATAGTAGCGAAAATACTAATAATTTTTGGTAGAAACTGTCTAGAATATGTCTAAATTATAAGGTTTTTAATGCTTCTTTCACTGAAATCTTCACATTTCCTTTAAAAGCTACCACAAAGGCACCCGTGTGCCCAGCCTCACGGGCCTTAGCTTGTAATCGCTTTACCTCTTGGAAATCAGAAGTTTTACCGTAAAAATACTTATAGTAGCCTTCAATATATTTTGAATCGACTCCTCGTAATCCTTTAAAGTTAAAATTGGACGTACTTAATTTCGCTTTTGAAGCAGCAATTTGAACGCGGAAGACAACCTTGTTATCTTTCTTCTTCTCGACCGAAGTTTTCACTTTAGCCACTGGCGCTTTCTTAGTACTTGAAGTCTTTTTAGTTGTAGCCGCCACCACTTTCTTTTTGACTGGTGGGCTTACTTTTGTAGGAGTTTTTTTAATTTTCGTTTCAGCGACTTTGGTTTTCGCAGGAATCGTCTTCTTTTTAATCGGCGTTTTTTTCTTTATGACCTCCGTCTTCTTTTTAGTCTTAACCACAGTAAAACCAGAATTCACACTATTTAGTTTAAGTTGGCGAATGTATTTTTTAATTGCTTCTGCAATGGCCTTTGCCATTTTAATCTGCCCTCTTCTGGAATTCAAGAACCTCCCTTCAGGTCTGTTGGTCAAAAACCCTAATTCAACCAAAACACTAGGCATAATCGTTTCTCGCAACACCAAAAAATTATCTTGTTTTACTTTTCTATCAAATCGCCTCAAGTTCGAAAAATTGGTTTGTATTAATCCAGCGATTAGTAAACTATTGTCCAAATTTGTTTCTTGCATCAATGACAATCCTATCAGCGATTCTGGAGAATTTGGATCGTAATCGTAGTTTTGCTTGTAATTGTCCTCTAGTAAAATTACGGCATTCTCTCTTTTTGCAATTTCCAAATTCTTACTATTCCCCCTAAGCCCAAGAACAAAAGTACCCGCTCCATGAGCACGTTCTTTGCTGTAGGAATCACAGTGAATAGAAACGAACAAATCTGCTTTTTTATCATTGGCAATCTTAGCCCTGTTGTGCAGCTCGACAAAAACATCTCTTTTTCGGGTGTACACTACCTCGACATCCTTCGCCGTCAATAATTCCTTTCCTACATCTAAGGCAACGCGAAGGGCTATCTTTTTTTCCTTGTATCCATTTCCTAAATTCCCAGGATCCTTTCCCCCGTGCCCAGCATCAAGAACAACGACATATTTCTTTTGTGCAAACGCCTGGTTGCTAAGGCCAAACACAAGCCCTGCCATAAAAAAAAGAATTGTTAGGCTTTTGATGGTATATTTGCTGAATTTTAAGATTTTCATCAATAAATTTTAAGTAATTTTGGTCTTTAAAATTTGTGAACACAAATAGTAAGCCATAAATTTAATTTAACACAAAAATAGTATTTATAATATTGCGAACAAATCTCACTTACATACTTTTAGCATTCTGCCTCTTTAGCTTTCATGTAATAAATGCGCAAGAAATAGGTAAAAAAGGCATTGATCCGGTCAAACCCGTTGCTACAAAAAAAACTGCTACACCTAAAGATACCATTTTTAATGCAAAAAAAGATGCGCTTTTAGAACAACCTTTTGATTCCATAAAGAAGGACAGTATTGCGAAACCAAAAGAGGTCATTGATGGTAAAATTACTCATGATGCCCAAGATTATACCATTCAAAATGCAAAAGACCAAACGGTGACGTTGTACAATAAGGCACATGTTACATATACAGATATCGATTTAAAAGCCGGTATCATTATTATCGACTACAAAAACAACACGCTTTATGCGAAAGGAATTAAAGACAGTTTGGGCTACCACCAACGTCCCCAATTTAAACAAGGAGGGCAAGAGAGCGAGCAAGATTCCATTCTTTTTAATTTCAAAACCAAAAAGGCTCTCATCTACAATGTAAAAACCGATCAAAACGGAATTATTACCTACGGAGAAAAGACCAAACGCGTCAATGATTCGACTATATACATGCGTAAGCTGCGTTTTACCACTTCGCAAAAGAAAATTCCAGATTACTATATTGCCACCAATAAGGCAAAATTAGTTCCTGGTAAAAAAATTATTGTAGGAGCCAGTCATTTGGTATTAGCCGATGTACCCACTCCTTTATTCTTGCCTTTTGCCTATTTTCCGCTCACCGATAAAAGAACCTCTGGTTTTATCATTCCAACTTGGGGAGATAGTAATAGCCAAGGGTTTTTCTTACAAAACGGAGGGTACTACTTCGCATTGAGTGATTATTTTGATCTGACTATGCTCGGAGACATTTACACGAACGGAAGTTGGGGACTGCGCGGTGATTCAAATTATTACGTTCGTTATAAGTTTAGTGGTAGCTTTAGCATTCGCTTTGAAAATATTATTCAAGGTATTCGAGGGCTTAGCGACTACAGCAAGTCATCGAATTTCAATATCCGATGGAACCACAGTCAAGATTCTAAATCGAGTCCAAATTCACGATTTTCTGCCTCGGTTAATTTAGGAAGTAGCCAGTACTACAATCAATCGTTAAACGAGTTTAATAACTCACAGCGATTGACCAACACCTTGAGTTCCTCAATTTCTTATTACAAGAAATTTGTCGGGACTCCGTTCAATATGAACGTTACTGCTACACACTCGCAAAACACCAATAACAATGCGATTACCATGACGCTTCCATCCTTACAGCTGAACATGGATCGCATCTATCCCTTTGCTGGAAAGAACGGTGTAAAGAAAAATCCTTTACAAAAAATGGGACTTAACTACAGTATGAGTGGTGAGTACCGTATCAATACAACGGATGCCGACTTTTTTAAACCTAAAATGTTTAGAGAGGCCAATGCAGGTATTCAACACAATCTAAATGCAAACACCAATATTAAGGTGCTAAAACACTTTACCCTTGCCCCTACGGCTACGTATAAGGATGTTTGGTATTTTAGAAAAATCAACAAGCGCTTTGACCCTACAGCTACGAACCCTGTTAACGGAAATACCGGTGCTGTGGTCAATGATACCATCAGCGGTTTTACTCGCTTTAACGAATACAGCGTAGGTATGTCTTTATCGACAAACATATACGGTACTTTTAACTTCAAAAAAGGACGACTAAAAGCAATACGCCATACCATTCGACCTTCTATTTCATATAATTATCGTCCTAATTTTGCAGATGCTCATAACTTGACGGTTCCGACTACCAACGATCCCAATACGGATCTACTTACCTATTCCCCTTTTGACGGAGGAATCTACGGAACGCCAGGACCAGGAGTATCGAATATTGTGGGTATTGCCTTAAACAACGTATTGGAAGCCAAAGTAGCCCCCAAGGATCCCGATAGTGAAGAAGAGGATAAAAAAATAACCATCCTAAATAACTTAAACTTTAGCACCTCGTACAATTTTGCTGCCGACAGTTTGCGCTGGAGCCCAGTAAGTGCCAGTGCAGGAACCCGCTTGTTTAGCGACAAACTTGCTCTTAACGTCAATGCAACACTCGATCCGTACCGAATTAATAGCAAAGGACAGCGCATTAATCAATTTAACTCTGGAATCTTCCGTGTTACCAATGTAGGAGTATCCGCTAACTACTCTATTTCGAGCAAGGATTTTGAAAAGGAGAAAGACGAAGATAAAAACAAGAAAAAAGATACTCAAAGTGGAAACGGTGCACAAAATACCCCAGACGTATTCGGACAAAACATGAATACGACAAACGGTTTTGCTACCGGACTCGGGAGTAACAGAAACAGTAATGAAACGAAAGTAGAGAAGCTCTACAATGCTAAAATTCCCTGGACCCTTAACTTAATTTACATTATGAATTACACCAACACCGGACTTACCAGTGGTATTGGTAATCACACCATGATGTTCAGCGGCGATGTGGAGTTATCTCCAAAATGGAAAGTAGGATTTTCTTCTGGATACGACATTAAAAACAACGCGTTTACATTTACGAGATTAAACTTCTCTAGAGACTTAGATAGTTGGCGTTTTAACTTTAACTGGACGCCGTTCGGAGTACAATCGGCCTACTATTTCTTTATCGGTGTAAAATCGTCTGTATTAAGCGATTTAAAGTGGGACAAAAACAGACCACCCGACAGAGTATTGTTCTAAGCACCACCCTATTTAAAAACGAATCAAACAAACACGACATGAAAAAAATAATCACAACAAACAAAGCACCTCAACCCATAGGCCCATACAACCAAGCTGTATTGAGCGGGAATACTTTGTACACTTCTGGTCAAATTGCACTCGATCCTGAAACCGGCGAGCTCGTAACAGGGACTATTGAGGACGAAACTAAGCAGGTAATGGAAAATATGAAGGAAGTATTGGCTGCCGCTGAAATGACCTTTGAAAACGTTGTAAAAACGAGTATTTTCATTTCAGACATGAACAACTTCTCGAATATCAACGCCGTTTACGGAACCTATTTCGACGAGGCAACAGCTCCAGCTAGAGAAACTGTAGAGGTAGCCAACTTACCGAAATTTGTCAATGTAGAAATCAGTATGATTGCCATTAAGTAATCCGATTTTTAATTAAAAAAGAAACGTCCTGCTGCAAATCGCATCAGGACGTTTTTTTTATATAGACCTAATCAACAACTCTGCCGTCGCAGGATTCGTTGCTAAAGGTACATTGTGTACATCACACAATCGCAGTAACATTGAGATATCAGGCTCGTGCGGATGCTTTTCATGAGGATCTCGAAAGAACAACACCATTGCACAGCTACCTTCCGCTACGCGGCTCGCTATTTGAGCATCCCCTCCATAAGGACCAGAAAGTAATGCCTCCACCTCAAATCCAGCTTCACGAGCTCTGGTACTCGTAGTTCCGGTTCCGATCAATTTAATTCGCTTTTGCTTTAACACCTCTTGATGCTCCTCCAAAAAGGCGATCATCTTTGTTTTTTTCCCATCGTGGGCAATAATTGCTATCTCCATAATTCGCTAAAAAAACCCGCGTAAAGCGGGTTCGTTTTTATTTATTTAACTCATACTATGATAAGCTTGCGGCATGCAGCATTAAATCAATAATTTTTGTCGCATAACCAAATTCATTATCATACCAGGATATCACTTTAAAAAAGTTTTCATTTAACTCTAAACACGCATCCGCATCAATAACAGAAGTTCGGGGTTCCGATACAAAGTCTTGTGATACCACTTCGTCTTCAGTATACCCGAGTATTCCTTTTAATTCACCTTCAGACGCCGACTTTAAGACACTCAATATTTCTTTTAAAGAGGTCGCTTTTTCGGTTCTAAACGTCAAATCCACTAACGATACATCGGGGACAGGTACTCTTACAGCCATTCCCGTTAGGCGTCCTTCCAGTTCCGGCATTACTTTAATTACCGCTTTGGCAGCTCCTGTACTCGTAGGAATAATATTGTTTACCACAGTTCTTCCTCGTCTCCATTTTTTGTTTGGGCCATCAACCACATTTTGAGTCGACGTGGCTGCGTGCACGGTAGTCATCAATCCTTCCTTTAAACCAAAAGCATCGTGAATCACTTTTGTCAATGGGGCCAAACAGTTGGTTGTACAAGAGGCATTTGAAAAAACAGTTTCATCTGCTTTTAAATCCTGATGATTTACCCCCATTACGTACATATTAGCATCTTTTGAAGGCGCTGAAATAATCACCTTTTTAGCTCCTGCTTTCAAGTGCAAAGCCGCCTTGTCCTTATCCGTAAAAAAACCTGTAGACTCAATAACGTAGTCCACAGCTTCACTCGCCCAATTTATGGCCTCTGGATTTCTCTCTGCTGTGACTCTGATAGTATTTCCGTTAACAATCAAATTTCCGTCCTGTACCTCTACAGTTCCATTAAATCGACCGTGTACAGAATCATACTTTAGCAAATACGCTAAATAATCTACATCAAGGAGGTCATTTATAGCTACCACCTGCACTCCTTCTCTCTGTATCGCAGAACGAAAGGCAATCCTACCTATTCGTCCAAATCCATTAATCCCAATTTTAATCATTATCCTAATTTTAATTTCATGTACTAGACTCCTGTCACATACGAAGTAGCCTACTACACTATTTGGACATACAAATATAAACCATATAGAAACAAAAAAAACCGGTAGAATGTAATTTCCTACCAGTTTTTCAAATATTTTATATTCTCAGTTATAAAGAAGCAGCGTGCTCCACTAAATCAACTATTTTAGTTGAATATCCCATTTCATTATCATACCAAGAAACTAACTTTACAAAGTTATCTGACAAGGCGATTCCGGCATTCGCATCGAAAATAGAAGTTCTTGTATCTCCCACAAAATCTTGTGAAACCACTAATTCTTCAGTGTACCCTAAAATTCCTTTCATCGCTCCTTCAGAAGCCGATTTTACCGCTGCTTTGATAGCCTCATAGCTCGCTGGTTTTTCTAACTGTACGGTTAAGTCTACCACAGAAACATCCATGGTCGGTACGCGAAATGCCATTCCCGTTAACTTTCCGTTCAACTCAGGTATTACCTTTCCTACCGCCTTTGCTGCTCCTGTAGAAGAAGGAATGATATTGTGTAAAGCAGCTCTACCGCCTCTCCAATCTTTCATTGACGGACCGTCAACGGTACGCTGTGTTGCTGTACTCGCGTGTACTGTCGTCATTAACCCTTCTTTGATACCGAAATTATCATTCAACACCTTCGCTAACGGAGCCAAACAGTTGGTTGTACAAGAAGCATTTGAAAAAATAGTATCCTCAGCTTTCAACTCTTGGTGGTTCACGCCCATCACAAACATCGGCGCATCTTTCGATGGTGCAGAGATCACCACTTTTTTAGCTCCTCCGGCAAGGTGTAAACTCGCTTTGTCTTTGGCTGTAAAGAATCCAGTACATTCCAATACGTAATCAGCACCTACTTCATTCCATTTGATTTCCTCAGGATTACGTTCAGCAGTTACACGAATTTCATTTCCATTGACTACCAATTTATCTCCCTTTACTTCTACTGTACCCTCAAAAGCTCCGTGTACAGAATCGAACTTTAGCATGTATGCTAAATAGTCTACATCCAATAAATCATTGATAGCAACCACTTGCACATTAGCTCTTTTCACTGCAGATCTAAATGCCAATCGTCCAATTCTACCAAATCCGTTAATCCCAATTTTAATCATATCTATTCTATTTTTTAAGTCGTCATGATATCAGAAACTCGTAAGAGTTCTAAATCAATATTGTTAATTCCTTTAATTGCTTTTTCTAAATCTGTAGCCACTACTTCATTGTTTTGTAAGCCCACCATTAAATTGGTTTTCCCGTCAATGAGCAATTCTACAGCTTTTACACCTAATCTACTCGCAAGTACTCTATCGAAACACGTAGGCGAACCTCCGCGTTGCATGTGTCCTAACACAGAAACACGCACTTCGTATTCCTCAAGATTTTCTTCCACGTAATTGGCTAATTCATATACATTTTTCCCCGAACGATCCCCTTCAGCCACCACCACTATACTCGATGACTTTCCAGAGCGCTTACTCTTCTTTAAAGATTCGAGCATTCTATCTACTCCTAAATCTTCTTCTGGAATCAAAATTTCTTCAGCTCCTGCACCTACTCCGGCGTTTAAGGCTATAAACCCGGCGTCGCGTCCCATAACCTCCACAAAAAACAGACGATTATGAGATGAGGCTGTATCTCTAATCTTATCGATTGCCTCCATGGCTGTATTCAGTGCTGTATCATACCCTAACGTATGTGAAGTTCCATAAATATCATTATCGATGGTCCCTGGAATTCCGACTACTGGAAACTTGAATTCTTGATTAAAAACAACGCCTCCTGTAAACGAACCATCTCCACCGATAACCACTAAGGCATCGATATTGTGTTCAATTAAATTCTGATAGGCTTTTTCACGTCCTTCTGGCGTCATAAATTCTTTGGATCTCGCCGATTTCAGTACCGTCCCTCCTTTGTGAATAATGTTATTCACACTTCTGGCAGTCATATTCGTAAAATCACCTTCTATCAACCCTTGATACCCACGGTATATTCCCACACATTCTGTTCTGTAATACGCACAGGTACGCACCACTGATCTGATTGCTGCATTCATTCCAGGAGCGTCTCCTCCTGAGGTCATTACTGCTATTTTCTTTATTTTATTTGCCATAATTTCTGTGTCAAATCTAGTTATTTTTTACGTTGATTTTCTCAAAAAAAACGAAATCGTTTTCGATAAAACACCCCGAAAACACTGCGTTTTCACTCTTTTAAGAGCTGGAAAAGCTACGTTTTTTTTTCAATAAAACGGGGTGTTTTTTGTTAATTTTAACATAACATTTGAAAAGTCTAGGCATAAAAAAAATCCTAACTCCACTAGGTGAAGTATAGGATTTCGAAACCTTATTTTTTTGGGGTTACTACTGGGAGTGCTCCCGCTAGTTGACCATATCTTTTGCTGCGCTTATCAATTCTTGTACGCGCTGGTTGTCATATACTGATGGGTACAGTTCTTTTACTATAAAATGATAGTCAAAATCAATAGCAAGACCGTTTTTCAAGTGTGTCAAACTGTATTCTTCCTTGTCCAAAATCATAAACAATCCGCACAAACGGTATTCAATTTCGGCAAATTCACGATATATCTTCTTGGCTCTAATCAACACTGTCAACGCTTCACTAAAATCCCCTAAGAAAAGTAAAATATCAGCCAGCGCTACGTAAATTTCAATTTCCTTATCACCTAAGCTAATGCAGCGATTAAATGCCTTTACCGCCTCTTCATAAAAATTCAACTTCAAGTTGATATCTCCGTACCTCCTCCAATACAAAGCATTGGTTTCATCTATTTGAATGGCTTTGTTTATATAGTACAACGCTTTCGGATAATTATTACTTAGATAACAGGCATTGGTAAGCATCATCCACCCTCTGTCTAATAAAGGATCTTCATGTACTGCCTTTTTATAAAAGTGCATAGCCGTAGCTATATTGTCCAATTTCTGATAGCATTCTCCGATTCGGATGTATGCAAAGGCCGTCGGGTCATCGAGTTCAAGAGTAATCAAGTAATTATCGATGGCTTCCTGATAATTTTTTAATTCTTCCAAGGTTTTGGCTTTTTCCAAATACCCTCCAATAAAACTATCGTCTATAATTACGGCAAAATCAAACGCTCGCAAGGCTTCTTCAAACATACCCAACTCAAAATACTGACGCCCTAACTGATGCCAAGCTACCTCACAGTAGGGATTTTTATCCAAATAGGCATTCAAAAACTTAATGGCCTCTTCATTTTTTTCCTCCATATCAAAACAATACACAATATTGTAAAGAGATGAATAGTCTTCGAAGTCCACTTCAATACATTTTGCAAAATTCAGACGCGCATTTTCAT
Source organism: Tenacibaculum sp. AWR4_210 (assembly GCF_056160945.1). Classification (NCBI taxonomy): domain Bacteria; kingdom Pseudomonadati; phylum Bacteroidota; class Flavobacteriia; order Flavobacteriales; family Flavobacteriaceae; genus Tenacibaculum; species Tenacibaculum sp. AWR4_210. The sequence continues at coordinate 426,181 of NZ_JBSWYF010000003.1, forward strand.
AGTCGTCTAAATACAGATATTCCATCCCCAACATAGACCAAATATCTTCTGGGGACTCGATAAATTCTAACGAGGCTTTTAAAACTTCAATGGCCTCTTTATGTTGTTTCTTTTTTGATAAAATTGTTGCTTTTTGAATAAACACCTCATCGTTGTGAGGTTCCACTGCTTCGATATCTGTTAATAACTTGATGGCTTCTGGCAGGTCACCATCGAACACTAAAAGCTCCACTTGCATCAGCTTTAACTGTATGGAAGTGGGGTGTTGTTCTAGCCCTAATTTAACGGCTTTCTTCGCTAAGGAATGCTTTCCTATATTCAAATAGTGCTCTATAATATACTCAAACTCTGTAGCATCGAAAAAATAGACGCTATTCGTTTTCAACATGGATTCAAATTTTGACACTGGCATAGGCTACGGATTTGAAATACACATAAATTTACAACAACAATGATGCCTAAAAACATTTAGCCACTTTTATTGTTAACAAAGTAATTAACAATTTTCTCCTAAAAACTGAGAGATTTCAGGGGCTGATTTGAGAGATTCAATAATTTTTCTATATTTGAAAGTATTAAAAAATTGAATCAAACAAATTAATCTTTAAACAAAAAATCATGAGCAAATTTGACGAAAAAGTTGCGTTGTACTCTAAGTTTATGAACGACAGAAACCTCGCGTTTAAAAGTGACCTTTTAACAGCTGTCACCAAAGGATTAGGTCCATCAATTTACAAAAAAGATGCCGAAACAGTTTCTGGATCGGATGCCAAAGAGTTATTGACCGTTAAAAACAATTTTTTAATTAAGAAGTTAGGATTAGAAGACGGACCTAAATTGGACGAAGCAATTCAAGAAGTAATGGAACGCATCGGTAAATCAGAGCGAAACAAATACCGTGCGGTCGTGTATTATATGTTAACCGAGAAGTTTAGTAAAGAAGCTATCTACGGTATGTAAATCACCAATAAACTAAATGAAAAATCCCGTGGTGTATGCTACGGGATTTTTTTTATTTTAGCCCTCAACAAACAACCTAAATTTATGTCACAATTTATCAGTGTATTTGACATGCTGAAAATCGGTGTGGGACCTTCAAGCTCACATACTTTAGGCCCTTGGAGAGCCGCACAACAATGGATTTCCAAGCTTAAAACAAACGGTATTTTTGATCGAGTAAGCCTCGTAAAAGTGGACTTGTACGGGTCATTATCTCTTACTGGAAAAGGGCATGCCACGGATTTGGCGGTACTCTTAGGATTGAGCGGAACCGATCCGGAATACATTCCTATCTCGGATATCGAACGTATTATTCAAGCCATTAATACGAGTAATACCCTGAATTTTAATGGAGAAAAAACGCTGCACTGTAATGCCGATTTAGTTGTTTTTAACAGAGATTTCTTGCCTTTTCATTCCAATGGACTTCGTTTTTATGCTTTTGACAGCACTGGAGAAGAACTTTCATCAGAAACCTACTATTCTATAGGAGGTGGCTTTGTCATTCAAGAATCAGCAGCGAGTAATGACGATAAGGAAATCAATAAGAAAAATTTCCCGTTTCCTATTAACCGTGCTACAGAATTAGAAGCGTACTGTGCAAAAGAGAACAAGCTCATCTCTGAAATAGTATTATTAAATGAATTGGAGTTGGCCGATCAAGCCACTATTGACAGTGAGTTAAACCGCGTGTGGGAAACTATGCTCGAATGCATGTATATCGGATGTCACACCGAAGGAACGCTTCCTGGAGGTCTCAATGTAAAAAGAAGAGCTTTTGAGACCCACAAAAAATTAATTAAAGGGGCCACTTACAACAATCAACACGAATGGATAAAAGCCATTCGTAGTACAGAGGTAAAGTTTAGAGAAATCCTAAAATGGGTGAGCTGTTTTGCACTAGCTGTTAACGAGGTTAACGCTGCTTTAGGTCGTGTGGTAACCGCTCCAACCAACGGAAGTGCTGGTGTAATCCCTGCAGTATTGATGTACTACTTAGTTATTGAAAATCACGAAGCTGATTTTGAACAGATCAAAAAATTCTTATTAGTGGCTGGTGAAATTGGAAGTATCTTTAAGAAGAATGCCACCATTTCAGCCGCGATGGGTGGATGCCAAGCAGAAATCGGAGTTTCTTCAGCTATGGCTGCTGCCGGATTAACAGAACTGCTCGGAGGTAGCCCTTCACAATGCTTAGTCGCTGCTGAAATTGCCATGGAACACCACCTAGGACTCACCTGTGACCCTATTGGAGGACTCGTTCAGGTGCCTTGTATCGAACGAAACGCAATGGGCGCTATCAAGGCTATCAACGCAGCTGAACTCGCCCTAGAAACAGATCCAAAATCATCTTTAGTACCCCTCGACAAAGTAATTGATACCATGTGGGAAACTGCCAAAGACATGAACAGAAACTACAAAGAAACCTCTGAAGGTGGATTGGCAGTGACTGTAGGTCTGGCAGATTGCTAACAATAAAACACTAGGGTTAAATCGTCACTTTGGGTCCAAGGAATTTCGGTCCTACACCGAACAAGATATCTAAAAACAATTTAACCCTAGCGAAATACTCGCGTACGGTTACCTTTAACCCATAGCGTCCAGATACTCCTTTTGCATTAAAAGCCACTGCTGCTATCCCTTTATTTTCGGCCAAATACAACGCTCTTTCATTGTGAAATTTTTGTGATATCACAATCAATTCGTCTTGTCCAAAAACCTCTTTTGCTCGTACCACGGAATCCAAGGTTCGAAAGCCCGCATAATCCAAAACAATTCTAGATTCTGGAACGCCTCGCTTTACTAAATCCTCTTTAAAAGCCGTAGGCTCATCATACCTTTTGCTACCATTATCACCACTTACTAAAATATAAGAGATTTTACCTGCCTTAAACAAGGCAACGGCAGCTTCGAGGCGATAGCTGTAGTACAGATTTACCTGTCCGTTCTTTAAATACTTTACCGTCCCCAATAAAAGCCCCACCTTTCGTGCGGGTACTTCCGTAACGGAGTCGTACATTTTTTCCCGTAGCATTCTTTTTAACGAGCCAGTTACAACCGAAAATGAATAAGATTCCCAGCAGTAAAACAGCCAAAATCGATTTCCAAAGCAATTTTTTTCGCAACAGCATATTACCTGGTAAATACGAGTTCTAATTCTGATGACATTGTCGCGTCAAAAGCGTAGCCCTCCACGTTAAAGTTTTTCAATCCTTCCAAGCTTGTCACTTCGTTCTCGATGATGTAACGCACCATTAGGCCTCTCGCCTTCTTAGCATAGGTCATGATCGTTTTATACTGACCATTTTTAAAATCTTTAAACACCGGAGTGATCATCGGTACTTTTAGCGTTTTCTTCGGAAGTGCCTTAAAGTATTCTGAACTGGCCAAATTAATCAAAAGCTCTCCATCTTCCATTTCTTCGTTCAGTGATTCTGCCAATTTGGTTCCCCAAAATTTGTACAAATTTTCTGTCCTTCCAACTTTCAACTTGGTTCCCATTTCTAAACGATATGGCTGAATCAAATCTAAAGGCTTTAACAAACCGTATAATCCCGATAAAATTCGAAGTGTTCCTTGTACTGATTCGTGATGCTTTTCATCTAAACTCATCACATCAATTCCTCTGAACACCTCACCTGTAAATGAAAACAAGGCCTGTTTGGCATTAGACAAATCAAACGGTGGACTCCACACCTGATTTCTATCGTAATTTAACTGTGCCAACTCGTCCGAGATCTTCATCAATTCTCCCAATTTGTTTCTCGAAAGCGTTTTGAGTTTTTTATTCAATTTCGCTGAATCTTCAAGAAATCTGGGCTGTGTATACTGCTCTGTTGTTGCTTTGGTTTCAAAATCCAAGGATTTTGCTGGAGATATAATTATTTTCATTGTTATTTTTTCTTAATTAACACGGTAAAAATACGAGGAAAGAAGCAGAATTTACCGTTCTCTATTTCAATTTTATTTATGTATTTATCGAGGTCTTCTATAGTTCTGTGGTCACCTCTAATCCATCGTACGCAAGGAACACATTTTCCGGTAATTCTTTCGACACTTCTTCATGAAAGCCGAGCAGCTCACTAATGTGGGTCAAATAGGTAAAACGCGGTTTCAATTCGTCGACCAGTGCCAAGGCTTCTTCGATGTTTAAGTGGGTGGCATGCGGTTCTTTTCGCAATCCTGTTATCACCAATACCTCAAGTCCTTTCAATTTTTCTTTTTCCGAGGGTTCGAGGTACTTGATATCCGTCAAATAAGCCATGTTGTGAAAGCGGTATCCTAATATAGGTAGTTTTCCATGCATCACCTCAATGGGTGTAACCATCACTCCACTCAAAACAAAGCTACTTTGATGACTGATAATTGTAGGTGCAACACTGGGAGCACTCGGATAGCGATTCTCCGTTGCGAAAATATAATCGTATCGCTTTTGCAAAACGTTTAGTACGCGCTCGCTTAGGTAAATCGGCACGGATCCCATTCGAAAACAATACGGGCGAATTTCGTCTAAGCCAGCAATGTGATCAGCATGCTCGTGGGTAAACAATATACCATCGATAGCATGGATCTTTTCACGAATCATTTGTTGCCTAAAATCGGGACCACAATCGATAATATAGGTATGGTCTCCCCATGAGAATTTAACAGAAGATCGCAGTCGCTTGTCTCTGGGATCTTCAGAAAACGCTACTGGATGGGTACTTGAAATCATCGGCACCCCTGTAGAAGTACCTGTTCCTAAAAAGGTTAATTTTAATTGTTGTTTTTTGTTCATCTGTTACACAAAAATACAATAAAAATTGACTGGTACTTTCAAATTTCAGTACATTTGCCCCACGTAACTAAAAAGAATAAAATGGCAATTACGTTAAAGGGAGATCAAAAGATCAACACGGTTCCAACAACCAAATCAAAAGCTTTAAAAATAAATTTGAACGCTCACATCTACGGTACTTTTGCCGAGATCGGTGCTGGGCAAGAAACTGTTCGTAATTTCTTTAGAGCTGGAGGAGCCTCAGGAACTATTGCAAAAGCAATGAGTGCGTATGATAAAGATTTTTCTGACGCCATTTACGGTGTAGAAAATGACGGACGTTATGTTACCGAAGCGCGATTAAAAAAGATGCTTCGCCATGAAATGGACCTTATTGAGGAACGTTTAGACCGTCAAAAACACCCAGATAAATTATTTTTTAGTTATGCCAATACCGTGGCTACCATTAACTTTACAAAGAAGTTCAAAGGTCACGGATGGGTAGGTATCCGCTTTCAGTTAGACCCTCTAGAAGACTACAACGAGATTGTACTCCACTTGCGTTTTAAAGAAACGGATGCTCGATTACAACAAGAAACCTTAGGGATTTTGGGAGTAAACTTAATTTACGGTGCTTTCTACCTAAACGACAACCCTAAAGAGTTGTTAAAGTCTTTCTACGACAATATTGACAAAGACCGCCTTGAAATTGACATGATCAACTTCTCAGGACCTCGATTTATGTACGTAGATAACCGTTTGATGAGTTTACAGTTGGTGAAGAATGAAATGACCAATGCTGTAATGTTCGGTCCAGACGGAAACAACCTTCTCCCTGCACAAGTCTTGTACAAACGTAATATCTTGGCACTTCGAGGAAGTTTCAGGCCTGTTACTAAGGTAAACATGGACATGTTTGAGAAGTCAAAAGAACTTTTCTTGGCAGAGAAAAAAGTAGACCCTGAAAAAACTCAAATCATATTCGAAATCACCTTGAGCAACCTAAAAGCAGAAGGTAAAATTAACGAACGTGATTTCTTAGACCGTGCAGAATTACTGTGTTCACTCGGACAGAATGTAATGATCACCAACTACCAAGAATACTTTAAACTCGTTGAATACTTCAGTGAATTTACAAGAGAGCGCATGGCCTTAGCTATGGGTGTCAACAACTTAATCCAGATTTTCGACGAAAAATACTACCGCGATTTAAGTGGAGGTATTTTGGAAGCCTTCGGTAAATTATTCTACCGCGATTTAAAGGTGTATATGTATCCTTACAAGGATCAAGAAACTGAAGAATTCATCACCAGTCAAAACTTAAAAGTTCACCCTAGAATTAAAGAACTGTACAAATTCTTTAAACTCAACGGTAAACTCGTAGATATCAAAGGTTTTAACGGAGACATCTTACACATTTTCTCTCGTAAAGTTCTTCAAATGATCAAAGACAACGAAGAAGGTTGGGAAGAAATGCTTCCGAAAGGAGTTTCTGAAACGATTAAAGCAAAACGCTTATTTGGTTTTTCTAGAAGGATGTCAAAATAATTTTTTGACATCTGATTAAACCTTTTTGTAACTTTAGTGTCTAACAACTAAAATCTATCTAGTTGGCAGACGAAACGCTATTAATACACCAATTACAAAACACTTCTACCAAGGAACTTGCCTTTAGAAGTCTCGTGAGCGAATACAAAGAACGCTTGTATTGGCACATACGAAAAATTGTATTATCTCATGACGACGCTGATGATGTGTTGCAAAACACGTTCATCAAGGTGTATAAAAATATTGACTCGTTTAAAGGAGACAGTAAAATATACTCGTGGATGTACCGTATTGCAACCAACGAGGCCTTGAGTTTTTTAAGTAAAAAAGCAAAAGAACAAAATCTAGACATCAGCGATTACCAGCAACAACTCACCTCTAACCTAGATAGTGATTATTGGTTTGAAGGATCTGAAATAGAAATCATCCTTCAGAAAGCCATAGCCCAACTACCCCAGCAACAACAACTGGTATTTAACATGAAGTATTTTGACAATCTCAAATACCAAGAAATATCAGCTATTTTGAACGTTAGTATCGGCGGCTTAAAGGCATCGTATCACCATGCGGTAAAAAAAATAGAAGCCTTTATTAAAAACCAACATTAAACCATTAGTGCAACCAACAGTCTAAGGATTATGAGTGAAGATTTAAAAAATAGTATCGCGTTCCTCAAAGAGAACACTGGCAAAGCTTCGAGCTTTAAGGCCCCTGAAGGCTATTTTGACGCTTTTGAAGAGCGTTTGTTTGCTCGTGAAGAAATTCCAAACACAGCTAAAAACAAAGGCTTTAAAATACCCGAAAACTATTTTAACGACGCTGAAGAACGCATTTTTGAGGCCACTATAAACCGAGAACCGCAGCATCGTAAAACGTCGTATTACCGTCGCGTGATACAGATGATTCCGACTGCCGTTGCCGCTTCTTTGCTTCTCTTTATGGCTTATACCTATTTTACCATCGTAGAGCCCAACAACCTTTCGAGTTTTAGCACCGAAGAAATTGAAGATTGGTATGATTATGGTTATTTAGATAATAATGACAGTGAATTCGCTTTGGTTATTGACGAGGCTTCACTTACATTTGACAGCGATATTTTAAATACTGTCAATTTGGAAGATGAAGATGTAGAAGCCTATTTAAATAATCTCAGTAGTGAAACCCTAGCAAATGAAATTGAATAATATGAAAACCCTAAGCTTTTACCTTGCCGTTTTGTGCCTTTGTACCTCTACCCTATCGTTTGGGCAAAAGGTGTATCGTACCAAACACCACGAAAAAATTCATTCGTACAAAATAGCCTATATCACAGACAAGCTTAGTCTCAGCACCCAAGAAGCCGAAAAGTTTTGGCCAATATACAACGCGTATAGCTTAGAAATGTTAGCACTACACAAAGAAGAACGCTATAAAATTAAAAAGCAAATACTCAAAAAAGGCGGAATTGAAAAACTCAGTGAAGAAGAAGCCAAAAAAGTCATTTTACGCATTCGCGACATCAGTAATAAAAAGGCTAAAATTAAAAATGATTTTTTTGAGAAAGTGGCTACCATCATTCCCTACAAGAAAATACTAGCTCTTGAAGTAGCTGAACACGAATTCAATAGAAGTCTCATACGAAAGTTGAGATCAACCAGAAAATTAGACCGCTAATTTTCTGGTAAATACACTTCCAAGAGCTCAGAAGTCTCCTCAAGTGAATGTAATGTGTACGACTGTACATAGGCTGGTATTAACAGGGTTTCTCCCATCTTAATAGTCGCCTCAACTCCGTTACTTTCAAACCTTACCTCCCCTTTCACACACATGTATATCAAAAAGCTATCCAACCCTCGTTTTCCGTAACTTACACTTCCTTCAATTGGCAAAATATTGGTAGTAAAATACGGACAACTCACCATTTCACTACTACTATTGGTTACCTTTTGGTATGCTGTTGTATAGCTGTCTTGTGCTTTGTAATCAATAGCATCAATAGCTTCTTCAGTATGCAGTTCACGATAATTTCCTTCGCTATCCTGACGATCCCAATCGTAAATTCGATAAGTGACATCAGAAGTTTGTTGAATTTCGGCTAACATTACGCCCGCTCCGATAGCGTGTACTCTTCCCGTAGGGATAAAATAAACATCTCCATTAGCAACGGTATCTATATTTAAAATTTCCGTTAGCGATTTATTATTCAAATGCTTGAGATACTCCTCTTTATCGGTATCCTTCTTAAATCCTACAATCAAATTTGCCTGTTCATCTGCCTGCATCACATACCACATCTCTGTTTTCCCAAATGAATTGTGACGTTGCATCGCCAAATCATCATGCGGATGTAATTGGATACTCAAGGCTTCTTTTGCATCGATGTATTTAATTAACAAGGGAAACTTATCACCAAAAGCGCTGTAAACACGCTCTCCTACAAAGCGACCTTTTTCATTGGAAATGAGTTCTTTTAATGACATACCCTGGCATGGACCATTGCTTACTACAGAAGTATCTCCTTCTACGTCAGAAATTTCCCAACTCTCTCCGATATTCGATTTATCAGAGGATTTATGTAATAGTTTTATTAATTTATCTCCGCCCCAAATCTTCTCTTTTAAAATGGGGGTAAATTTAAAAAAGGGTTGTTCTATAATCATGATAATAAAGTCTTTATACTTAAAGATAAGAAAAAAATTAGTTCCCTGAGTAGGTCACAAAATTTCTCGGTGTTTCGTAAACAGTAACAGACAAGTCTAACTCGTTTTCAATACGAACTCTTAATTTCTCGTAGATAACCACAGCAATATTCTCAACAGAAGGATTTAAATTCTTGAATTCTGGTACTTCAATATTTAAATTTTTATGATCAAAAGCTTCTTCCACCTCTGATTTTATCAAGTCTTTTAAGACACCTAAATCGTATACATACCCCGTAACAGGATCAATCTCTCCTGTTAAAGATACTATTAACTCGTAATTGTGTCCATGGTAATGTGGATTGCTGCACTTTCCAAATACTTCTTTGTTTTTGGCGTCATCCCAATTCGGATTAAACAATCGGTGAGCTGCATTAAAATGCGCTTTTCTATGTACAGTAACTCTTGGCATTTAGGCTAAAAATTTAGATAATTCTCGATACGATTCTTGAAAGATGATTTTAAACCAAGCTGTGTATTGATCAGGGTTCTTTTCGATGTCTGTTTTCACTGCTTCCAAGTCCATCCATTTAAAACTAGCAACTTCTTCTGGATTTACTACTGGATCTTCCTCATAAAAACCGACCATCACATGATCGAGCTCGTGTTCCGTAAGCCCATTGTCAAAAGGAGCTTTATAGATAAAACTGAACACTTCCTCCAACTCACAAGAAAATCCCATTTCTTCGTGTAATCGTCGCTTTCCTGCAGCAATATTACTCTCACCAGAACGCTGATGCGAACAACAAGTATTTGTCCATAATAACGGAGAGTGATACTTTTCTTTTGCGCGTTGCTGCAACATCAATTCTCCTTTACTATTGAATACAAAAACAGAAAAAGCACGGTGTAATAACGCCTTTTCATGGGCTTCTATTTTTTCCATCAATCCAATTGGATTGTCCTGTTCATCTACTAAAATTACTTGTTCTTTCATGTGTACTATTTACCAAAAAACAAACTTACAAAATAGAATCCACACTGTACTTACTCCTCGTTGAAATTGCTTTTGTTTTTTTGTAAATAAAAAGCGCATCTCTTAGACAATCCCCCCTGCTAATCGAGGCAACTCCATCTCTTTAAAGCAGTTAAAAAACCTGTTATATAATTGCGCCTCAACACATAAAAGTTTAACTTTGCCACCTTAAAATTTATAGATGAGTTTTTTAGAAGAAATCCAAAAGAGAAGAACCTTTGGAATTATTTCCCATCCCGATGCAGGTAAGACTACGCTTACTGAAAAATTGCTATTATTTGGTGGGGCAATTCAGGAGGCCGGTGCTGTTAAAAACAATAAAATTAAAAAAGGAGCAACCTCCGATTTCATGGAAATCGAAAGACAACGTGGAATTTCGGTTGCTACTTCGGTATTAGCCTTTATTTACAAAGACCGAAAAATCAACATACTCGATACCCCTGGGCATAAAGACTTTGCGGAAGATACTTTCCGAACACTCACGGCTGTTGACAGTGTAATTGTCGTTATTGACGTGGCAAAAGGAGTTGAGGAGCAAACCGAAAAATTAGTAGAGGTTTGTAGAATGCGAAAAATTCCTATGATCGTATTTATCAACAAACTTGACCGCGAAGGAAAAGACGCTTTTGACCTCCTCGATGAAGTAGAACAAAAACTCAAGCTAAAAGTAACTCCGATGAGTTTCCCAATAGGTATGGGATACGATTTTAAAGGTATTTATGATATCTGGGGTAAAAAACTCAATATTTTCTCAGGAGATAACAAACAAACAATATCAGAAGGCGTAGAGTTTACGGATATTACCAATCCTGAATTGGATGAAATAGTAGGACAAGACGCGGCTGATACCTTAAGAGAAGAACTCGATCTCGTATACGAAGTTTACCCTGCGTTTGATCAAGAAGCTTATAATTCAGGAGACCTACAACCCGTTTTCTTTGGTTCGGCTCTGAACAACTTCGGTGTCAAGGAACTCTTAGATTGCTTTATCGATATCGCTCCGAATCCACAACCTAAAATGTCAGACAACAGACTAGTAGATTCTAAAGAAAACAAAATGACAGGTTTTGTATTTAAGATTCATGCCAATATGGATCCAAAGCACAGAGATCGCCTCGCTTTTGTTAAAATTGTATCCGGAGTTTTTAAGAGAAACACTCCGTATTTACATGTTCGAAATGGTAAAAAAGTAAAATTCTCAAGTCCCAATGCCTTCTTTGCTGAAAAGAAAGAAATTGTAGAAGAATCTTTCCCAGGTGATATTGTAGGTTTACACGATACGGGAAATTTCAAAATTGGAGATACCTTAACAGAAGGAGAGCAATTGAATTTCAAGGGGATTCCAAGTTTCTCTCCAGAGCACTTTAGATATGTGAACAACGCCGACCCTTTAAAGTCAAAGCAATTATACAAAGGTTTAGACCAATTAATGGATGAAGGAGTTGCCCAATTATTTACCCTTGAAATGAATGGACGACGTATTATCGGTACTGTTGGAGCCCTTCAATACGAGGTTATTCAATACCGTCTTGAACACGAATACGGGGCCAAATGTACATACGAGAATATCGCTGTTCACAAGGCCTGTTGGGTACAAGCAGAAGATGAAAAAAATGAAGAATTCAAAGAGTTCAAACGCGTTAAACAACGTTATTTAGCAAAAGACAAAGCTGGTAGGCTCGTATTTTTAGCCGATTCTGCCTTTACTATGCAAATGACACAAAGTAAATACCCTACGGTAAAATTACATACCACTAGTGAATTTGAATAACACCCCAAAATAATGTTTCGCAGAATCCGAGCTACATACCGAAAATTCATCCTTAATGTGCAACTGCCGCTAACCTTAGTGACTGGATTACTATTGGGGACTGCTGCACACGCACAGTCAACCGATGTTCCACAGCGAAAACAGTTGAATAATAAAGTGCGATTGAATTTCATTCCGGTTTCGATGCCTCAAGCAACTTATCCTTCACTGGATAAAACCATGGGGCTTATGGGCTTGCATTACTTTATACCTTTTAACGATTGGCTGTATGGTGGTGCAGGTATGTATGCAGCCATTACCGGTGACCAAGGAGGCCTATTCACCTTGGGAGCTACGCTGGGAATTAACAAGAAACTTTACAAATCACTATACCTCGATGCCAACTTTCATTTTGGTGGTGGCGGTGGGTATCGTTATTTGGTAAATGACGGAGGATATATCAATTCGAATATAGGGTTGCAGTTACAACAAAAGCATTATGCAGTCGGTGTGCAATACAGTCACTTCGATTTTTATTCGGGTGCTATTAAAAGTAATGCCGTTTCTGTGTTTGTAGAAATACCTAGTCTTTTAAGATTTACCGATTACCGTCACAGCCTACAAAAATTCGAGCTCAAACAATTGGAAAAAGACCAACTGTGGCAGCAGCCCGATGTAAAAAACGCACAGCAATTGCGTTTTGATTTCTTTAAACCAATAGGATCATCACAAAAGGATAACGGAACTCCTTTGCGTGAAACCTTGTATGTTTTAGGATTTGAATACCAAAAATACCTCGATGAAAAGAGCTTTTTGTTTGTGCACACCGATGCCATATACAAAGGATTACGTGCCGGCTTTATGGACCTATTTTTTGGTATGGGCTACCACCTTATACAGTCGACCTATGTAGACGTGTTTACCAAATTTGCCGTCGGTGCCGCTGGTGGACGTGTCGCTCCTGAAGGAGGTTTGATGCTCTACCCTTCAGCCGGTATTGACTTAAAGCTCTCACAGCGATTCCGCCTGAGTACTCACGGTGGTTATTACAGGGCAATTGGTGGCACCCTGGAAGCCTATACCTTTGGTTTCGGTATAAAATACACCAACTTCAGCGGTGGTACCCAAAAGTCAAATCAAACCGACCGATCAAATTACAGAATACAAGGTATCAGCTTAAGCCTCGAAAACCAAACGTATTTAGGCGTTGCCAAAACAGACGATAGTAAAGGCCTCAAAGAAGTCGATTTACAACTTCTAGCCTTCCAAGTAAATTACGACTTAACCAAAAATCTATACCTCATTGGAGAGGCTGGATTTGCCTATGACGGAAGGTCAGGCGGTTATGCTCATGGTTTGGTTGGTATGGGAGTTAAAAGTCCCTCTTTTCTATCCAATCACCTAGAGTTCTTTATAGATGCCACGGGAGGTGCTGCAGGAGGGGCCGGTGTTGATACCGATGAAGGCATTGTTGCTCGATTGGTAGCCGGAATCAATGTCAACGTAAATAATACGATTAGTATCACGAGTTCTGTTGGACAATTTATTGCTCCATTCGGAAATGTTAATGCTACGAATATAAATATAGGATGTAACTTCAACTTTGGGAGTTTAACATCTACTAATTAATGATCAATAGAAAAATTTAAACAAATGAATAACGGAATCTATGCAAAATTCACCACTCCTAAAGGAGATATCTTAGTGAATTTAGAATACGAAAAAACTCCAGGTACTGTTGGTAACTTCGTTGCCTTAGCAGAAGGAAATTTAGAAAACTCTGCAAAACCACAAGGTACTCCTTATTATAACGGATTAAAATTTCACCGAGTTATCGCTGACTTTATGATCCAAGGTGGATGCCCACAAGGAACAGGAACTGGAAGTCCAGGATACCAATTCGACGATGAAATTCATCCAGAACTTAAGCACGATGCTCCTGGAAAACTTTCTATGGCCAATGCTGGTCCTGGAACGAACGGTTCTCAATTCTTTATTACCCATGTAGCTACTCCGTGGTTAGACGGTAAGCACACGGTATTCGGAAGTGTCGTTGAAGGACAAAGCGTTGTTGATGCTGTGGAGCAAGATGATGAAATGAACCTTGAAATTATTCGCGTAGGATCAGAAGCTGAAGCCTTTAATGCTGTTGAAGCATTTCGCAGCTTCGAAGGAGCTCGTGAAAAGCGCCTTGCTGAAGAAAAAGCAAAACAACAAGAACTACTTGATCAAGTAGCTGCTGGATACGATGAGACTCCAAGTGGTCTTCGCTATAAAGTATTACAGAAAGGTGAAGGTAAGCAAGCTACTAAGGGGGCTATGGTTTCTGTACACTACAAAGGACAACTTTTAGACGGAACTGTATTTGACTCGTCATACAAACGCAAGCAACCAATTGATTTCGCTGTTGGTGTTGGACAAGTTATTGCGGGATGGGACGAAGGAATCCAATTGTTACAAGTTGGAGATAAAGCTCGTTTCGTCATACCTTCTGACCTAGCCTATGGAGCAAGAGGTGCTGGTGGTGTAATTCCTCCTAATGCAACTCTTATTTTTGACGTTGAATTAATGAACGTAAAATAATCACAAAGGGCTTCCAAATGGAAGCCCTTTTTACTTACATTAAATTAACCTTCCTAACATTAACTCAAACTACAATTAATGCACTCATGACATTTCCTTAAGGGCTAAGCTGATAAAAAGAAAGAACTTTACAACGGTAAACCCTCGGAAATATGAAAGCACAAATTACAACCTTATTAGCACTCGTTTTTACAACAACTGCGCTGATGGCGCAGAAAGTTTGTAACAATCCTGATGAAACATCAGTGGATCCCAACAGCATATCACTCAACAAATGTGATATTACTGAGGATAAAGACACAAAGAACAGCGCGAAAAACACTCGAAAAATTGCTCGCAAACGCGCCACTCGTCAACGAATCACCAAACGATTTAAAACCAATCCGAAAGCCCTAAATTCGGATATGAATTTGGATTCGTCTGTAGACAAGACCATCGTGAACTACAACACCGTTTCCAATAAACTAAAAACGACCACCATCCTCTTTAATCTTGCGGATGAGCTACCGAAGTTTCCGGCAACCTGTGCACATGAATCGAAAAAGTTGAAATCAAAGTGTTTTAAAAATCAACTTCAAAAACACTTTGCAAAGTACTTCGATCCAGAAAGCATTGCCGAAGATGAAATTTCAGGAAAGGTCCTTATCAAATTCGATATTAGCATTACAGGAAAGGCGACGAACATCGAAATACTAAGCAGTAAAAAGAGCAGCTTACTCGATCGAGAAATTAAAAAGACCCTAGCAAAACTTCCTGAAATCCAACCTGGGAAAATAAATGGACTCCCGGTACAAGTTACCTACGTTTTCCCTATTAACTTAACATTAGAATAACATTCGCTTGACTATTTAATTATATTTTCGCAACTTTGAACCAAACCCTTTAAAATTTAATCTGTTATGAGACGTCCCCTTTCTTTAACGGTGGCCTTATTTTTCGCACTGACAAGCGTGTTTGCTCAAGAAACTTGTGAAGCCGATACAGTTGATGATCCAAACTCTATTACCAAATGTTCTGTAAAGGACGTAGAAGATGCTTTGAACCAAATAGAAGGTAAAAAGCTACGCACGCGAATCAAACGAAAAAAAGTAGTCAATGGAACATCTTTAAGTTCAAATGACGTTAACCAAGTATCGAAACTAGATACGCAACAAGCGGAAGTAGACAAAGTAAAAAACGCCACTAACAAATTGGCTGTTTTGAGAAAAATTCCGTTTTACTTAGTTGATCAAATTCCATTATTTTCTAAATGTGAGAATTCTCCATTGGTTAAACAAAACAAATGTTTTGAAAAGCAAATGGCAAAACACATCGCTAACAACTTTAGTTACCCCAAAGAGGCCTTGACTAAAAAGCAAGAAGGTAAAATTCTAGTTCAATTTACCATTGACAAAGACGGAAATGTAATAGATATAAAGAAAAAAGGTCCTGAAAACAGCGACATTTTAAAAGCAGAAGCTGAGCGATTAATTTCAAAGTTACCGAAATTCATACCAGGAACTCACGACGGAAAAAAGGTGCTCGTTAAATACGCACTTCCAATTATCTTTAAACTTCCAAAAAATATTTAAAAAAAAATATTTTTAATCAATATACCGACAGCCCCCATTATAACTGGGGGCTGTCTTGTTTTCCCTATCATAAACGAGGTTCCAAAACCGGATAAACAGCTTATTTTTAGACAAATACTTGTTTTAATTGTAACTTTTTATATATTTTTGCGTCTAAATAAATGAAGATTCGTATTAAAAACGACGAAAAACGGAAAAATTAAAAGCAGCTATTAATTTTTTGTAATTAATGTAAATTAACTGTTATTTTTTTTTGTTTATCAAAATTGTTTTTAGTACGTTTACAAAGTAAACTAAATTATTAACCCCTAAATTAAGCAAGATTATGATGAGATTCCCCTTGTTAATTTTAGCTATGCTGTTTTCATTTACAGCAATAGCACAGGAACACTGCGCTACTCCGGAAGAGGGTATTGCTGATCCAAACAGTATCACTAAATGTGCTGTTGAGGAAGTGAAAGATGCCAATGGTAATGCTAAAAAGCAGGTATCAATTGAAGTATCGACCAGAAGGAGAGTTGTTCGCAAAAACAAATCAGCGGTCGCGCTAGGAGGATCGACTAGTTCTCATCAAGTTGCTGATGTAAAGAAAACATCTTTACTCGTAGGTAAACTAGAATTAGAAGAGTCTGCAAATACGTTGCAAAAAATTCCATTCAACTTAGTAGAAGAAATTCCATTGTTCTCAAAATGTGAGAACCAACCTTTAATCAAACAAGCGAAGTGTTTTGAGGAAAGCATGTCAAAACACATCATGAAAAACTTTAGCTATCCACAAGAGGCTTTAAGTAAAGGGATCGAAGGTAGAGTTTTGGTACAATTCACCATCAACGAATTAGGAGATGTTGAAGATATCAGAATGAGAGGTCCTAAAGGAGGAGAATTATTAGAAAAGGAAGCTAGACGTTTAGTAACCAGCTTACCTAAATTCAATCCTGGAAAGCACCACGGAAAAGTTGTAAAAGTAAAGTACGGTATTCCAATTTACTTTAAAGTTCCAGGATCAACTGGAAATAAAGCAACTAAAAAGGCATCAGCGGCACCTAGAAGAATTGTAAGAAAAGCTGCTCCTGCAGTGAAAGAAGCAATCATAACAGATGTAGTGAAGTTTAACAAAGTACAGACTATTCCTCAATTTACAGCATGTGAAAATGCTTCAGATTTTGAAAAGTTAAACTGTTTCAATGAGCGTATGATTAGTCATATCCAACGTAACTTTAACTACCCTGCAGCAGCTGCAAGAGAAAATATAGAAGGAAAAGTTTGGGTTACTTTCGTTATCACCAAAGAAGGTGAAGTTAAAAACATCAAAATGAGAGGACCGCGTAACGGACAATTATTAGAACAAGAAGCGAAGAGAATGGTAGCGAAGTTACCTAAGTTCATCCCTGGAAAACACGGAGGACAAGCAGCAAACGTTCAGTATACGTTACCTATTAACTTCCGATTAAACGATTAAGACATTCATTTTTTAATGGATTGAAAAACCAGGAGTCATCACTCCTGGTTTTTTTTATGCCTTAAATGCAGAATTAAACTAGTATATTTGAATAACGAATAATTTCATACCCATGAACATAATCGCAATGATTCCGGCCCGCTATAATGCCAGTAGATTTCCAGGAAAATTAATGAAAGACCTTGGTGGGAAACCCGTTATTGTACGTACCTACGAGGCAGCACTACAAGCTAAGTTATTTGATAAGGTATACGTAGTTACAGATTCAGAAGTAATCAAAACAGCCATAGAAACTGTTAATGGCGACGTTATGATGAGTACCAAAGAACACGAATGCGGATCTGACAGAATTGCAGAAGCAGTTACTGATTTAAACGTAGATATCGTTGTTAACGTACAAGGTGATGAACCATTTATTGATACAGTATCACTTCGTAAATTAATTGATGTTTTTCATGAGGATCCAGAACGTCAAATCGATTTGGCATCCTTAAAAGTACAAATAACGGACATTGATGCTATTGAAAATCCAAACAATGTTAAGGTAATCACGGATTCCAATGGCTTTGCTATCTACTTCTCACGTAGCGTAATACCCTACCCTAGAGCAAAGGAGTTAAACACCAAGTACTACAAACACAAAGGAGTATACGCCTTTAGAAAAGAAGCACTACTCAATTTTTATCACACTCCAATGACGCCGTTAGAAGCAGCGGAAAAAATAGAATGCATACGCTATTTGGAAGCAGGAAAAAAAATTAAGATGATTGAAACCGAAGTAGAAAGTATTGGAATCGATACACCTGAAGATTTAGAAAAAGCGCAACATTACATTCAGCAACATGATTAATAAAGAAAAAATTAAAGTTATCGCCTTCGATGCAGATGATACTTTATGGGTGAATGAAACTTACTTTCGAGAAGCAGAAAATCAATTTGCTTCTTTACTTTCTGCTTATGAAACAGAAAACAAAATACACCAAGAGCTGTTCAAAGCAGAAATTCGTAATTTACCACTCTACGGTTACGGGATCAAAGGCTTTACCCTATCGATGATAGAATGTGCACTTGAACTATCAAACCAACAATTACCGCCTAAAATCCTAAATCAGATCTTAGAAATAGGTAAAGATATGCTAGAAAAACCAGTGGTATTACTAGAAGGTGTCATCACCGTGCTAGAAGCACTTAAAGACCAATACAAACTCATTGTAGCTACTAAAGGAGATTTGTTGGACCAAGAAAAGAAACTGGCAAAATCAGGATTACTCCACTACTTCCATCACATTGAAGTAATGAGCGAGAAAAAAGAAAACGACTATCAAAAGCTCCTAAATCACTTAGACATTGCTCCAGAAGCCTTTTTAATGATAGGGAATTCATTAAAATCAGATGTATTACCCATCTTAAGTATCGGTGGTTCCGCCATCCATGTTCCTTTCCACACGACTTGGCAATTTGAAGAAGTGAAAAAAACGCCAGCAGATGTTCAATATCCTACGCTTAATAACATTACTGAAATCACAGCATTACTGTAAATATGCGTTTATAAAAACAACAGGAATACTACGCAAAATATAGTAGTAATCAGAATAAAAACACTTAAATTTGCAAAAATTTTTATTATGGCAAGTATTAAAAACTTAAAGAAAGATATTAACTATACATTAGGAGATATTGTCGGAGAATGTGACGTTTGGGCAATAGAGAACCCAAATGAAGACGTTAGCAAATCTGAAGCTATTATTGAAGAGGCTTTCGCTACTTTTGATGCGTTATTGGATAAGGTAAATGCCAAAAACATCGAAAACAAAAAGCTTCACTTCAAAGGAATCAGTAAAGAACTTGAAGAAAAAGCAAAAAGCTTGGTTGATAAATTAAACAACCTATAAGAGAAAAGCCAGTTTAACGACTGGCTTTTTTTTTTAGACTAATTTTAACACGCCGGAGATAATATTTTTTCGTAAATTACGATTACTAATTATATAACCAATATCCCCAATATGGCAAGAGCTATGTATGATTACACTAAAACTATCTTGAAAAAAGTTAGTTTTAATTCAGACTTGTTTTGTAAGGAATTGAAGAAAGCATTAACAAGGCTTTTACCTCATGAAATAAGTGAATTGACCATTTGGCTGACAGAATTCACGGCCAATAAACCAGAGCTATATTCCTGTATGGCTCTCGTAAGGAACTGAGAGAAAGAAACTATGATTTAATTTAAAAAACTCCGATAATTAACAAATTATCGGAGTTTTCTCTTTTATAACTTAATGAATTGCCTAATGGTCTAAGGCATCCGTTCCACATTTCTCTTTATCTTTAGTAAAGCACTTTTCATTTTTGTACTTGCCTCCTTTAAAATTATTTTTCAAGAAAAGTAAATAGCTATTTTTCTTACTCAACCTTCTTCTAACTTTAATTTTCTCGGCCTGCTGTTTTACTTTAATGAACTCCTTACCACGCACAATATAAAAATAGGATCTACGATTTACCTGATGTTCCTTTTCGGTACATTTTGATTGGTTTTTGTTATTACAATTATTTAATAACTGCTCTTCACCATAGCCAATGGCACTTGCAATTCTCGATCTATCGATACCTCTAGAATACAAGTAGTCTCTCGTTGCTTTGGCTCGCTTATCAGAAAGTCGTTTGTTGTATGCATCGTTACCTCTACTGTCCGTATGAGCTTCAATTTTAATGACAATTTCAGGGTGATTTTTCATTACCGTTACAATATTCTCCAATTCGTACTCCGCATCGCTCCTGATGACAGCTTGATTAAAGTCAAAATAAATTGGATTAATAACAATCTGATTTCCTACGATCAGTGGTGTCAATTGCAACTTAGAGACCACCTCTTTCTTCGACTCTTTAGTTGTCTGGATAGCTACTTGATCGGGTCTATGATCAAATTTACTCGCCTTAATAACAAATTGCATCTCACAAGGCATACTTTCAAATGCATAGCTTCCTAGAGCGTCTGAAATAGTTTCTAATACCAAATTCCCAGAAGTATCGTATAGTTTAACTACAGCATCTGAAATGTGCGCTCCTGATGTATTATCAACAACAGTCCCTTTAATGGTTTGCGTACACACATCTTCATAAATGTAAAAACTATAAATATCATCATCTCCTTTTCCTCTGGGTCTGTTTGATGAGAAAAAGCCCTTTTTTCCTTTATCATCTATATAGAATGCAAAATCATCTTTCTTACTATTAAATGGCGCTCCTAGGTTCATCACTTTTGAATACAAAGTATCTTTGACAATTTTAGACTGAAAAACATCCATCAGTCCTAATCCAACGTGACCATTCGATGAAAAGTAAAGGGTATTATCAGCTCCGACAAAAGGAAACTTTTCACCATCAGGAGTATTGATAGTAGGCCCTAAATTAACAGGAGTACTAAAATTACCCTGTTCATCTATAGCGACTCTATACAAATCGGACCCTCCGTAGCCTCCTGGCATATTGGAAACAAAATACAGAAACTTCTCATCGGGGCTTAATGCGGGATGCCCAACGGAATACTCATCACTATTAAAAGGCAATTCCTTTACATTAATCCACATACCATTCATCATCTGAGCACTGTAAATTTTAAGGTTCACCGTATATTTTTTATCCTTACTTACACGTTTACCATCGAAGTTGTTTCTCGTAAAATAAATCGTTTTACCATCTTTAGTAAAAACGGGTTTCCCTTCGTGGTACTCCGTACTAATAGGATGTTCAAACTTGATTTTATTATACATTTCCAAAACTGTATCTCGATCATTTTCGAGGGCCTCAATACGCTCATCGGCACTGTATATATTTAAAAATGGCTGTTTATTCCACTTGTACAAACGCTGTTTTTTATCTGACTGCGGTGATGCCGAGGCAAAATACACCTTTCCATTAAGAATAAAACCTCCATAGTCAGAATACGGGGTATTCAGTGCTAAATTGCGTACACCAATTCTCTTGTCTTCGGTATTCGTCAAATCGAGTAAATAATCTTCATCCTTAACTACTAAATCTCTCTGTAAAGCTCCTTCTTTGGAAGCCAGTGCAAGGAAAAGGGAATCCGACTTTTTATACTTACCTACTCCTCGTAAACTTTGCGCATACCTAAAAAGATTCTGATCACTTAACTGCTCTGGATACTTTTCTGCCATTAACGCGTACCACTGCACCGCATTTTCTATGTTAGAGTTGTTGTAATAAGAATCTGCTAGCCTACTTAAAACATGATATGAACTATCTTTTTTTTCAGTAACTATAGCCTCGTATAACTCGGCTGCATTGACGTATGAAAACTCTTCGAAATACCTATCCGCCACTCTCCTACTTTGGGCACTAGCGACACCAGATACAATACCTAAAAACAATAAAAAGTGTTTTTTTAATTTCATTAAAATAACTTTAGAAAAATCTTGGTGATCTATATTTATACTCCTGAACGAGTTCGTAACGAACAAAAACTTCATGAGTACCTGAATTAATTACATTGTAATTGGATGTGGTTAAATCATAAGCATATCCAATCATAAGAGCATTCGACACCTGAATACCAAGCAAGGCACTAATAGAATCGCCCCATCTCCAACCCAATCCAGCTCTATATCTGTCGCTAAACAATACATTAGCTGACAAATCAATTGACACTGGAGCTCCAGATACTGCTTTTACAAGGGCTGCTGGCTTTAATTTAACATCTTCCCCTAACTGAAATACATAGCCCGCAATCATAAAAAAGTGCATGCGCTCCACCGCTGTTAAGGTTTTAGCTTCTAAATTTTGATCGTAGTGTTCTGATCTCAAAAAATTAGGAACTGATATTCCCAGATACCATTCTGGAGTGTAATAATAAATTCCCGCCCCTACTGTGGGTAAAAATCGGCCGTTGATATTATTGTCAAACAAGGTTTCATCATCGACTAAACGTCCTTTGGACCAATCAATATTGAGCACTCTTCCTCCCAATCGCAATCCAAATGCTAAGTTACCGTCATAGCCAGTTTCTATGGCATAGGACATATTTGCATCGAAATAAATTTCGTGTGATGGACCAATCTTATCATTCATTACATTGATCCCTAATCCTAATCCAGAAACTCCTAAGGGAGTATCATAACTAAGGGTTTGTGTTTCTGGTGCACCTTCAAAGCCCACCCACTGAGTTCGTGCCAATGCCGTAAATACTCCGTGTCCTCTCGAGCCCGCATAGGCCGGATTCACAATCATCGTATTATACATATATTGGGTAAATTGAGGATCTTGTTGTGCATAGGCCAACGTACTGACACTTATGCACAAAATCAATATCCAAGGAGATAACAATTTCATATTTGGTTTTTTATGCGGTTTATCTATTTAAATAAATCCATCCCTTCTTAACTGGGGTTCCATTTCCTAGGTCTAAGATATAAAAATATGTTCCAACTGGTAATTTACTATCCACATTAATACTCGCTCTACCTTCAGATAATCCAGCAAAAACAACATCTTTATTGTTGTACCCTCGACCTTTGTACACGGTGTTCCCCCATCTATTAAATATTTCAATAGAATTTTCAGGGAAATGCTCTATACAATCAATCTGCAAAGTATCGTTCACACCATCGCCATTCGGGCTAAATTCGTTGTATACGATAACACAAGTATCCAAATCGACAGCATCACCAAATCCATCTAATTCATCTTCACTGTCTGCAATTCCATCGCCATCCGCATCAGAACCAGAATCTCCAACGGTACCAGTTCCTCCACTAGTTGGATCTGTTGGATCGGAATCATTCGAATCAGAATTTCCTGAATCTCCAAAATTAGCAGCATCTTCATCTACTTCATCTAAAATTCCGTCCCCATCAGAATCTGGACCGTCAACATGTCCATTACCATCTACATCCGAATTACCACCTTCAACAACGTCATTAACACCGTCATCATCACTATCTAAATCTTGATAATCAGGAACGCCATCTCCATCACTATCCGTATTATCCGGCTCGCCATTAGCTCCCTCACCAAAATTAGAATCATCAGCATCAACACTGTCCACAATTCCATCTCCATCGCTATCAACACCATCGGCAACACCGTCGTTATTAGCGTCAGTATTTTCGTCTTCTATAACGTCATTAATACCATCGTTATCACTATCTAAATCTTTGTAATCAGGTACACCGTCACCGTCAGTATCTGGTTCTTCATTAGCGTCTACCGAACCATCTGCCTGACCATCACCATTTGTGTCTGTATACCCGGTATCATTAGCGTCAATCACACCATCACCATTCGTATCTAATGCTCCGTTACCTCCTTCATCAACATCGAGTATTCCATCATTATCACTATCTAAATCTAAGTAATCAGGAATTCCATCACCATCAGTATCTCCTGTTCCTTCATCAGTATCTGGTATACCATCATTGTCGTCATCTACATCTACACTATCAACAATGCCATCTCCATCTGTATCCGTTCCAGCATCACCAAATCCATTCAATCCATCTTCACTATCAGCAATACCATCACCATCAGCATCAGTTCCTGAATCTCCAACAGGCCCTGAACCTCCACTCGTAGCATCAGTAGGATCTGTATCATTTGAATCAGAGTTCCCTGTATCACCGAAATTGGAAGCATCTTCATCAACAACATCCAAAATACCATCTCCATCGGTATCCGGACCATCTACATGACCATTACCATCAGCATCCGAATTACCTCCTTCAACAACATCATTAATACCGTCATCATCACTATCTAAATCTTGATAATCAGGAACACCATCACCATCGCTATCTGTATTGTCTGGCTCACCATTTGCTCCTTCTCCAAAATTAGCATCGTCTGCATCAACACTATCAACAATTCCATCTCCATCACTATCAACACCATCTGCTATTCCGTCATTGTTAGCATCAATATTTTCATCTTCAATGACATCATTAATTCCGTCATTATCACTATCGAGATCTTTGTAATCAGGAACACCATCACCGTCAGTATCTGGCTCTTCATTAGTATCTACCGAACCATCGGCCTGACCATCACCATTTGTATCTGTATATCCAGTGTCATTAGCATCAATTACTCCATCGCCATTCGTGTCTAATGCTCCATTTCCACCTTCATCTACATCCAGTATACCGTCATTGTCACTATCTAAATCTAAATAATCAGGAACACCATCACCGTCAGTATCTCCAGTTCCTTCTGCTGTATCTGGAATCCCATCATTATCGTCATCTACATCTATACTGTCTACAATACCATCTCCATCCGTATCTACTTGCATATTTACGGTTACAGTTGCTACATTTGATACATTACCTTCATTATCTTCAATAGTGTAGTTAATAGCTGTTGGGCTTCCTGTAAATCCTGCTTCAGGAGTAAATGTCAAAATACCCGTTGTCGATACTGTCCATGTTCCTTCACCAGGAACAACCAAAGTATCATTAAAGCCATCTCCATTTGTATCTATTGCGCCGGCTGTTACAAGATTTACAGAATTAACAGCAATAGTACCATCTGGATCAAAATCGTTAGTTGTAACATTAATTGATACAGGGGTCCCTACAATACCCACCTCCGTATCATCAACTGCTACCGGTGCTATGCATGATTTATCAGTCACCACTACCTGAGCTGTTGCTGCTGTGGTACATGGTGCGGTTGCTGCTACTGTATATGTATAGGTATTAGCGCCGCCTAATGCTGGTGACCAAGTTCCGCCGGTAGCTGGACTTCCGCCTAAGGCTGCAAATAACTGTGCCGATGTTACTGTGCTTCCTGCACAGATGGTGAGTGTTCCGTTAGTTCCCGCATTTGGTAAAGCCTGCTCGCTTACCACTACCTGAGCCGTTGCTGCTGTGGTACATGGTGCGGTTGCTGCTA